>CAMWNH010000009.1 GCA_947175605.1 uncultured Porphyromonadaceae bacterium
CTGTAGGGACGTGCCTTCGGCACGTCAACAACGAAACCCCCGGGATAAACCCCGATTAATCCAAAATAAATTTTTGTCCAGGCCCCAAGCTTCAGCGCAGGCCCCCCCCCCAAAAAAAGCCCCGCGGCGAATCGCCGCGGGGCCCTTATATCATCGTCCTCCACCCAAACTTTGGTAGAGAGAAATCACAGCCTTCGCTCGAGCCAGATCCGTATTTATCTGCGAGATCTGCGCCCCCAACAACCCTTGCTGCGCCGTCAGCACCTCCAGATAAGTCGTCTGCCCCGTCGAATACAGCAGCAGATCATTCGTATACTCCACGCTCTTTTCCAGATCCTCGACCTGCATGCGCAGAGCCTCCGACTTCTCAAGACTCTTGGCATAGACCGTCAGAGCATCGCTCACCTCTGCAGCCGCCGACATCAGCGTATACTCGAAAGTATTCATCGCCTGTTTCTGCTGAGCCTTCGCAGCCTCAAGACGGGCTATATTCTGGCCGCGCGCGAAAAGCGGAGCCACAAGCGAACCCGCAAGCTGATAGAACCAGTCGCCGGGATTCTTCACCATCGACCCCAGAAGATTCGTGAACCCGCCGTTGAAACTTATCGTCAGACCCGGGTAGAACGCAGCGCGGGCCGAATTCGTAGCATAATATGCCACCGCCAGACTCTGCTCCGCAGCGCGTACATCAGGGCGCGAACTCAGAGCCTTCATCTCCACTCCCTGCGAATAAGCCACCGGCAGCGCCAGATCCACCTTGTCGCACACCTGCCACTTCTGAGGCATCGTGTTCAGCAGAAGACTCATCGTATTGTACAACTGATCCAGACTCACCTCCAGATCCGTTATCGAGCCCACGATATTATAATAATTCGCATCAGCCTGCACAACTGCGGCCTCCGTCACGCGCCCCGCAAGCTTCAGGTTACGCATCGTCTCCACGCTCTCCTTCCAGAGAATAGCCGTCGAGCGCGACAGCGCCAGCTGATCCTTCACCGCGGCAATGGCATAGTAAGTCGTAGCCACACCTCCTATAATCTGCGAGCGCACAGCCTGCGCGTAAGCCTCGCTCTGCAACACCTGTGCCTTCGCCGAACGCTTCCCGTTCAGTAGCTTGCCGAAAATATCTATCTCCCAGCTTGCCTGCGCCGGAATCGTATACGTCCACGACAGTGGGCTCCCCGCATACGATGCACCCGCCCCGTTAGGCGCGAGTGCTATTGACGGCAGATAAGCCAGACGCGCACCCTTCAGCCCCGCACGCGCGGCCTCGATGTTCAGCTGCGCATTGCGCAGATTCGTATTGTTGGCCAGCGCGCGGCCTATCAGCTCCTGGAGCTGAGGATCCGTGAACACCTGCTCCCAGGGCAGATTCCCCAGTGCCGCCGAATCCTCCGGAGCACGCAGAGCCTCCGCGTAAGCGCGGGTCAGCTCCGAATCCTCGGGCGTATGGTATTTCTGATATATGTGACAACTGTTCAGCGTCGTCAGCGCGACACCCGTTGCACACACAAGCAGAAGCTTCTTTATCTTATTCATATTCGTATCTTGATGTTTAGCGTACATACTGTTCGATTTCGTTGGCGATATTGCCGCCCTTCTCCTGGTCCTGCCACTTCATGGGCTTGAACTTCTCCTGCAGAGTCTCGAACGCCACGAAGAGAGCCGGAACTACAAAGATCTGGCAGAGCATGCCTATGAGCATACCGCCGACTGAGCCTGCACCCAGCGCGCGATTACCGTTCGCTCCCACACCCGACGAGAACATCATCGGCAGAAGGCCGATAACCATAGCCAGAGAAGTCATCAGGATGGGGCGCAGACGTGCCGTTGCGCCCGCGATGGCCGCCTTGAAGATACTCATACCGGTCTGACGGCGCTCAAGCGCGAACTCCACAATCAGGATCGCATTCTTCGCAAGCAGACCGATAAGCATGATCAGAGCGATCTGCAGATAGATATTGTTCGAGATTCCGAACATTTGAGCGAAAATAAACGCACCCGCCAGACCGAAAGGAATCGACAGAATAACGGCCAGCGGCAGAATATAGCTCTCATACTGGGCCGACAGAATCAGGAACACGAACAGAAGACACAGTCCGAAAATCGTCGTCGTCGCGCTCGAACCCGTCTGCGACTCCTCGCGCGTCATGCCCGCATACTCATAGCCGTAGCCACGGGGAAGCGCCGTCTTGGCCACGCGTTCGATGGCCGCCAGAGCCTCACCCGACGAGTAACCCTGGGTAGGCTGACCCGACACGGAAATACTCGTGAACATATTGAATCGGTTCAGAAGGTCCGGGCCGTACACACGTTTCAGCGTCACGAAATTCGAGATCGAAGCCATCTCGTTGCCATTGCGCACCTTGATGGAGCTCAGCGTCTCCGGGCTCACGCGTGCCTCCGGCGAAGCCTGCATCATCACGCGGTAGATCTTGCCGAAACGGTTGAAGTTCGATGCATACATACCGCCGTAATAGCCCTGAAGAGTCTGCAGGATCACCGACGGACTGATGCCGGCCTGTTTGGCCTTCGCTGCATCCACATCCACGAGATATTGAGGGAACGCCGGGTTGAACGTCGTATAAGCCATCTGGATTTCAGGCTGCTGGTTCAGCTCGTTCAGGAAGTTCTGCACGATGCCGAAGAACGTATTCACATCGCCGCCCGTCTTGTCCTGCATCTCAAGCTCGAAACCGTTCGTCACCGAGTAACCCGTGATCATAGGCGGCGCGAAAACCATCACGCGCGCATCCTTCACCTCCTGACCGCACATTGCGTAGATCTGACCGATGATAGCGTCCGACGACTCCGCCGACGTGCGCTCCGACCAGTCCTTCAGCTTCAGGATGAACGTGCCATACGTCGCGCCCTGACCTGCAAGGAAGCTGTAGCCGTTGATGCTCTCGCGGATTGCCACACCGGGAACGCGCGAAATTATCTCGTCCACCTGTTTGATTACCTCGGTCGTGCGCTCCTGCGACGAACCAGGAGGAAGGTCTATCATCACGAACACCGTGCCCGTATCCTCATTCGGCACAAGAGCCGTCGGTGTCACCGACATGATCCATACCAGGAACGCAAGCGCGGCGCCCACCATCCCGAAAGCCCATATCTTATGCTTCGCAAAGAACGACGTGATGCGCTCGTACACATTCAGAAGCTTGCCGTAGCCCGCCTCGAAAGCCGCGTGGAAGCGCTTGCCGAAGATTGCCAGCACCGTAAAGACTGCCACGCACCAGGCGATTATGCTCTCCACGGGATTCTCGAAAGAATACCAGTCCAGAACCATGAATGTGATCGTGGCCACAAGGCCTATCACCGACAGCACCGGCGGAACATTCAGCCCGCCCCAGTGCTTCTTGGCCACCTCGCCCGCAGCCTTGTAGGCATCCTTCACGCGTTCGCCGGTCGTGCGCGTGTCATCCTTGTGAGGCTTCAGGAACAGTGCGCACAGCGCTGGCGAAAGCGTCAGTGCGTTCACAGCCGAGAAACCGATCGCTATCGCCATCGTCAGACCGAACTGACGGTAGAAAACACCCGACGTGCCCGGCATGAACGACACGGGAATGAACACAAGCATCATCACAAGCGTGATCGAAATCAGGGCCGACGCAATCTCGTTCATAGCATCGATCGACGCACGTCGCGACGACGTATAGCCCGCATCAAGCTTCGCGTGCACTGCCTCCACGACCACGATCGCATCGTCCACCACAATCGCGATGGCAAGCACAAGCGCCGAAAGCGTGATCAGGTTGATCGAGAAACCTATCAGATTCAGAACGAAGAACGTACCGATCAGCGCCACAGGAATGGCAATTGCCGGAATCAGCGTCGAGCGGAAATCCTGCAGGAACACATACACCACGAAGAACACAAGTATAAACGCCTCGAGTAGCGTGCGCAACACATTGTTGATCGATGCATAAAGGAAGTCGTTGTTGTTCATCGGCACCTCCATCACCAGGCCCTCGGGAAGATCCTGCTTCATCGTGTCCACAAGTCTCAGACAGTCCTTGATAATCTGCGTGGCGTTAGAACCGGCCGTCTGGAACACGATGGCCATCGTCGATGGATGGCCGTTCGACATGTTCGCGAAACCGTAAGTCACGCGACCCAGCTCCACATCTGCCACATCCTTCAGATATAGCACCTCGCCCGTAGGCAGCGCGCGGATCACGATATCTCCGAATTCCTCAGGTGTAGTCAGACGGCCCTTGTAGCGCATCGTGTACTGGAACGACTGATTGCCCTGCTCGCCGAACGCACCCGGAGCGGCCTCGATATTCTGCTCGGCAAGTGCCTGCATCACATCCGTCGGCATCAGGCTGTACTGGGCCATCACATCCGGACGAAGCCATATACGCATCGAGTAGTCAGCGCCGAAGGACATCACATCACCCACGCCCGACACACGCTGAAGCTGCGGCACGATGTTGATCTTCATATAGTTATCCAGAAACTCCGGCGAGTAGCTATCCGTCTCGTCCACAAGCGCGATGCCCACGAGCATCGACGTCTGGCGCTTCTGTGTCAGCACACCCACCTGCGTTACCTCCGACGGAAGTAGATTTTGCGCCTTGGCCACGCGGTTCTGCACATCCACCGCAGCCATATCAGGGTCAAAACCCTGCTTGAAATAAACGTTGATCGTCGCCGAACCCGTGTTCGTGGCCGTCGACTTCATGTAGGTCATGCCCTCGGCACCGTTGATAGCCTCCTCAAGAGGTGCGATCACCGAATTCAGAACGGCCTGTGCGTTAGCGCCCGTATAAGTGGTGCTCACCGAAATGGTAGGAGGAGCGATATCCGGATACTGCGTCACGGGCAGAGACGTCAGTCCGATGATACCCAGCAGAACGATGAAGATCGAAATCACCGTCGAAAGCACCGGGCGATTAATAAACGTATCGAGTTTCACTGTCTTGTAATACCTTGAAAATGTGAAAAATCGTAATATCCTTCAGCTTATTCGGCCTGTGCTGGAGCTGCTGCGGCTTCTGCAGCCTTGGGAGTGATCACCATACCGTCGCGCACCTTCGTGCCCACGCCTTCCGTCACCACGCGATCGCCCGGCTTCAGACCCTCGAGCACCACGAATGTCTTGCCGTCGTTCACGTTCTGAACCGTCACAGGCGTCGTCACCGTCTTGTTCGAATCATTCACCGTGTACACGAATCGCTTGTCCTGAACCTCGAACGTTGCCTTCTGCGGGATAATGATCACATTCTTGTTCACCACAGGAATCGACACCTGACCCGTGCTGCCCGAGCGGAGCGTTCCGTTGGGGTTGTCGAACAGAGCGCGCACCGATGCCGAGCCCGTCGTGTTTTCGATCACGCCCGAAACCGTGGCAACCTTGCCCTGGTAGGGATAAACCGTGCCGTCGGCAAGCACCAGGTTCACGGCAGGCATCGACTTGATGCCGGCGTCAACGCCACCCTTCTCGTTCAGGTCCAGAAGGTCCTTCTCAGTCAGCGAGAAATATGCATACACCTGCGAATTATCGCTCACCGTCGTCAGAGGCTGGGCCGACGAGGGTGATGCCAGCGAACCTTCGCGGCTCGGAATCGTGCCAACCACGCCGTCGCTCGGGGCCGTCACAACCGTGTATGCCAGATTCTTGCGCGCTGTCACAAGTCCGGCCTCGGCCTGCGCAAGCTGCGCCTTGGCCTGTGCCAGCGAATTGGCAGCCATCTGCCACTCATATTCACTAATGATATTCTTGTCCAGCAGCATCTTCTTGTTCTGCTCCGTGATCTGCGCCGTGTTCAGAGCCGTGCGCGCCGAGTTCACTGCGGCCTCGGCCTGCGACACAGCGGCCTGGAACTGAACCTGATCAAGCGTGAAAAGCACCTGACCCTTCTTCACATGCTGACCCTCGTCCACATGCACCTTGGTGATGAAACCCGTCACCTGAGGGCGGATCGCGATATCCGTTTTGCCCTTGATGGTTGCCGGATACGTCTTGGCAAGTTCGGAATCCTCCTCACTCACAGTCTGAACTGCTATTTCTGGAGCTGACTGGGAGGCCGCCATAGCTGCCGACTGGTCTTTTTTGGCGCAGCCGGAGAGAGATGCGGACAGAACGAGACCGCCGAGGGTCACGCTCATAATGCGTACTGCTGTTCTTTTCATTTAAGCTATCTATTTTATTATTAGTTTTTTCAGACGAGTTGAAACCTGTCGCCACCCTAACACCGGCGACCTTATGTTATTGAAAACCGATGCAAAATTACGAATTTTTTCGCAATTCACATTCGCTTTTCTTGCGATAAAATTGGCCTGATCTCCATATCTTGTAGCTGTTTTTGCTTTTTCCCCGCAAAAATAATCACCCACACCATCGCTTTTCCCGAATTTCATCTTTGCTCGTCAAAATTTGCCGTTTTCGCCCTTTTTTATTAACTTGCGCCATGGAAATTACGCTCCCGAAACGCATTGGCTCCCCGGCCGACACACTCTCTCTCGAGTCCGGAGAAAGCCTCGTCATCATCGGCGCGAACGGCGCCGGAAAAACCCGCTTCACCCGCGCCGTTATCGACTCGCTCGGTCCTCGCGCCGCCCGAATATCCATCCTCGAGGCACTGTATGCCCGCGACTCCGCCGGCCACACCCCTCTCGACGACCTTCTCGCACGCCTCATGCAGGACGAGATGGTCAATCTCATCGGCTACAAACTCGCAATCGCCGACGGCCGCGATGTTGCCCTCCGACGCACCTTGCTCGACCGCGTCATCTCTCTATGGCAGAGCGTATTCCCCGGCAATCGCGTCCTCATTGACAGCGGAAAGATTCTCTTCTCCCGAAGTCTCGACGGACACAACGACACCTCCAACGACACCTATGGCGCACGACGCCTCTCCGACGGCGAGCGAGCCGTACTATATTGCGCAGGAGCAGTACTTTACGCCCCTAAATCCTCAGTCATTTTCGTTGACTCCCCCGAGCTCTTCCTCCACCCCACCCTCACCTCCTCCCTCTGGAACCGCATCGAAGAATCCCGGCCCGACTGCACCTTCTGCTACACCACCCACGACCCCGAATTCGCAGCCACACGCAATGGGGCGCGCATTCTCTGGGTGCGCGACTGCGACCCCGGCGCCGACGCATGGGACTATACCCTCATGCCCACAGGCAACGACCTCCCGCCCGAGCTCTACATGACTCTCGTCGGCGCACGCAAGCCAGTGCTATTCATCGAAGGCGATAGCCGACACTCCATCGACGCCAAACTCTATCCCCTCATCTTCCCCGACCATACCGTCCGCTCCCTCGGTAGCTGCAATAAGGTCATCGAGGCCGTCCGCACATTCAATGACCTCTCATCCTTCCACAAACTCGACAGCACCGGCATCGTCGACCGCGACAGGCGCGACTCCGCCGAGGTCGAATATCTGCGCGGCAAAAACATCATGGTGCCGGAAGTTGCCGAAATCGAGAACCTGCTACTGCTCGAAGACATCGTGCGTGCCATGGCCGAGGCCGGCGGCAAGGACCCCGACCATGCCTTCCACCATGTGCGAAACACCATCATCTCCCTCTTCCGGGCCGACCTCAGCGAACAGGCCATGCTCCACACACGCCACCGTGTCAAACGCACGATGGAATACCGCGTCGATGCCCGATGCCGCGATGCCGCCACTCTCGAACGCCACCTCCGCGAACTCACCGACGAAATAAATCCCCGCGGACTCTTCCAAAAATTCCACAACGAATTCGACGGCTATATCCGCAACGCCGACTATCCCGCCATTCTACGCGTCTACAACCAGAAGTCCATGCTCGTTTCCGCCAACGTGGCCCAGCTCTGCGGTTTCCGCAACAAGGACCGCTACATCGATGGCGTTATCCGCACGCTCCGCCGGGGCGGGCCCCTCGCCCAACGCATCCGCGACGCCGTACGCCGCACCCTGAAGGCCTGAATCACCGTCTCCCCCTATCCCGTTACCCTCGCATACCCACGCACGCGCGAGAATTCACGACAATCTTTTGTGGTTTGCAAAATTTTTCGTATTTTTGCCCGATAAAATGCACCTCTTCCAATAGAAAAGCAACTACTTTACAATATGTCAGAACATAACGCAGAATACAGCGCCAGTAATATTCAGGTACTGGAAGGACTCGAGGCCGTGCGCAAACGCCCGGCAATGTACATTGGCGACATTTCCGAAAAAGGCCTCCACCATCTGGTGTATGAGGTCGTCGACAACTCTATCGATGAAGCCCTCGCCGGTTTCGCATCGCACATCGAAGTAACCATCAACGAAGACAACTCCATAACCGTGGTCGACAACGGCCGTGGCATCCCCGTCGATACTCACGAGAAAGAGAAGAAGAGCGCCCTGGAAGTCGTCATGACCGTGCTCCACGCCGGCGGCAAGTTCGACAAAGGTTCATACAAAGTTTCCGGCGGCCTTCACGGCGTCGGTGTATCCTGCGTTAACGCCCTATCCACATATCTCCGCGCCGACGTCCGTCGCAACGGAAAGATATACACCCAGGAATACTCCTGCGGCAAGCCCACATCCGAGCTCAAGATCACCGGCGAGAGCGACACCACAGGCACAACAGTCACCTTCAAGCCCGACGGCTCCATTTTCACGACCACCGTCTACCAGTACTCCATCCTGGCCAACCGTCTGCGCGACCTCGCGTTCCTCAACGCCGGAATCCGTCTCACCCTCACCGACCTCCGCGACCGCGATGAGGACGGCAAGCCCCGCACCGAGACATTCTATTCCGAGAAAGGCCTCCGCGAGTTTGTCGAATACCTCAACGCCAACAAGGAGCCCCTCATCAACGATGTCATCGACCTCAACACCGAGCGTGGAGGCATCCCCGTGGAAGTAGCCTTCACCTACACCACCTCCTCAAGCGACACCATATACTCCTTCGTCAACAACATCAACACCATAGAGGGCGGCACACACCTCACAGGCTTCCGCCGCGGCCTCACGCTCACGCTCAAGAAGTACGCCGAGGAAAACAACCTTCTCAAAAACGCCAAAGTCGAAATCAAGAGCGAGGACTTCATCGAAGGCCTCACGGCCGTTGTCTCCGTCAAGGTCATGGAGCCCCAGTTCGAAGGCCAGACCAAGACCAAACTCGGCAACAACGAAGCCATCGGCGCAGTGCAGGTGGCCGTGAGCGAGGCCCTCACCAACTATCTCGAGGAGCATCCTTCCGACGCCAAGACCATCGTCTCCAAGGTCGTTCTGGCCGCACAGGCCCGTCAGGCCGCAGCCGATGCCCGTCGCAAGATCCTGCGCAAGACCCCTCTGGTGGGCGGCGGCCTCCCCGGCAAGCTCTGGGATTGCTCCAGCCGCACGGCCGAAGACTGCGAGCTCTTCCTCGTCGAGGGTGATTCCGCAGGCGGCACCGCAAAGCAGGCCCGCGACCGTACATTCCAGGCCATCATGCCCCTCCGAGGCAAGATCCTCAACGTCGAGAAAGTGCGTCCCCACCGCATCTTCGACAACGAGGAAATCACCAACCTCTTCCGCGCCATGCGCGTCACGCCCGGCACCGAGGAACACCCCGAGGCCCTGAACATCGAGCGTCTCGCATACCACAAGATCATCATCATGACCGATGCCGATGTCGACGGCGCACACATCGCCACGCTGCTTATGACTTTCTTCTTCCGCTGCATGCGCCCCATCATCGAGCAAGGCTACCTCTACCTGGCCACACCCCCGCTCTACAAGTGCAAGATGGGCAAGGTCGAGGAATACTGCTGGACCGACCAGCAGGTGCAGCAGTTCAAGGCCAAGTACGGCGACAAGATCACCGTCTCCCGTTACAAAGGTCTCGGTGAGATGAGCGACAAGGAGCTCCGCGAAACCACAATGGCCCCCGGCCACCGCATCCTCAAGCAGGTGTCCATCACAGACGCCGAGGAAGCCGACCAGGTCTTCTCCATGCTCATGGGCGAAGACGTGGGCCCGCGCCGCGACTTCATCGAGGAGAACGCCAACTACGCCAACATCGACGCCTAAGCCTCGCGGGCAAACAATGCCCGGCGCTTAAACGTTTATGATTAGAACATAAACACGAAATCAAGCACAATATGGCACGTAAGAATACATCCGGCAATCGCATGTCAAAGGAACTCCGCACGGCAATCGAACAGTACATCGCCGAGCAAGGAGCCAAAACCTTCAACTACAAACAGGTATCCAGAGCACTGGGCATCTCGAACCCCACGCACCACCGTGCCGTGGCATTGATTTTGGCCGAGATGGCCTTCGACGGCGACATCCTCGAAGTGGAGCCCGGCAAGTATAAGGCCCACTCCCGCACCACCGAGGCCGAAGGTGTATTCCAGCGTCGTTCCAACGGCAAGAACAGCGTCATAACCGACCCCGACGGCGAAACGATTTTCGTGGCCGAGCGAAACTCCATGCACGCCCTCAACGGCGACCGCGTGCGCGTTTCCGTCGCCGCCAATGTCCGCGGCAAGGAGCCCGAGGCAATCGTCACGGAAATCATCGAGAAAAAAGACCAGACCTTCATCGGCACGCTTAAGGTCGACAAGAACTTCGCCTATCTCGAGACGGACTCCAAATTCCTGGCCACCGACATCTACATTCCCAAGGGCAAACTCAAAGGCGGCAAGACTGGCGACAAGGCCGTCGTGCGCATCACCGACTGGTTCGACGACGCCAAGAACCCGCGTGGCGAGGTCATCGACATCCTCGGCACTGCCGGCGAAAACGATGCCGAGATTCATGCCATTCTCGCCGAGTACGGACTGCCCTACCGCTATCCCGAAAGCGTGAACAAGGCCGCCGACAAGATTCCCGACGACATCACGCCCGAAGAGATCGCCCGCCGCGAGGACATGCGTGGCGTCACGACATTCACCATCGACCCCAAGGATGCCAAAGACTTCGATGACGCCCTGTCCTTCCGCAAGCTGCCCAACGGCAACTACGAAATAGGCGTGCATATCGCCGACGTCACGCACTACGTGCGCCCCGAGACAGCCCTCGACCATGAGGCCGCCGACCGCGCCACGAGCGTATACCTCGTGGACCGCGTCGTGCCCATGCTTCCAGAGCGACTCAGCAACGGCATCTGCTCTTTGCGTCCCGACGAAGACAAGCTCACCTTCTCCTGCATATTCGAAATGACGCCCTCGGGCAAAATCGTCGACTCCCGCATCTGCCGCACGGCCATCCGCAGCGACCGCCGCTTCACATACGAGGAAGCGCAGGAAGTGATCGAGACAGGCAAAGGCGACTATGCCGAGGAGATTCTCGAGCTCGACCGCCTGGCCAAGATTCTGCGCAAGAAGCGTTTCGACACCGGCAGCGTAGACTTCAACCGCGAGGAAGTGCGCTTCGAAATCGACGACAAAGGCCATCCCGTAAGCATCTATTTCAAAGAATCCAAGGACGCCAACAAGCTCATCGAAGAGTTCATGCTGCTGGCCAACAAGACCGTGGCCGAACGCATCGGCCGTGTCCCCAAAGGCAAGAAAAAGGCAAAGGCATTCGTCTACCGCGTGCACGAACAGCCCGACGAGCAGAAACTCATGGCTCTGGCCGACATGGCCCGCCGCTTCGGCTACCGCGTGCGCACACAGGGCACGCCCAAGGAAATAAACAGCTCCCTCAACAGACTGATGCAAGACATCAAGGGCAAACCCGAGGAGGATCTGCTCACACTCATGGCCCTGCGCTCCATGGCCAAGGCCGAATACTCCACCGACAACGTGGGCCATTACGGTCTGGGGTTCGACTACTACACCCACTTTACCTCGCCCATACGCCGATATCCCGACATGATGGTACACCGCCTGCTCGAACGCTATCTCGATGGCGGACGAAGCGTCAATCTCGAAAAACTCGAGGAGAAATGCCGCCATTCGTCCGATCGCGAGCAGCTTGCGGCAAACGCCGAACGCGCATCCATCAAGTACAAGCAGGTCGAATACATGGGCGACCACCTCGGCGAGGTCTACACAGGCATGATTTCCGGCGTCACGGAATGGGGCCTGTATGTCGAGCTCGACGATAACAAATGCGAGGGCCTCGTGCCCGTGCGCGATCTGGCCGATGACTTCTACGACTTCGACCAGGAAAATTTCGCGCTCGTAGGACGTCGTCACAACAATCGCTATCGCCTCGGCGATAAAATCAAAGTGCAGGTTGCCCGTGCCGACCTGCGCACCAAACAGCTCGACTTCGTGATAGTCGACGAGAAGAATCCGCCCCGCACACTCGACACCCTCGGGAGCAAACCGGGCAAGAAATCCGATCCCAAACCCGATGAAAAGCGGCGCCGCCGCAAATCCTCCCGCAGATGAATAAAGACTCCATCGAACTCACAGGTCTGCGCTACCACGCATTCCACGGCGTATTGCCTTCCGAGCGCGTGATTGGCAATGAATTCGAGGTGGACATCCGTCTCGAATTCAATGCTTCCCAAGCCATGGAGACGGACGATCTCGCCGCCACGGTCGACTACGGAGCAGCCGTCGGAATAGTCACGGACGAAATGGCCGTGCCATCGGCTCTTATCGAGCACGTGGCCGGTCGGATCCGCAAGGCGCTCCGCGAGGCTTTCCCCATGGTCACAGGAGGATCCGTGAGGGTTTCCAAGCTCGCGCCCCCCATCCCGCGACAGATGAAGCAGGCATCATTCACGACCGTTTGGAGCGACTGACCCGCCTGCCGGCACGACAGAACTAACAACGTAAAATCCACACCACCAATCATGTCAAAAGAATATAAGCGCACACTCATCACCACGGCCCTCCCCTACACCAACGGGCCGGTACACATCGGCCACCTGGCCGGTGTATATGTTCCTGCAGATATTTATGCCCGCTACCTGCGTCTGTGCGGTCGCCCTGTCACACTCATAGGCGGCAGCGACGAACATGGCGTGCCCATCACGCTCAAGGCCCGGCAGGAAGGAGTGACGCCGCAGGATATCGTGGACCGCTACCACAAACTCATCAAGGAATCATTCGAGGGTCTGGGCATTTCTTTCGACATCTACAGCCGCACCACCTCCCCCATCCACCACGACACGGCCTCGGAATTCTTTCGCCACCTCTACGACAAGGGCGAGTTCATCGAAAAGAGCTCCATGCAGCTCTACGACCCCGAAGCCGGCCAGTTCCTCGCCGACCGCTACGTGACGGGCGAATGTCCCCACTGCCATAACCCCAAGGCCTATGGCGACCAGTGCGAGGCCTGCGGAACATCCCTCAACGTCACGGACCTTATCAACCCCAAGAGCGCTATCACCGGCGCCACGCCCGAACTGCGCGAGACTCGCCACTGGTTCCTACCCCTGGACAAGTGGGAGCCCGCCCTGCGCCATTGGATTCTCGACGGCCACAAGGAATGGCGCACGAACGTCTACGGCCAGTGCAAAAGCTGGCTCGATATGGGGCTCCAGCCCCGCGCCGTGTCGCGCGACCTGTCCTGGGGTGTGCCTGTGCCCGTGGAAGGTGCTGAGGGCAAGGTGCTCTACGTGTGGTTCGACGCTCCCATCGGCTACATCTCCAACACTAAGGAACTCTATCCCGACTCGTGGGAGAAGTGGTGGAAGGATCCCGAGACACGCATCATCAACTTCATAGGCAAGGACAATATCGTATTCCACTGCATAGTCTTCCCGGCCATGCTCATGGCCTACGGCGACGGTTTCCAGCTGCCCGACAACGTGCCTGCCAATGAGTTCCTCAACCTCGAGAGCGACAAGATCAGCACCTCGCGAAACTGGGCTGTGTGGCTCCATGAATACCTCGCCGACTTCCCCGGCAAGCAGGATGTGCTCCGCTACGTGCTCACGGCCAACGCCCCCGAAGCCAAGGACAACGACTTCACATGGCGCGACTTCCAGGCCCGCAACAACAACGAGCTCGTGGCCATTCTCGGCAATTTCGTGAACCGCGCGCTCGTGCTCACCCACAAATATTTCGACGGCATCGTTCCCGCCGCCAAGCCCGGTCCTGTTGAAGAGGCCCTGCAGGCGGAAATCGTGACGATCAAGGCTCAGGTGTCCGAGGCTATCGAGACATTCCACTTCCGCGAGGCCCTCAACCGGGCCATGGACATGGCCCGTGCCGGCAACCGCTACCTACAGGAGACCGAGCCCTGGAAGATGGCCAAGACCGACATGGAGCGCACGGCCACCGTACTCAACACCGCCGTGCAGCTTTGTGCCAACCTCGCCATTGTCTTCGAGCCATTCCTGCCCTTCATGAGCGCACATCTCGTGAAGATGCTGGGCGGCGACAAGATCTCATGGGACATGATCGGATGCATGGACCTTGTTCCCACAGGCGCGCGCATCCAGCAGCCCGAACTTCTCTTTGAAAAAATCGACGACGAGGCTATCGACGCGCAGATGAAGCGTCTCGAACGCATCAAGGAAGAAAACAAGCTCAAGAACTGGCAGCCCGAGCCCCGCCAGGCCGACGTGGATTTCGACACCTTCATGAAAGCCGATCTCCGCGTGGGTACAGTGCTCGAGTGCGCCAAGGTGCCCAAGGCCGACAAGCTCCTGCGCTTCCTCATCGACGACGGCGGTCTCACCCCCGGCGGACGCACCATTGTCAGCGGCATCGCGCAACACTATGCCGACCCGGCTGAACTCGTGGGTAAGCAGGTGGTGTTCATCGCCAACCTTCCGCCCCGCAAGCTCAAGGGCATCGTGTCGGACGGCATGATTCTTTCCGCCCTCAACGCCGACGGCTCGCTCTGCGTAATCGCACCTTCGGCCCCCGCCACACCCGGCGCCCAAGTAAAGTAACAACCTCACTCCCACCCTCTCCGCAAATGAGCAAAAAACCACGGATACTGATTATCTACACCGGCGGTACCATCGGAATGATCGAGGACCCGAAGACCAAGGCTCTCCGGCCCTTTGACTTCACGCACCTTATCGAGAATGTGCCCAAGGTGAAGATGCTCGACTACATAATCGACAACATCCAGTTCCACCCGCCTATCGACTCCTCCGACATGAACCCCGACCACTGGACGGACATCGCCCGGAGCATAGCCGACAACTACGACTCTTATGACGGGTTTGTGGTGCTCCACGGAACCGATACCATGGCCTACACGGCCTCGGCTCTATCCTTCATGCTCGAGAACCTTCACAAGCCCGTGATCATCACAGGCTCGCAGCTCCCCGTGGGCGAGGTTCGCACGGACGGCGAGGAAAATCTCATCACCGCTCTCCAGATAGCGGCCGCGAACGACGGCAACGGACGCCCCGTGGTGCGGGAAGTGGCTATCCTCTTCGAAAACTATCTCTGGCGTGGCAACCGCGCCACCAAGCGCAGCGCCGATAACTTCAACGCCTTCAAGAGCAACAACTATCCTGCGCTGGCCAAGATAGGCCTGGGCATACAGTTCGACCGCGACGCCCTGGCCAAGGTGGATGAGGTGCGCCCGCTGAATCCGCATTTCAACCTCAACCAGTCCGTCATGGCCATAGACCTCTTTCCGGGCTTGCGCGAGGATGTCCTGCGTCACCTTCTTGCCACTCCCGGCATCAAGGGCATAGTGCTCCGCACATACGGAGCTGGCAACGGCCCAACGGCCAAATGGTTCGTGGATGCGCTGAAGGATGCCATCGACCGCGGTATCGTAATCCTGAACGTCACCCAGTGTGTCAACGGCAGCGTCCATCCGACCCGCTATGTGGCCGGAGATCTTCTGGCCGCCACGGGCGTGATCTCGGGTGCCGACATCACTTTCGAGGCCGCCATAACCAAAATGATGTATCTGTTCGGCCTCAACCTCCCCACCCAGGAGGTGGCCAACTATCTGCGCCAGCCCATAGCCGGCGAAATAACCCCACAAAGCTAAGACTGCCCGCCTATGCAAGCAAAACGACGACTGCTGCCCCTGCTGACCGCCCTGCTACTTGCCCTCTGCGCCACCGCCCAGAGCACAGGGAGCAACGCCTCCGCACGCTGGCAACCCGTGGACACACCCCGCGAGAGCGCGTGGGTACTTGCCTCCGATGATGCCGACGTGGAGAAAATAGACGTGGTCGTGCGCGACGGCGGGCAGGTACTTATCACTGCCAACAAAACCACGCCCATAAAGGTATTCACCATTCTGGGACAGCCCGTGGCCTCGCGCACCCTACAGCCCGGAACCATGCGCCTGCGCCTGCCTCTGCGCGGCATCTACATCCTCAAGGCCGGCGAAACCACAAAACGCATCAACATCTGAAAAATGCTAAAAGTCAAAATCATAAACCGCTCCGGCAACGAGCTTCCCGCCTACGAGACTCCCGGAGCTGCCGGCATGGACATCCGTGCCTGTCTTGACAAACCCGTCACGCTCGGCCCGCTGGAGCGCGCCCTGATTCCCACGGGACTGCGCGTGCAGCTGCCCGTAGGGTACGAAATGCAGATACGTCCCCGCAGCGGTCTGGCCCTGCACCACGGCATATCCCTGGCCAATACCCCCGGGACGGTCGATGCCGACTACCGCGGCGAGATAGGAGTGATCCTCATAAACCTCTCCAAGGAAGACTTCACCATCAACGACGGCGACCGCATATGCCAGATGGTCATCACCACCTACACCCGTGTGGAATGGGAACCGGTAGAGGAAATCGACCATACCGTGCGCGGCAAGGGCGCTTTCGGCCACACGGGCATCGAATAACAGCCCGCAGATGAAGGCCACCCGTCACATACTGTTGCTGCTGGCGGCAATCCTTGTCGTCATGAATATCGGCGCCAAAGCCCCGGACCCGCTGGGTAGCGAGGCCGAGAAGGCCCGTGCTATCGCCAAGGCCCGTTACATCTACCTTGAAGCCGCCGCCGCCAAAACCGACGAGCGCTACGACGACTACTACATGCTGCTGCGCCGCGCTGCTGCCCTCGACCCCGGCGACCCCTTTATCGCAGGCGATCTGGCGGAACTGGACATGCTATCGCCCTACAACGATAGCCTCCGCACCGAACAGGCCTACGAGGCCCTGAAGCGTCGTTTCAAGGCCGCTCCGTCCGATTTGCAGCTTGCCGGCACATACCTCCGTTTCGCCGGTAACAAGGGTCGTCTTGACGATCTGGTAGAAGCATGGTCGCTGCTCGATTCCGTGCGTCCCGACCGCACGGATGTGTCGCTGAATCTGGCCGAGGTGCTTGTGTTCAAGTCTTTACGGGGCGACACTACGGCCTTCGACCGCGCCCTCACCATCTACGACCGCCTTTTAGGAGCCTTGCCCGGTGATGTTGGAATAACATCGCAGAAAATCCGTGCCTTCTCCGCGCGGCGCGACACCACGGCAATCGTGTCCGAACTTCAGCACCTTATCGCCTCGGCACCTGACAACATTCAGGTAAACCTCTATGCCGGAAACACTTTCGGCGCCATGGGCATGCCGGATTCAGCCCTGAAATACTTCGACCACGCACTCGAACTCGAACCGGAGAGCGGCGAAGTTTTCATCAACCGCGCGCAGTTCTTCAGCGAGCAGGGCGACAGCGCGGCTTTCGACCGCGAGGTGTTCAATGCGCTGGCCGCCTCGGACCTCGACTTCGAACCCAAGCTCGACCTGCTGCTGCATTATGCCCGTGCCCTTTTCGAAGAGCCCGAAAACCGCACGCGCGTCCGCGCCATGTTCGAAAAGCTCCTCGAAACCAATCCAGGCGAAGCCCGTCTGCACTCGCTGTATGCGGCGTATGAACTCACGCAGGACAACTACGAGGGTGCGCACGAACAATACACCTACGCCATTGACCTCGACCCCTCGGATGCCGAAGTGTGGGGAGGCTACCTGACCACACTCTCGCGGCTGCGCCCGGCCGCGGAGGTGCTCGACGAGATGCGACGTGCCATCCGTCTTTTCCCGGACAATCTATCATTCCGCCTCGGAGCTGCCGGAATGCTTAGCTTTGACGGCGACCGTCGAGCTGCGCTGGACATGCTCGACAGTGTACCTCCCGAGGCTCTCAGCGACCCGCAGCAATCATCCTCATACCACACCACGCGCGGCGATCTGCTCAACTTCCTGGAGATGCGCGACAGCGCATATACGGAATACACCGAGGCCATCAGGCTGAATCCTCATAACGCCATGGCCATGAACAACATGGCATACTTCATGGCCCTTGACAGCGTGAACCTGAGCCTCGCTCGCACATATGCCTCACTGGCCGTGAGCGAGGACCCCGAAAATCCGACATATCTCGACACATATGCCTGGGTGGAGTTCCGCCGCAAGGACTTCCCCGAGGCCAAGCGCCTTATAGACCTGGCGCTGGCGGCTTACGGCGAGCACGTCGAGGTGGAGATAGATTCGACCGGGGTAGACTCACGGGAAATAACTATAATCCACAAAGCCCTCGAAGGGACCAATGTAACTATCAGTGAGTCAGAAGAAGCCGATGAAGAAGCGATCGAGCTTGACGAGGATAGCGTGCTATCCATGCCTTCATACGAAATCTACGACCATGCCGGAGACATATATTTCTGGAACGGTCTGCTGCACGAGGCCGCCGAGTTCTGGGAGAAAGCCTCCATGCTGAAGCCGGACGACGAGCTGATAAAGAAAAAAGCCGTCCATAAAACCTATTTTGCACAATGAAAAATCATAAACTGCTATATCTGTGCACGCTGCTGCTGGCCGTGGCCGCTTCATCGTGCCACAAAAAGGGCAATGCTCCCGCCCCCTTGCAGGTGATCGAGGCTGTATCCGATTCCCTGCAGAAGGCCCCGACGCAGGCACCGGCATCCTCAATCATATTCCCTGCAACGTTCGGAGAATGGAGCTCGCTGGAAGTGCCCGTAAATATCCGTCTGACCTCGCCCAAAAGCCTGTCATGCAGCGGACGCGCCACCCTCGTCAAGGGACGCGAAATATATATCTCCCTGCGCATTTTCGGCATGGAGGTGGGACAGCTTTATGCTTCGGAGGACTCGATCTTCGTTGTGGATAAATTTCATAAATACTGTATCGCGGAATCCATCGCACGGCTCGGCGCATCCACGGGCCTGACGCTGGCCGACCTTCAGGGCTATCTGCTCGGACGTCCCGAACGGGCCGTTCCCGAGGGGATCGGTGGAATCGAGGTTCTTTACGACTGGAATCCTGCAACGCAGGAGCTCGGTGCCGTAGGCTTCACTCGCGACGGCGTGCCTGTGGCCGGGATCGAATACGGCGACATAGAGAAAACATCCGCCGGACCGACGGCCGCATCCGTGGCCTTGGCTGCCGTCAGCGGCAAGTCGGAGGTAGCCGTCAAACTTGACTACAGTCTGACCCGCGCCAAATGGAACAGCATCGGCGACAGTATCAAATTCCGCCGACCCGGCGCTGACTATAAACGTATTTCACTGATCAAACTGGCGGAGAGCCTTTGATTGCCATGTCCGTGCGCCTGCCCCGTCTTCACTTGCTTGTCTCGCTGCTGCTCGTGCTGCTGGCGACCGCCGTCACGACCCCGGAGGTCGATGCGCGGCGCAAGACCGGAACGCGCAAGGAGGCTCCTGCACCTGCCAAGAAGAGCACCAAGGGCAAGAGCAGCAACAAGTCCAAGACCAAGAAGCCGGCTCCGCGCACCTCGGGCGATGTGCGTCGCGAAAAAAAGCGCACTGCCGAGGAGATAAAACGCACGCAGAAGGACATTGCCGCCAACGAAAGCAACACGCGCTCGCAGCTGAAACGCCTTCAGCGCCTCGATGTAGACATCACGGCCTCGCAGACACGGGTTGCGACCCTGAACACGCAGGTTAACGACTTGCGGCGCCGCATCAGCGCACTGGCCGATACCGTGAGCCGAACGGAAGGCACGGTGGAGCGTCTGCGGGCTGCCTACGGGCGCAATCTCGCGGCCATGCGCCGTCAGCGTCAGGGCGTGTCGGACCTGACCTTTATTTTCAGTGCGGAAAACTTTTCGGCCATGCTCAGCCGTGTGCGCTACCTGAGGGAGCTTTCCGCAGCACAGAGCCAACGCACGCGGCAGCTGCGTGTGGAGCTGGACTCGCTGCGTCAGCGCCGCGCCCGCCTCGACACGCTCGAAGCCTCGCTGTCGACAACGCTTGCCGGCGTAAAGGCCGAGGATACGCGCCTGCGCAACTCGCGCGAGGCAGCATCGGTGCTGGTGGACAGCCTGCGCAGACAGGGAAGCACGCTCCGTCGTGTGCTGAGCGAGAAAGAGGCACTGGCACGACGTCTTGACGCCGAGCTCGACCGCATCATTGCCGAGGAAGCCCGCAAGGCAGCCGAAGAAGAAGCCCGCCGCAAAGCGGCCGAGGAGGCACGACGCAAGGCCGAGGCGGAAGCAGCGGAAAGACGCCGTGCCGAGGAGGCGAAACAGCAGGGCGGCAAGAACAAGAAAAAAGATACGCCGCAGAGCAAGCCGACTCCGAGCACGAAACCAACAAAACCGGCTCCGGCAAGCACGCAGCCGGCTAAGCCCGTGTCGCCCCTGTCGGGCGGATTCGCCGCCAACAAGGGCCGTCTGCCATGGCCTGTGGACAAAGCGTTCACGGTGAGCTCCTCATTCGGGCGCAGCTCGCATCCGGAGCTTGCGCGTGTGGATGTGCAGAACAACGGCATAGACCTGCGCACAGCACCCGGCGCCTCAGCCCGCGCTGTATTCCCCGGCACCGTTAGCTCCATATTCCGCCTGGACAGCTATCACAACATCGTGATTCTGCGCCACGGCAACTACCTAACCGTATATGCCGGAATCGAGCAACTGAAGGTGCACAAAGGCCAGGAGGTGACGGCCGGACAGCTTCTGGGCACTCTCGCGCCTGATCCTGAAGACGACGGGCATCCTACACTGCACTTCGAAATCCGAAACGAAAAAACCAAACTGAACCCCGCGGAATGGCTGCGCAAGCCGTGAGCCCGCCCGCATAGCCTCAAAACCCGCTCTTTCGAGAATGTCATCACTCACCTCCACGGTCCTAAAAGCACTCGGCGTCTTCGGCGGCGTACAGGGGGTGAATATTCTCGCGGGCATCGTCCGCGCCAAGTGCGCGGCATTGTGGATAGGGCCGGAAGGCGTGGGCATAATGGCTCTTTTCGTCCAGACGGTGATGACCATTTCCTTCGTGTGCCAGATGGGACTGCGGCAAAGCGCGGTCCGCGACCTCTCCCCTCTTGCGGAAGAAGGCACCGGCTCCCGGGCAGCGCGCGCGCTGGCCCACGCCTCGCGGATGATTGCGCTGACGGCCGGTGTGGCCGGCATGTTGCTGACCCTAATCCTCGCTCCGGAAATCAGCATAGCCACTTTCGGTTCCGCAGACTATGCCTGGAGCTTCCGGCTGCTGTCGCTGACTATTCTTGCTTCGAACCTCACGGCGGCGGACAATGCCATACTGCAGTCCTTCCGCGAGCTCCGCAAGCTTGCCCGCGCCAATCTCGCGGGCTCCGTGGCTGGCACAGCCATAATCGTGTGCTGTCTTTACTTCGGCCGCGAGAGAGGCATCACAGGTGCTGTCATGGCCTTGCCGCTGTGTCTATGGCTCTTCTCCTACATGGCTTCACGCAGGCTGCCCGGGCGTCCGGATCCGCGTCCGTCGCTTCGCAAGGCCCTCTCTCTGGGCCGCGGGATGATCGTACTCGGACTCTACCTCACCGTTACGGACTTCATCACCCAGTTCGCATCGTATATCTTCGCCATATTCCTCAACCGCGAGGCCTCGACTGCCGATGTGGGCATATATCAGTCGGGCTTCACGATGGTCAACCAGTATGTGGGCGTGATTTTCACGGCCATAGCGATAGAATATTATCCCCGTCTGAGCGCGACGATCAAACGTCCGCGGCGCACGGCGGTGCTCGTTTCGCACGAGACGGCCGTGGCCCTGTGGGTGCTGATGCCTTTCGCTGTGCTTTTCGTGTGCTTCGATGAGCTGATGGTGCGCGTACTGTACAGCTCGAGCTTTCTCGCGATGCTGCCGTTCATCAGCCTGGCGATGGCGGGTGTGGTGTTCCGTGCCGTATCGTGGTGCATGGCATTCGTGATTCTTGCCAAGGGCGAGGGCCGCATCTACCTGGTCACGGAGGTGCTAAGCGCCGTGGTTATGCTACTCCTTTACACGACGGGATGGCGCACGCTCGGATTCACGGGTCTGGGCATTGCCTACACGCTCTGGTATGCGGTCTACACGGCCATAGTCTATGCCGTTTTCCGCCGTCGCTACGGGCTACGTCTCGGCAGGGGCATGGGCGCGCTAATCCTGCTTGCCGTGGCAGTGTGCGGAGGCGCCTCCGTGCTACGATTCTGTATCGGCCCGGTATGGACGGCCCTGCTCATTCTTCCATGGCTTATTCCATTGTCCGTCAAGCGTCTTTTCAAGTCAGGGCTCACGCCGAGCCTTATTACAAAACGATGGCAAAAGTGAAATGTGAAAAACTTTTTTCATATTGAGGAACTTTTTTGTCCGTTCCAATGTTAGGAAGTAGAATAATTTGGAAACCCTGACTTACCAACCGGATAATGATAACGAAAGAAATTATAGACACGCTGTACAAAAAGTACTCCAAAGCACCGTCGAGCCCCGACTATCTCGACATCCCCCTGCTGTTCGACTATGTGGCCGAACATCATAACGTGACAATCGACATGGACGGTCCTGTCGACGCGCTGGTCATCAACAGCGTGGACCCTGCTTCGCCCTTCCACCGCATTCCCCTGCGACGCATCCATGCCATCGTCCCTTTTGAGGAATGGGTGGCCATCGTGCTCCACTCCTCCATCATATTCCTGAGCCGGAAGAGCTCAAAAGTGAGCATCCACATCAAGCCCGCGCAGCTCTCGATTCTGGACCGCGCACGCATGGCTCTCGAAGGGAGCCTCGGAAAGAAGTAGACCTGTGCATTTTTGTTGCGGAAATTGAATTATTTTCGTAAATTTGCACTCTGAAGGCACACCCCGGCGGGGGCCGTGCCTACACAAGGGAAACTTCAACATCCAAACATCAATATCCAAATGGTAAGCTACAAAGAACTCGGCCTCGTCAACACCCGCGAGATGTTCGCCAAGGCCATCAAGGGTGGATATGCCATCCCCGCTTTCAACTTCAACAACATGGAGCAGCTGCAGGCCATCATCAAGGCCGCTGCAGGCGAAAAGAGCCCCGTAATCCTTCAGGTTTCGAGCGGCGCACGCAAGTATGCCAACGAGACGCTCCTCCGCTACATGGCACAGGGCGCAGTTGAATACGCCAAGGAACTCGGCTGGGAAAAGCCCCAGATCGTGCTTCACCTCGATCACGGCAACTCCTTCGAGCTCTGCAAGAGCTGCATCGACTCGGGCTTCTCGTCGGTAATGATCGACGGCTCGCACCTCCCCTACGAGGAGAACGTGGCCCTCACCAAGAAAGTAGTGGACTACGCACACCAGTTCGACGTAACAGTTGAAGGTGAGCTCGGCGTGCTCGCCGGCGTCGAGGACGAAGTATCCTCCGACCACCACACCTACACCGATCCCGAGGAAGTAATAGACTTCGCTACCCGCACGGGCTGCGACTCCCTGGCTATCTCCATCGGCACCAGCCATGGCGCATACAAGTTCACGCCCGCACAGTGCACTCGCAACGCCGAGGGCAAGCTCGTTCCCCCGCCCCTGGCTTTCGACGTGCTCGACGCCGTTATGGAAAAGCTCCCCGGATTCCCCATCGTGCTCCACGGCTCCAGCTCCGTGCCCCAGGACGAGGTTGACACCATCAACATGTTCGGCGGCAAGCTTCCCGATGCCATCGGTATCCCCGAAGAACAGCTCCGCAAGGCTGCCAAGAGCGCCGTTTGCAAAATCAACATCGACTCCGACAGCCGTCTGGCCATGACCGCCGCCGTTCGTCGCGTATTCGCCGAACAGCCCCAGGAGTTCGATCCCCGCAAGTATCTCGGCCCGGCTCGCGACAACATGGAGAAGCTCTATCGCCACAAGATCGTGAACGTGCTCGGTTCCGCCGGCAAGGCTGAATAATCCCGATACATCGGACACAGAAAATATCATCCCCTCCGGCCGCAGATGGCCGGAGGGGATTTTTCTATCCCGCAAGTGAATCGGGCTAAGGTATGGACACAAAAAAAGGGCAAGCTTACTACATCGCACCGCTACAACCTCCTACCCTTGCTTCGGTCAGGATCTGGGGGAGTTCAGAGGGAGCTGGTCGTGTAGGACTTACCCTGACAACAAAATTACTACATTTCGCGTGGCTGTCCAAATATTTAACATCTTATAACACCGGGCGACTCACTCGACCAGCTCGGCGAAGAGGCGCTCGAATGTGGCGTCGAGATCTTGGCACAGCCCGGGGTGCGGACGGGAGGTGGTTATGCAAGCCGAGCGGACGGCCGTGAGCCAACGGAAGCGCTCGTGAGCCTCAAGCCCGGAGGTATATGGCGCAGTCCCGGCAGCCACACGCTCGAAGGATGCGAGCTGACTCTCCACAGCCTCCATATCGGCATCCGCACTAAGCGCGAGCACACGTTCGCGACGGGCAGCGATGCGCACACGGATCCAGCGCCGACGCTTGCACATCATGATCAGGCCGACATTGACGAACTCCTCGCGCTCCACGCGAGGCATATAGCGCACCACGGCATATTCATACAAGTGCATTCCGGGCTTCTCGGGCATGGTTCACGAAGATTTGAGAGTTCGACAATCGTGTTTTCAGAAATTCGGCGTAGACGCGCCTCTGCTCCGCAGGCGGCACAGTGTCGGAAGCCTGCCGGAGCCATTCTTCAGGCAAAGCTTCCACGATGGCATCTATTACTTGGGGCGTGATGCGGCGATGCATCTCCGCATCGGCCTCCTCGAGCCGCGAGGCTCGACGCAGCAAGGCGTGGTCCTTGACATAGGGGAAAGGAGAAAGGGCAGCCTTCTCCCAGCCGTCCCAGTTGTGATGGAAATACAGTGATGCGCCATGGTCAATGAGCCAGAGCTCGCGACCGTGCCACAGGAGCATATTGGTGTTGCGCCATGTGCGGTCCACATTGGTCATGAAGGCATCGAGCCACACGATGCGCGAGGCCTCGTCTTCGTCGGTCTCATTCACGGCCACGTCCCATGTGAGGGCACCGGACAGGAAATGCAGCCCGAGGTTGAGCCCACGGCTGGCCTGTAGGAGATCCTGAATCTCCTCGTCGCCCTCGGTGCGTCCGAAGTCTTCATCGAGCCGGACGAAGACAAGTTCAGGCACACGCATTCCGGCCGCACGGGCCAGCTCGCCGCCGATAAACTCGGCAATGAGGGCCTTGGCTCCATGGCCTCCGCCACGGAACTTAAGGACATACTTGAAGCCGTCGTCGGCATCGACCAGAGCAGGGAGAGAGCCCCCCTCGCGCAGCGGCAATACATATCTCACCGCATCGACATGTCGTATTTCATTCATGGCACAAATGTTTTAAGAGCCAAACAGGCGGTGCAGATCCTCGAAGCGCGAAAGGATAGCCGATCCATGACGCGCCATGCCGGCGCGCACGCGCTCGAGCGTCTTGCGCTCCTTGGGACGAGGCTTGCTCCAGAAGCAGTCGGCATAGCATATGAGCTTTTCAAGCAGGGTTTCGGGCATATAGCTGCGGTCAGTAGGCAACGGCAGGCTGCGCTCGGCGATCTCCTCATGCGTAAGGCCTGCGCCGGTGTGGCGCTCGGCCACGCGGGCGTATTTCTCGTCCACGCCTTCACGTCGCAGGATGTTGGCACCAAGCACGCCGTGGCGTATATACGGCTCCGAGCCATAGCAGGCTATGCCCTCGGCATCGGTGAAGACGATGCCAATATCGTGGAGCATGGCGGCCATGATGATTTCCTCCGGCTCAAGCGGAAGCTGCTTGCGATCGGCAATGCCGAGAGCCTCGGCGGCTACCATCAGCGAGTGGTCAATCAAAATCCCGCGGACGGCAGCGTCCGCGGGATAGTATTTGTCGATAATCTCTTTGGGGTCCTTCATCGGGTCAAGAGTCGATGCGATCTTCGTCGATGATAAAATTCCAGCCGTGGACGTCTTCCTCAAGTCCATATCGGATAGCATTGAGCTTATCATAGAGCTTGGTGGTGATGGGGCCGGGCTTTCCGTCGTGCGACATCACATATGTCACGCCCGTATCGAGGTCGTCGATATTTCCGATGGGCGATGCCACGGCAGCCGTGCCTATTGCTGCAGCTTCGGAGCAGTCCGCCAGCTCTTCGACGGCAATATGCCGGCGCTCCACAGGGATGCCGAGGTCGTCGCAGAGTGTCATCAGGCTCATGTTGGTGATGGAGGGCAGGATGGACTCGGAGGCGGGGGTGATATACTTGCCGTCCTTCACGGCGAAGAAGTTGGCCGGGCCGCACTCGTCGAGATATTTCTTCTCCTGCGGATCAAGGAAGAGCACGGCGGAATAACCCTTAGCATGGGCTTCCTCACCGGCACGCATGGCAGCAGCGTAGTTGCCGCCACACTTGAACTGCCCCGTGCCCTTAGGAGCCACACGGTCGTGCTGACGCGTGATACAGTAGTTGGAGACGCCGAAACCCTGCTTGAAATAGGGGCCCACGGGAGTGACCATAATGATGAACATATATTCCGTGGCGGGCTTCACGCCGATACGCGGGCTCAGACCGATTTCGAGAGGACGTATATAGAGCGAAGCTCCGCTCTCGTAGGGGGGCACGAAGCGATTGTTGAGCTTCACGGCCATAACGCACATCATCTTGAAGAGACGTTCGGGGATTGGCTCCATCATCAGGCCTTCGGCCGAGCGACGGATGCGCTTTGCATTCTCGTCCATACGGAAGATACGGATCTTTCCGTCCTTTCCGCGGAACGCCTTCAGGCCTTCGAAAATCTCCTGACCGTAATGGAGACACGTAGCTGCGATGTGAATGTTGAGCGTATCGGACTGCGACACTTCAATATCGCCCCACTTGCCGTCGCGGAATGTGCACCGGACGTTGAAGTCAGTGGGATAGTAGCCGAAGGGCAGGGATGCCCAGTTAATTTCTTCCTTCATTTCTGTGTCAACTGTTCCGCTCTGTGAGAAGCGGAAAACCTATCGTTTGTTAGTAACTACAAAATTAGATATAAAAAACGATTTATACAAGAAAAGAAGCCTGAGATTGAGGTGCAAACAAAAACGGATGCCCTCTCGAGCATCCGTATTGTATTGCATGTGATAATGTTTGTATTAAGTGTGATAATGATTGGCTATTGCCAAATTATATCGTATGATTGGTTTTGTTAAGGCTAAATTGTCGGTTGACATTGCAAAATTAGAATCTTAATATTACCGTATCATGACACTTGTGTTACAATGTTGTTACACATGCGATTTTTATTTCTTATCGACGTATTTCGGAAGCGAAAAGCGGAATTCCAAGCCTGTCGAGCCGTCCTCGCGGTTGAGAACGCTTATCTCGCCGCCATGCACACGCACGGTATTGTAGACGATGGGCAGGCCGAGGCCTGTTCCGCCAGCCTTGCGCGCGCGACCGGAATCCACGCGGTAGAAGCGTTCGAAAAGGTGAGGGATGTGCTCGGGAGCCACCCCCACTCCATCGTCGCGGAACACGAAGTAGTACATCCGGCTATCCTCTTTTACGAGCTTGAGCTCGACTTCCGTGCCCTTCGAGTAGTTCGCGGCATTTTTCGCAAGGTTGGAAATCAT
Source organism: uncultured Porphyromonadaceae bacterium (assembly GCA_947175605.1). Lineage (GTDB taxonomy): Bacteria > Bacteroidota > Bacteroidia > Bacteroidales > Muribaculaceae > CAG-873. The sequence continues at coordinate 27,619 of CAMWNH010000009.1, forward strand.
GCCCGCAAGCAGATTGTAATTACCTTCGACCATGCAGTCGAAAGGCACTTCGAGCTTGAACGCAAGGTCCTTGAGGGCGCCGGACTCTTCGAGGTCGCTGCCCACGGTGTAGGCCAGGTCGTGGAAGTTGAGGTCCTCGGTATTGACGAGATCGCCGCCGTCCTCGAGACGCGTAATGGCCGAAACGTCGGATATGAGCTGCGCCAGCCTGTTGACGTGTTCCTGCGCCTTACGCAGGAAGTGATTGCGCGATGCACCATCCATATCGGGGTTCTCGAGAATGGTGTCGAGGTATCCTTTGATGACGCCGATGGGCGTGCGGAGCTCGTGGTTGATGTTATTGGTGAGCTGACGTTTGCTGCGGGCGCGCTCTTCGATAGCGTGCATAGCCACGGCATGCTCCTTGGCCGTGCGCTCGGATGCCTCGATAAGCTGATTGTATAGTCCGACGATCTGTCGCGAAATATCGCCCAGTTCATCGTGCGAGAAGACGTAGTCTTCCGAGGGTTTCCCCTCGGCCATGCCCTTGGCGAACTTATGCAGGTTGTGGATATTGCGGCTGAAGTAGCGCGACGAGAAGTAGGCGAACAGCGTCAGCGACACGGCCACGACAAGGAGTGCGATAAGGAAACCATTGACCTTAAAAAAGTTTTCCCTCACGGGTGCAAGCATGGGCACCGAGGTGAAAACAAGCAGACGGCCGTCCTTGCTGACATCCGCAAAGTAATAGCTGGAGCTATTGTCCTCCGGCTCTTCATCCTCGTCGTCGGCCTTGTCCACGAAATTATGACGCTCGCCGAGATTCTTTCCATACTTGTCGCGCGACAGTCCTATGGGTTTGCCGTAGCTCTTGAGGCGCTTGCCGTCCTTATAGATGGTCACGCGCAGATCCTCGTAGTCGGGACTGTCGCGGAAATAACGCGTGATGAAATCGAGGAAGGCCGTGACGTCCAGATCGTTCTCATACTGGTCGATGATACGCGCATTGATCATGGCCAGCTGCGAGCGCAGCTGGTTCTCCTGATTCTCGCGTATATTCATGTATTGCCAAATGGCGAAGGCAACGATCATGACCCACAGCGTGAACACCATGGGCAGGAATAGCTGGAGCCTGTAACTAATTCGCCTCTTTGAAGCCATAGCCAAAGCCCTGACGGGTGACTATATAGTTGGAGTATTCGCCGATCTTGCCGCGGAGTCGGGTGATGTTGGTATCAATCGTGCGGTCGGACACGACCACGTTGTCGCCCCAGACTTTCTCGATTATCTCGGCACGCGAATATATGCGGTTGCGGTGGGTGAGGAAGTATAGCAGCAGGTCGTATTCCTTGCGTGTGAGCTGTATTTCCTGGCCGTCGAGATGCACGGTCTTGTCGTTGCGGTCGATGCGCAGGCCCTTGAAGACCACGTCGCTCTCGAGATTTTCCTGAACATCGGCTTCCACGGCCGTGGCCTGCTGCTTGGCGGAACGGCGCAGCAGGGCGCGTACGCGCGCCAGAACCTCGCCTATCACGAAAGGCTTCGTAACATAATCATCTCCACCGATATTGAGACCCATCACCACACAATCCTCATCGCTCATGGCCGAGCAAAAGAGAATGGGCGTATTTTCCGTAGCGGTGACATTGCGCACACGTTTGGCAAAGTCGAAACCGCTGAGATGCTCCATCATTATATCCACAATGAAAAGCGAATACGGACTCAGGTCCATATCCAGCGCCTCTTCAGCGCTATAGGCTGTGTCTACCTCATAGCCTTCTCTTTCGAGATTGAATTTAAGAATCTCGCACAGTGCTTCTTCGTCGTCGATTACTAATATCTTGGCATTCATACTGGAAGGAGTGTTTTTACGTCGCGAAATTACAAATTAAAAACGAAAAGAAGTGTTAAAAAAATCTAAAGACACCGTCATCTGTGAACTTTCGCCCCAAGCCGGGCGTATTATAGTCAAACAAGTATTTGCACTGTGTTTTTTCATGGTAATAGATTTAAGGCTAATGATTGTCGGTTGTCGTGAGACAACCGATTGTTTTTTAATATACTCCTTACATATCCGGGCATGCTGAAAAAAATGCGGACAAATGAGCGCGGATATTGGCGGCTTTTTGATAACTTTGCACTCTGAAAATCCATCCCCCCCCACTGACAAATGATTACATTCAGTCCAGAGATCTCCCGCGAAGCCATCGTGCTGCTGGCCTCGGGCGCCTTGTGCGTCATCTGCACGGGCCTGATCTATCTGCTGCGCACACGCACGGTGATACGCGCGGTCGAGAGTGCATCGCTGCCGCGCGGCGATCAGGAGGGCCAGACCCGCGAGGCTTGCTCCGTGATTGTGTATTCGCAGGACGATCCCGAGAATCTCGAACGTCTGCTACTCTCGCTACTCGCGCAGGAATACCCCGGGCCTTATGAGATAATCGTGGTGAACGAAGGCGAGAGCCCCGACATCCGCGATCTCGTGAGCATGTTGCGCGCCCGCAACTCCAACCTCTACCTCACTTCCACGCCCGACGGCGTGCGCAATCTGAGTCGCAAGAAACTGGGCGTGACCCTCGGTGTGAAAGCGGCTCGATATGGTGTGCTGGTGCTCACGACTACGGCCGTTGACATCCCGTCCACGCAGTGGCTAAGCGCCATGACGCGCAGCTTCAAGCCCGGATCGCCCACAGGCGTGGTCCTGGGCTTCGCAACCATTGACCCCGCCGAGGACGACCGTCCCGGCAAGCGTCGCCGCGCCTTTGATTTCGTGGCTGAGAGTGCACGATGGCTGGCTCCGGCCCTGGCGGGGAGCCCCTTCCGCGGCGTAGAATACAATCTTGCCTATCGCAAGGAGCTGTTCCTGAAGAACAGCGGCTTCGCACGCTCGCTGAATCTCCATTACGGCGATGACGACATTTTCGTAAGTGAAATAGCCACAGGCGAAAACACGGCCGTGGAGCTCTCGCCCGAGTCGCTCGTGTATCTGCGTGAAGGCAATTCGCCTCGCATATTCCGCGAGCGTATGGTGCGCCGCAGTTTCACAGAAAGTTTCATCCCACGCCGCCCCTTCTTCCTCGCCTCACTCACGGGCTGGCTTCAGCTGGCGGCTCTGGCTCTATGCATGGCAGCTGTCGTGCTCGCGCTCCCCAACCTCGCGGCCACTGTGCCCGCACTGCTTCTGATGCTGCTGATGTGGAGCATGGACATTGTCGTATGGCGCGCGGCTATGAAGGCCTTGCGCTCGCGCAGCCTGTGTCTGACATTGCCCTGGCTGAGCATGACATATCCCCTGCGCAAGCTCGCATACTTGCTGCGTTCGCGTATCGGGAAACAGCACAATTATACTTGGAACTGATTTAGATTTTGCACTCACACTGTCGCTGGTTTTCTTTTGAAAATCAGCGATTTTCGTTTTAGCTACCTTTAGATTTGTTTTTGGAGCTATTGCACGCGCGGCGAAAGATGCCCAATTTTGCAAACGTCAAGTCCGAAATAAACTAAAAACCAAAATAACAAATCAATCATTCCATGAAAAAGCTACTCAGGAATCTACGTGCTCTGGCCTTCGGTCTTTGCGGATTGCTCGGTGCGTCATTCGCTCCGGATGCGGCAGCCACAATCAATGTCAGCGGCACAGTCACCGACCCCACGGGCGAAGCGCTCATAGGCGTGAGCGTGACCGTAAAGGGTATGAACACAGGTGTGACCACCGATATCGACGGCCACTATACACTGGCCGGTGTGGACGATAAGGCCACCCTCCTTTTCTCATACATAGGTTTTGAAGCTACGGAGGAAGCCGTGCGCGGACGCACGGTTATCGACGTGGTGATGCACGAAGACAACGAGCTGCTCGATGAGGTGGTGGTTGTCGGTTATGGCTCGCTGAGCCGCAAGGAACTTTCGAGCTCCATCGTGCAGGTTAACAAGGACGATTTCCAGCAAGGGGCCATGAACAACGCCATGGAAATGCTCTCGGGCAAGGTTGCCGGCCTCAATGTCTCCACTACAGCAGGGGCCAACCCCAACGGCTCGTCGGCCCTGCAGGTCCGAGGCGCCACATCCATCACTGCAGGCAACGGTCCGCTGGTTGTGATCGACGGTGTGGCCGGGGGCGATATCCGCACCCTCTCACCCCAGGACATCGAATCGATGTCCGTGCTCAAGGACGCAGCCTCTGCAGCGATTTACGGCACACGCGGCGCCAACGGCGTGATACTAATCACCACTAAGAAAGGTACGGGCGACGAAGCCCGTCCCGTGGTGACCTACGACAGCTATGCCTCGCTGGGCATTGCCAAACACAGTCCCGAGGTGCTCTCGCCGGAGGAATGGCGTCGCAGCCGCCGCGGCAATGACTACGGATATTCCACCGACTGGTATGACCTGATTACACGTAAATATTCCTATGACACGAACCAATATCTGAGCATCGACGGCTCGCTTAAGGATGGCGGATACTACAGCGCATCCATCAACTACAAGCGTGCCAACGGCCTCGACATCAAGAGCGGACGCGAGGAATTCGGCGGTCGTGCGGCCATAAGCGCCAACACGCTGAACAATCACCTTCGCCTCTCCACGAGCCTCTACGGCCGCAAGGTGCACGAGACATGGGGCGACGACGGAATGTTCGACACCGCATTGGGCATGAACCCCACACTGCCTGTCTACAATGAAGACGGCAGCTTTTATCAGCCCACATCGCCCACCGACATCCGCAACCCAGTGCAACAGCTGCTTGTAAATACTTCCCAAGGCAACCGCACTTATCTCCTCGGCACGGCCGATGTGCGATACAACATCTGGAGCAACGACAAACACGCCGTGAGCACCACACTGTCCTATTCCTACAACTACAACGATCTCAAGAGCGACTACTACACGCCCTCGACCTCGGGCGAATCCTACTGGGGCGGCTATGCCGGACGCGCAAGCATAGGATATCAGAAGTGGTGGACCAACTCTCTGGAATGGATCGCCAACTATAGCTTCCGCTCGGGCGACCATGATTTCAAATTCGTTGGCGGCTACAGCTACGAACGCAGCGACTGGGAGCAGATGTACGAGGAGAACAAGGACTTCACCTTCGACAATCCCCTCTGGTATGGCATCGCCTCGGGCTCCTATCTCGCCGAAGGAAAGGCCATCATGTATTCAGGCAAGAGCGAATCTACGCTCGTGGGCTTCTTCGGACGCGCCAACTACTCATGGCGCAGCGTGATCATAGCTTCCGCATCCCTGCGCTACGAAGGCTCGACCAAATTCGGCGCCGACAAGAAGTGGGGCTATTTCCCCGCAGCCTCCATCGCATGGGAAATGGCCCGCGCACCCTTCCTTGCTGAATACTCGCACATCGTGCAGAGCCTTAAGCCCAGATTCTCCTACGGCGTCACGGGACGTTCGGACTTCTCCGCATATCAGTCGCTGGCCACATACACCGCCTCCGGCAACTATCTCATCGACGGCACCTGGACCACGGGCTATCGTCCCTCCAACAATGCCAATCCCCTTCTGGGCTGGGAAAAGAGCACAAGCACGAACTATGGCGTGGACTTCATGCTATGGAACCGCCTCTACGGATCGGTTGAATACTTCGACCGCCGGTCGCAGGACCTTCTCTACAACTATACGGCTCCGCAGCCTCCATTCGTCTACCCGTCCATCCTCGTGAACGTGGGCACGGTAAAGAATACAGGTGTCGAACTCAGTCTCACGGCCGATGTCGTCACCAACGGTCCGGTAAAGTACACCACCGGCATCAACTACTCCTACGGCACGACCAAACTTACCAAGCTCTCGAACGACATCTATCAGGCTTCATACCTCGACCTCTATCAGAAACCCGGCGTGGGCACGAGCGAGTACTTCTTCCGCCTGCAGGAAGGTGGCAAGGTGGGCCAGTTCTACGGATATGAATATGCGGGCTACGACGAGGACCACAACATGCTCATCTACAACGCCGACGGCGAGGCTATTCAGGCCTCGAGCGCCGACCCCAACGACAAGCGCTATATCGGCAACGGTACTCCGGAGCACTTCCTGTCGTGGAACAACACCCTGCGCTGGAACAACTTCGACCTCAGCCTATCCTTCCGCGGCGCTTTCGGATTCGAAATCTTCAACATGCGCCGATACGGCATGGGGCTCCAGGGCTCGGGCTCGGACAACGTGCTGCGAAGCGCCTACCTCAAGGACCGCGACGTGCACACGGGCGGCGGTGTAATCTCAAGCTACTTCCTCGAGAAGGGCGATTACTTCAAGCTCGAAAACGTCACGCTGGGCTACACCGTGCCCCTCCGTTCGAAACTTATCGACAACCTGCGCGTGTACCTATCGGCCAAGAATCTGTTCACGATCACGGGCTACAGCGGCAACGACCCGTCCATAGTCACCTCCACGGGCATCACGCCCGGTGTGGACGTATCCAGCGCATATCCCACGGCCACGCAGCTCAGTCTGGGCGTAACTCTCCGGTTCCGATAAACCCGGCATCCTCACACTAATCCCAACAAGCAAGCAATCATGCAAGTATTCAAATATATCTGCGGCGCTGTAATGGGTGCCGCCATGGGGCTTGGAGCGGCATCCTGCACCGACCTCAACGAAAAAACATTCGATAGAATCGACGCCAGCGTCTACTATCAGGACGAGAACAGCGTCAAAGGCGCCGTAGCCTCCATCTACAGCTCCGCAGCAAGCGGATTCCTCGAATATTTCTGGTATCTGAACGAGTTCTCGGCCGACCAGATTGCGTGGCGTTCGTGGAACGGTGGCGCATGGGGCTACGACGAAGCCGAGAAATTCGTGCTCTCCACACAGACCTGGAACTCCGAATCGAAAATCATACGCAGCGCATGGGAACATGCATGGGAGACCATAGGCCTATGCAACACACTGATCGCTGATCTGTCGGCCCTGGACCCCGCCGCTCTGCGTATGTCGCAGGAAAGCATGGCGGCCTATATAGGCGAAGTACGCACAATGCGCGCCTGGGCCTACTACAACAACTTCGAGCTCTGGGGCGGAGTGCTTCCGCTCAATACCGTCAACGACGGAACCATCCCCGGCTCGGCCGATACGGATTTCAACGCCGGCTGCAACACGGTATGGCAGTTTATCGTCGACGAGCTCGATGCATGCTATGCCGATATGAACATCGAGACCGGTTCAGGCGCGACGCGCAACCGCGTGAACCGCATGGTGAACCGTATGCTCAAGATGCGTCTGCTGCTCAACTCGGAAGTATTTACGGGTACGGCGCGATACAGCGAGTGCGCAACCCTCTGCGAGGAGCTCCTCTCCGGCGTTCACGGCACATACGAGCTTGCCACGGACTATCGCGATATCTTCGGCATGAACAATGCCTCATGCCCTGAAGTGGTGTTCGCTTTCGCCATGGAGGACGGCAAGATGACCAATAACAACCGCAACACGCCCTTCCTGCCCTACAATTACGGCGATATCTTCGGTGGCGCATGGAGCCAGAGCGGCTGGAACTGCACCATCGTCACGCCCTCCAAAGACAATTCCGGCAACGTGCAGCCTAACGGCGGCACGGACGCACCCAAGAGTTTTGTATTCGACTACGGCGATCGCCTCGGGGCTGTCTGGGACCGTATGAACGACAAAGACATCCGCAAGCAGAACTTCAGCTGCGATGACGCCGGCAATTATCAGGGCATCTTCCTTACGGGAGCCATGAGCGGATATACCGACGGCGCTGTGATTCCTGCCGACGCCGACCGCGAGGGAAAAGCTCTTGTCTACGTAGATCAGGTAGGCACCTTCCTGAACCTTGGACGCCAACTCGAGACCGTGATGAGCCCCCGCTGGGGCGAGACCAATTCCGGTCTGCGCGTGCTCAAGTATCCTATCTATCCCGAAAGCACGGGCTTCGACTGGCGCGACATCGACGAAGTTGAGTTCCGTCTTGCCGAGGTGTACTACACACTTGCCGAATGCCGTCTGCGCGCAGGCAATTCCGATGAAGCCCGCGACCTGGTGAACAAGGTTCGCTCGCGCTACTTCGCCGATGCCTCCGAATGCTCCAAGCCCGGCTCGGCCTTCAAGAGCTTCGACTCGGACTGGATGCTGAGCGAGTGGGGCCTCGAGTTCCTGAACGAAGGTCGTCGCCGGCGCACCGACCTGCGACGCTTCGACAAGTTCACGCAGGGCCAGTGGTGGTTCTTCGGACGTGCTTCCGAAACGGACCGCAACCTGCCGGCCAAGCGCGACCGCAAGTACGAGTGGTTCCCACTGCCGCAGTCGGCCCTGATGGTGAACCCCGGTCTCATCCAGAACCCCAATTATTAAGTCAACTCACCACGATAAAGCAATACGACAATGAAAATCCGCAATATATTCCTCATGCTGCTTCCGGTGCTCCTGCCCCTGCTGATGGGTTCGTGCAGCAAGGATGAGATAATCTTCGACCACGAGTTGCCGCAGTTCGAGACGCGCCCCGGACTTCAGCTTCTGGAAGTGATAATGCCACAGGGCACCTCCGCCACGGACCGGCTCTACATCGTGGGGGAATTCAACGGAGGCCTTGAGACGGCATTGGCCGATCCGCGTTGGCAGCTCGAAAAAGCCTCGGACAATGACGCCAAGTGGGGTATCTATCTCGACCCCTCCAACTTCGTCAATGGCAAGACGCTGGCCGACGGCTACTACTTCTACTCTGCCGATCAGCGCGAAGAGCGCACCCTGCAGAATGAAGAGGTCCTGCACACTGAAGCCCCGGCCACGGGCCAGCGCCTTAACGTCACGGTCTCCCGCTGGGCCGCATACTTCGACAAGCCTCTCAACCCCGATGAGGTGCAGCACGACGGTTACGTAATCTATGTTCTTGACAATTCGGAATACGACGCACTGGCCATGTATGCCTACGGCGACGCCGAGGCCTTCGGCGGCTGGCCCGGCATTCAACCCACGGGCACTCTCACCGTCGACGGCGTCAAGTTTACCTACTTCGACACGGGCGAGGCCAACAAGGGCATGTCGCTCAATCTGATATTCAACAATAACGGTGGCGGCAAGCAGCTCCCCGACTTCCCTGTAGTGCTCGACAAGGACTACTATCTCGAACTGACACCCGACGGTGCCACGGTCTACGATCCCAACGCCAACATTACGCACGATGGATTTGCAGTATTCGTGGCTGACTACAGCGGCTGGGATGGTCTTGCACTCTACATGTGGGGCGACATCAACGACCTCAACGGCACATGGCCAGGCATGCAGCCCACCGGCAAGCAGACCATCAACGGCGTGACATACATCTACTTCGACCTTGGCGAGAGCAACATTGGCACCAACGAACACCTGATACTCAACAACAATGGTGGCGGCAAGCAGTTCGACGACGTGGTGGTGTTCGCCTGCGACCGCGATGTCTACATCGAACTTACAGCCACCGGCTTCAAGGAAGTGGACCCGGAGACCTACACCGGCATCGAAGGCGAAATTCCCGTCGAGCCCGAGCCCGAACCAGAGCCTGAACCCATAGGCCCGACCGAGACCTACAAGCTCTACATCGAGAACACCACGGGCTGGAGTGCATTCTACGTATATGCCTGGGGCGATAAAGAAGCTTTCGGCGGCTGGCCCGGTGTTAGCTCCGATGTTACCGAAACCATCGATGGAACTACATATACGGTATTCACCATGGAAGGCGCCGGCGAAGGCCTCAACCTCATCTTCCACAACAACGACGGCACCCAGTACGATGCCCTGGGCGTTACCATCAGCCGCGACTACTACATAATCGCAGGCCCCGGCAGCGCCTCTGAAAAAGAATAAGGAGCATTACATAACCGATTATCACAGAAATCAAAATGTTCAAGAACAAGATATATACCGCACTCATCGGCGCTCTGTCGCTGGGCATGGCCTCGTGCACATCATACGAAATCGAAATGCCCGAAAATCCCGAGCCTCCCGCAGTGGGGCCCGAGGTAAGCGAACAAGTAGTATTCGAGGCCAATCCCCGCTTCTATGCCACTGATCATTGCCTGCAGGCCCTCACGGCAGAATTGCCTGCAATCGCTGCTCTGGGCACGGATATTCTATGGGTGATGCCCGTATGTGATCCGGGCGCCGACGCCACATCGATAGGCTCGCCCTACTGCATACGCGATTTCAAGGCCGTAAACGCCAAGTACGGCACCCTGGCCGACTTCAAGGCGCTCGTCGATGCCGCCCACACACAGGGCATGAAGGTGATTCTGGACTGGATTGCCAATCACACGTCCTGGGACCATGAATGGATAAGCTCGCATCCCGAGCGCTATGCCCGCGATGCATCCGGCAATATCATGGCCGCCAACGGCTGGACGGATGTGGCCCAGTTGAACTACTCCGAGCCCTCCACCGTCGAAGCCATGAAGGATGCCATGCTCTTCTGGCTCGAAGAGGCCGGGATAGACGGATTCCGCTGCGACTATGCCGACGGCGTGCCGCACGAATTCTGGCAGTCGATGATTGCCGAGGGACGGCGCGTGCGCCCCGATATGATCATGCTGGCCGAATCGCAGGACTACAGCTTCTACAACGATGGCTTCGACATGATTTATGACTGGAAATTCGCTCCCACCCTGAGCTCGGCATTCACCGGCGGCAAGGTCAGCGACGTGTTCGTAAAGTCGCAGGAAAGCCTGCGCAAGGTGCCCGAAGGTAAGGACATCATGCGCTACGCCTTCAACCACGACACGGCTGCGGAGAACAATTTCGGCACCTACTTCGGCGCTCCGGCCGGCACTCCGGCCGCCTATGTCATTGCAGCCATGCTCGGAGGCACGCCCATGCTCTACACGCCCATGCTCACGGAGGGCCTTACGGGCACACTCTCCTTCTTCAACTACCGCAAGCTCGATCGCAGCGCAAGCCTCACCGAGGCATATTCCGCAATCAACAGCGCCTTCAAGCAGACAGCGGAAGTGCGCCGCGGCACACTGAAAACCTATGCTGACAATAAGGCCGTGGCCTTTACCCGTTCCGTACCCGGACAGACGATGCTCGTGATAGTGAACACATCCGCAGAGGAGCGCACTGTGAAAACGCCCATTGCCCTTGCCGGTGAAACGATGACAGACCTGCTGACCGGCGCCGCCGTCGTGCCCGGCGCAAGCATCACACTCCCTCCTTACGGCTACCTGATCTACATGAACTGATGCGAATATGAACAAGTATCTTTCCTTAATACTCGCTCTCGCAGCAGCGCCTTACAGCGCTGCTGCCGAGACAATTACATCGCCTTCCGGCAACTTCCGTCTTGAGGTGGATGTAGATGCCGAGGGCGTCCCCTACTACTCGCTTGACTACAAAGGCAAATCTTTGGTTGGAAAAAGCTTATTGGGTATTGTCGTGGACGAACAGGGCTTCGACAAGGGCTTTGTAATCACCGGCACGGACACATGCACCGTGGACCGCACATGGGAGCCCGTGTGGGGCGAATACGCTACCGTACGCGATCATTTCCGCGAGCTGGCAGTGCATCTTGCAAACAAGCCCGACAGCAAACAGAGGCGAGAGATGACACTTCGTTTCCGCCTGTTCGACGACGGTCTCGGCTTCCGCTATGAGTTGCCTCGTCAGGACCATGCCAACTACCTGACCGTGCGTGGCGAGAACACTCAGTTCGCCCTCGGGCCTGACGATTCCACCCTCTTCTGTATCCCCGGCGACTACGATACGGACGAATATCTCTTCTCCGAAACAGGCTTCGACGGACTGGCCGAAGCAATGGCCTCATATCGAGGCCACCACACGGAGAGTCAGGCCGTAGAAAAACTCAGCGTGCAGACACCCCTCCTGGTCAAAACCGACGCACCCGTATACGTGAATATCCACGAAGCAGCTCTCGACGGCTATCCGGCCATGCTGCTTGACGCCGAGCCTGAAACACGCACGCTCAGCGCCCATCTCGTGCCCGACCGTCTTGGGGTATGCGGCTACATACAGCTGCCCTTCAACACTCCGTGGCGAACCGTCATAGCCTCCGATGACGCGCGCGACATACTGGCTTCGCAACTCGTCCTGAACCTGAACGAACCTTGCAAGATTGAGGACACGTCCTGGATCAAGCCCATGAAATTCGTGGGCGTATGGTGGGAGATGTTTACAGGCCGACAGAAAACATGGGCCTACTCCGACGACTACCGCGCCAAACCCGGCGTGACGGACTACAGCGAACTGCCCTCCAACGGACGACATCCGGCCAACACGGCCAACGTAATGAAGTACATTGACTTCGCAGCCAAGCATGGCATAGACGGCGTGCTCGTGGAAGGATGGAACGAAGGATGGGAAGACTGGGCTTCCTTCAAGAAGAACCGCCAGTTTCTTTTCGACAAGCCCTACCCCGACTTCGACATCGATTCGCTGACAAGCTATGCAGCTTCGCGAGGTGTAAAACTTATAATGCATCACGAGACCGCCGCCAATGCCATGGACTACGAGCGGCAGCTCGACCGCGCCTTCACCTACATGAAGGACAAGGGATACGACGCCGTAAAGACAGGCTATGTGGGAGCAATCATTCCACGCTCCGAGCACCACACGTCGCAGTGGATGGTGGACCATGCACGCCACGTGATAGAGCGCGCCGCCGACTACAGGATCATGATCGACAGCCACGAGGCTCCGCGCCCGACAGGCCTATGTCGCACCTTCCCCAACTGGTTGGCTCAGGAAAGCGCCAGAGGCGGCGAGTTCGAGAGCATGGGCGGCAATCCTCCGTCGCACACATGCATTCTTCCCTTCACCCGTCTCAAAGGCGGCCCGATGGACTATACGCCCGGTCTGTTCCAGACCGACCTCAGCTACTACGGCGAAGGCAAGACGGATAAAGCCGGCACAACCCTTGTTCGTCAGCTGGCGCTGTATCTCACGATGCCCTCGCCGCTGCAGATGGCCTGCGACCTGCCCGAGAACTACGAACGCTTCCCCGATGCATTCCGATTCATCGAAGATGTGCCCGTGGACTGGAGCGAAAGCCACTACCTCGAGGCCGAGCCCGCACGCTACATAACCGTGGCACGCCGCGACAAAGCCTCGGAAGACTGGTACGTGGGCGCCATCACTGACGAAAACGCCCGCAAGGCATTGATAGATTTTAGCTTCCTGCCTGCAGGAAAAAAATACACCGCTACAATCTACGAGGACGCTCCCGACGCGGACTACCGCACCAACCCCCAGGCCTACCGCATCCGCACGGCCACGGTTGACTCACGCACAAAACTTCAGCAGCCTCTCGCCCCCGGCGGCGGCGTAGCGATAAAAATACAAGGTAAGTAAGATTTATATTAAATGTTTTTGAGTTTACACAATGCCCCGGACATCCGTCGGATGCCCGGGGCATTATATTCGCATCGGAGATGAGAAACTTACTTGTCCTGTACGAGGCTGATGATTAGTTCCTTCTCGTCTTCGGGATCGGGATTGATGTTAACCTTGCCTTCACGTGCGAGCCAGCCGAGAGCTGCAAAAACTTCCTTGTCCTTCAGCTTGGTCACTTTCTTGATCTGTTTGACGCCAAGAGCGTCGGCCGTGTTGAGAGCACTCCAAACGGCGCCGGCATTCATGCCGATTACTTCTGTGTTCATTGGATTTTGTTTTTATTGTTGTTAGACTTCTTGAATCTCAATTATACCGGAAGGCTCTTGTTTTCGGCGACAAAATTACATTAAATTTTCTTAATTTCAAAATCTTTTTGAAGCAAAAGTGCAAATTCGTTGTCGCTTTGATGCAAATCCTCCTCCGATTTCAGTGCAATTTCATATCATTTTTCACTAATAAAACACCCGGGAAACAAATTTTGTTGTAACTTTACACACGTAAATAACATATATGTCAGAAAAGAACACAAACCGACCCGGCGACTCCGGGCCGCTGCGATGCGGACTGGTGGTGCGCAACACGGGGGCGCACTATGTCGTCGAGCCCGACGACGGCGGTCCGGAAGTGAATTGCCGGATCAAGGGCAATTTCCGGATCAAAGGCATACGCACGACCAACCCCGTGGCCGTGGGCGACCGTGTGGCCATATCCGCCCCCGGCCCCGACGGCACCTCATTCATCACCGCCATCGAGCCGCGACGCAACTATATCATCCGCCGCTCAAGTAACCTCTCGAAGGCCGCGCACATCATCGGTGCCAACATCGACCAGGCCATGCTCGTGGTGACTCTCGCGCACCCCACAACCTCAACAACATTCATTGACCGTTTTCTGGCCACCGCGGAGGCGTACAATATCCCGGCTATAATCGCCATCAACAAGATAGACCTCCTGACAGACCCCGATGACCGGGAATTGCTCGAAGGCGTGACATATCTTTACCGTTCAATAGGCTACAAGGTCGTGCATCTGTCGGCCCGCACGGGCGAAGGCGTTGACAAGCTCCTCGAACTTCTCGAAGGCAAGATAACTCTCCTTTCGGGCAATTCGGGCGTGGGAAAGAGCACGCTTATCAATGACCTCATTCCCGGAACGGAACAACGCACAGCGGAAATCTCGGCGGCCCATGACCAGGGCATGCACACCACCACATTCTCCGAGATGTTCAGGCTCCCGGATGGCGGACGCATCATCGACACTCCCGGAGTGCGCGGATTCGGGACGGTGGAATTCGACCGCCACGAGGTGGCACACTACTTCCCCGAAATATTCGCGACCGGAAAAGACTGCCGCTTCGGCAACTGCACCCACACGGGCGAGCCGGGCTGCGCCGTGCGCGAGGCCGTGGAGGACTGCCGCATCGCAGCATCACGCTATGCATCATACCTCAACATCCTCACCGAGGACGCATCCGGAGCCGATGAAAAATATAGAAAATAATAATCAGACATACAATGACTGCTGACGAACGACTGAAGATTGAAGAACGCATCGTAGAGGTGCTACGCACGGTCTATGACCCGGAAATCCCAGTAGACATATACAGCCTCGGGCTTGTGTACCGCATCGACCTCGCCGACGATGGAGCCCTGACCGTGGATATGACGCTCACGGCCCCCAACTGCCCCATGGCGGACTTTATCATGGAGGATGTGCGCATGAAGCTCGAGGGCATCGAGGGCGTGACGTCCGTGACAGTGAACATCGTGTTCGAACCCGAGTGGAACAAGGACATGATGAGCGAGGAAGCCAAGCTCGAACTGGGATTGCTCTGATGGGGAAAACTTTCTTCATAAGCGACTGCCATCTGGGAGCAGGCTCGCACGTCGATCCGCAGGCCGTGGAGCGTCGTGTTGTGGCCTTTCTGCACAGTATCCGCGGTGAAGCCGACTCGCTATATCTTTTAGGCGACATCCTGGACTATTGGTATGAATACCGCAATTGCGTGCCACAGGGCTTCGTGCGCTTTTTCGGAGCATTGGCCGAACTTGCGGATTCGGGCGTGAAAATATTCTGGTATGTCGGCAACCACGATGTCTGGCTCTACGACTACCTCAGCAGGGAAATTGGTCTAACGGTCGTCGACCCTCCCGAAGGGGGCAGTTTCATCAGTCTGGACGGCACGGAATTTTTTGTGGGCCATGGCGACGGCGTGGGCAAGCAAAGCCTATTCATGCGCACGGCCAGACCTGTGTTCCGCAGCCGCATCAGCCGCACTCTTTATGGTGCGATACATCCTCGCTGGACCATTGGCTTCGCGCGATGGTGGAGTCGCCGCAGTCGTGCTGCCGGCGTAGGGAAGGAGCGTCAGGAAACATACAAACGCCGCGCCGTGGGGGTGCTTGCTGAGTTTGGATCCGCCATATCCCGCACACATCCCGATCTGCGCTACATCGTGCTCGGACACCACCACTTCCCGATGGAACTTCCCGTGAGCCCGGAATGCACTCTGTACGTCTTGAGCGCATGGGATAACGAAAACCCGGTTTACGGGGAGTGGGATGGCGAAAAATTCGAGCTAAAATCTTTCAAAATGCCACAAGCCTGAATTTAATTCTCTTTAACACTTTGGCGGATTACATATCTATTTATTTGCCATACAGCCAATTATGTCTATTCTAAAGACACAGCCGGCAAAACCAAAATCAAAAATATGTTTTGAAACATATCAAAAAGTTTGCAAGGGCATCAAAAAAGCCCGAACTTTGTATCGCAAACCTAAAAACAATCTTTTTTACCTTAGAAATTGTACCTATTGGAAACC
>CAMWNH010000010.1 GCA_947175605.1 uncultured Porphyromonadaceae bacterium
CCATTTAACAAATAACAATCACAGTCACGTCCGATAGGACGCAACGTAACCGAAAACCTGAAATTACTTGACGATTATGTCCTTAGTTTTAGAACTTGAAATCCATAACCTGTACGGACGTGCCTTTGGCACGTAGCTTTGCTGCGCCGCTTATTGCGCCTGAATGTCCCTCCTCCTCTTCCAGCGGTTGTGGCTCCATAGCCACGCCCATGGCGTCCGGCGGATACTTTGCTCAAGCTCACGCAGATATGCACGCGTATACGGATTCGGCTCCCCGTCCTCTATTGCCTTCAAAGGCTTGATTGTCAGGTCGTAGTATCCCCTCCTTCTCGGCTCCATGTCTACATAGAGGAATCGGGCGCCGATCTTGCTGCCTATCACCTCGCCCCCGTTCACGTATGCCGTGTCGATTCCCAAAAAATCAGTCCAGTTCTTTAGCTCGCGGCTGAACGGTCGCTGATCCGAGATAAAGCCGCACACGAATGGCCGCCCGCTCCGATGCACCTCCAGAAGACGACGCACGGCATTATTCATCGGGATGTTCTCCGTCCCGAACCGTGTGCGCAGGTCAAGCATCAGTCGGTCGAAAGCCTTGTCGCGCAGAGGATGATAGATCTCGGAGGATAAAGCTCGGGAAGAGATTTCGGGCGCCATGGCCGTCACCCATTCCCAGTTGCCGAAATGACCCAGCAGTAGCACCACCGACTGTCCGGCATCCACAGCATCGTTGATATGCTCCATTCCGCTCACCCGTACTCGCCGTGCAGCCTCCGCATCGCTTATGTGAGCCAGTTTTGCAGTCTCGATAAAGATGTCGCATAGATGGCGGTAGAATTGCTTCTCGATCTGCCTGCGTTCCTTGTCGCTCTTCTCCGGAAAAGCCATGGCCAGATTCTTCCGCACGACCTCCACGCGGTATCCCACCAAACGATGGAGCGTCAGCGCCGCCACATCGCTTAGCAGATACATGGCCCGCAGTGGAAGCCGGGCAAAAGTCTTGATTGCTGTGCTGTAGAAGCGATATTTCATCCCTGTTTCAGGTTTTTATACAGAATATCAATGATTTCCCCGTCTACGTTCTCGTCGAATTTCCGGGCCCACATGTGTTCCACTCCCTGCAGCAAGTCAAGATCATCGGCCCTGAAAACCCACGGATGACGGATGCTTTCGCCGCGAGTCCAGTCGATAAAGCGCATGTTAGCCCTGTTCACTTCCTTCTGATTCTTAACCGGTTCGGCCACAAAGAGCCTGTCGCGGAAAGGCGAGTTGCACACCAGTGTTGGCAGGAATATCTCATCGCAGGTGCTCGTCCGTCGGAAAACTTTCTCGAGCCAGTCGCGCTTCTCAAGCACGTAACGCGCAAGCTCATCGGTAATGCTGAACCACTGCGACCCGAAATAGAACTCCACATCGCGGTTGATCCGAAATCCGACAGCCATCTGCAGTCCCTTGAAAATGTGGTTGATGATGCGCGTCCGGAAACGGCCCTCCCCCTCGGGGAACACCGTGTAGTATCTGAATCGCGATAGCGTCGACTTCTTGAACTCCCAGAGATTCAGGAACTCACGCCCCCGGTGAGCATCGAAAAACGCGTGAATCTCGTCCTGAGTCTTTATCGGAAGGTCCATGCCCGATAGCAGATGGTAGTAGTCGTAATGGCCCCGGGCCGTTGCCGCCTGCAGCAGGGCGAGCTCGCTGCGCATGATGCTCACTCCTCCCCAGTTCACCTTCATCCGTTCAGGCAGAAACACAAGACTCGAATGCCGTGTCGCCCCCTTCCAGTCCTCCTCCCGGAAGCCCTCGGCCTTGGCGTCTACATGCACGAAAATATCGTTGCGCGCATCGTCCAGAAGCTCTATCAGCTTCCGCAACTGCCCGAAATTCTTGTGAGCCAGAATCAGATACGCGTGTTTTCCCATCCCCGGCTTAGCTATTGATTATGAATTCAGCTACAGAACCCGGCCTCAGATCGTTCAGGCGCTTGTCCTTGTAGTTGGTCTTCTGGAAGAAAGCCCCCGAAGTCAGTTTCCTGAAGCTTTCCTCGTCGAATGGGTCGTTGCAGTGTTCCCCCCACAGCGCATGAGTTGGGTCCTGCTCCACACGAGGCATTTTCGAAAAACCGAGCGCCGCATGCCCGTTCACGTCCACCGACAGCTTAAGTAGCAGATGGTGAATGAAATAGTTTATCTTGCTGTTCTCCTCCTTCCAGTAGATGCTGTTGGCCTCGCGCCATACGCCCAAAACTGGATTGCCCTTGCGCGCTCGGATAAAGCAGCTCTGTATCAATGCATAAGACCCTCTGATTTTATTTCCGGCCATGAACATGAACAGATCCTCGTCCATGATATATTGCGGCACGGGCGCCGTCACATAATCGGTAGCGTCCAGCCACAAGCCCCCGTGTTCATACAGAAGTTCCACACGGCAAATATCGCTGAACTGTGTATGCAGGATCTTTCCCTCCTTCCATTTTCTCACGATGTGTTCCGGAAGGCTTATCCAGTCGAAAAGCGTATCCTTGTCAAGCACCACAAGCTCCTGTTTGAGATTCCGGCGCATGCTGCGGAAACAGGCCTTCACCAGCTCCGGAGCCTTGTCTTCGCCCTGGAACCATATCGTGAATGCCCGTTCCGGTTCTGCCGGAGTTGTCACGGCTTCGGGCGTTACCTTGCTAACGGCCGGCGCATATCTCTGCAGATAACCCATGGCCGATTCGCGGGTGGCCTTGTATCTTTTCTTGCGCCGGGCCTCGCGCCCATGCCAGAAGGGATTGGCAATATGGCCTTCGAAAATCAGATGCATTTGCATCCCGGCCCGTCCTGCGACGCGTCTGATCCAGCTGCTCATTTCCTGTACACTTTTGTGTCGTGCGACCATTTCTTGGGCTTCATGTAGTCGGGCCCGTAGACCATTTCCAGATAGCTGTGCGTATCCTTGAATCCAAGGAAATTATAGCCCTCGAAAGGCGTGTCCACAAGCGTCTTGAAACGATCCTTGTCGATTACCGTGCGGTAGTTTGTGGTCCCTACGATATGGGCCACCTTCTGATTTCCGGCATAGGCCGGATTGTGCACCAGCGTGTTCATCTTGTTCATCCACCAGTCCAGTGAGTGGCGGTACGACTTGATTATTGACAGCAGATCCTTGCGCTGGCGGTGATAGATGCGGTTGTGCACGCTCATCACGCTGTGCATATACCGTTTCCGCTCCTTTGGATCATCCGGAACATAGTCCAGCGGAAAAATGTCTACGAACACACCGTGGTTCGTCATCGTCAGCGATTCCCCGATGTATGTCGAGGGATCGTTCACCTTGGCATAGCCCGAGGCGAAGAACTCATCCTTTGTGCGTGTATTGAACAGCAGATGGTATCTGTCGCTCTTGTAGATCTTTACGAAGCGGTCGAAGTCCTCGCGGAGCATGAACATGTCCGCATCGTCGTCCCAGGGGATGAAGCCCCCGTGGCGCACCGCGCCCAGAAGCGTTCCGCTCGAAAGGGTGTAGGGAATATCGTTTGCGCGGCAGAAACGGTCGATGTCCTTCATGATTTCAAGGATTATCTCCTGTTTCTCCTTTATGCTAAGTTCTTGTTTGTTTTCCATTTGCATGTTAGTTTCAGGCTATGCCTCGCCGTGGAGTGCAAAGATATGGATTTTTTCCGAGAATTCACTCCTCTTGAAGATAATCTATCAGCCTGCCCATCATTTCCCGGAGACCGTAACGCGGTGTCCAGCCCATAGCGAGAAGTTTCCCGGAATCGAGATTCACCCGCGTGTCGGGCGCATAGCCCGCATTCTCCAGTGGCTGAACCCTCACTCCCATAGCAGGATTGAAGCAGTTGCGACACAGCTCCGCAAGCCCGCGGATAGTGATGTAGCTGCCGGGTGTGGCAACATTGTAGGCCTCGCCGGCCTGCCCCTTCAGCAGAATATGGATCAGGGCCGAAACGCAGTCCGTCGTATAGCAGTAGGGCTTGGCCGACACCCCTTCCGTGTGCAGCACAATGTCGCGCCCCTCGATCACGCTGCGTGCGAACTGCGCGAACACCCGCTTGTCGTCCTTCCGGATGCCGGCCCCGAACGTCTGCGTGAGGCGAGCCGTCTTCACCGGCATACCGTACTCCGTCGCATAACAGTAGCATAGATACTCTGCGGCCTGCTTCCCCAGCGCATATGAGCTGCGAGGCGACTGTCTGTCCACATAACCCTCCATCTCCTCCGCAATCGGTGCATCCGAGTTCATCTGCCCGTATTGCTCTATGGATGAAAGATATACGATGCCTTTCGTGCCATGTCGTCTCGAATAGTCGAGAAGCGCACGAGTCGAGTCCACCGCCAGCATGAATGTCTCCGTCGGATGGGCGCACATGTATTTTCCGTCCGTCGGGCTGGCGCAATGGAGTATGTAGTCGCACCTGTCGGACGCGGTGCTGAAAAACTCCGTAAGCTTGCTCTCTACTATCGTCACGCTCCCGGACGCCAACTCCGCCTCGAATATCTCTGCCGCTTTCTCAGCATTGCGCACGGGAAGAACGAAACGGATGCCTGCATCAAGTCCTGCGAGACACTTCACGAACACCGACCCGATAAGCCCCGTGGCGCCCGTCACGAGAATGGTCGAGTTGCGCAGGCGCTCGGTCAGCTCATCCGGAAGCCGGAACGAGTCAATGTCCTCTTGAAGAATTCTGTTTTCCATCCCCCAACTCAAAATCCGAATATCTGCTGATTCTCGTGCACAGCGACTAAAGTCCTGAAAACGAAGAAGTCCGTCGGTGTGGTTATCTTTATATTTTCCACCGGACCCATGATCGTGTGAATCCTGTGCCCGTACTGCGACATCATCGTGCAGCTGTCTATAAAGTCCTTCCGGCCCTCGCTCCTCGCCCGCTCGTGGGCCTCGAGGATATCCGTGAGGCGGAATGTCTGCGGCGCTCGGACTATTATCGAGTCAGCCCGGCTGGGAATTTCCAGCGACCCGTCATCGTGCTTCACGACAATCGTTTCCGTGGCCGGCACGCAGGTGATGCAATTGCCGTGCTTGTTCACGCCCTCGATATTGTCGGATATGGTCTGCCGCGTAATCAGCGGACGCACACCATCGTGAATCAGCACGTTGCACGCCGGACCATAGACTTCACGCGCTGCAATCAGGCCGTTGTATATGCTTTCCTGTCCCGTCTCGCCCCCCGGCACTACTGCTCCGATTTTGGTGACGCCGAACTTCCGGAGCTGTTTTTCGAGGTACGGAATCCAATCCTTCAGACACACGACGACGATACCATCGATCTGCGGATGCTCGTCGAACAGCTCGAGAGTGTAGATGATTACCGGCTTTCCGTTCAGCTCGAGAAACTGCTTTGGCTTGGCCACCGTGTGCATGCGTCGGCCCGTGCCCCCGGCGAATATCACCGCGATATTCTTGACATGTTCGGAATTCTGCATGCTCGGCTTAGATTATTTTTCGGAAACGTTCGGGAATGGTGGCCACGAAACGGATGCCGAACGTGGTGGGCTTGTTCAAGGCGAAAATCGGGCGGCACAGCGTTTGCATGGTTCGCACAGGACCCACAAGCGAGTCCCACGGACGGGCCTTCACCCGGCTTATTTTATCGATTGCTCGGCTGCGTTTCAGCTGGTGGCGGGTCCACCCGTTCTTCACTCTGTCTGCGTCCGCCGAGATTTCGCGCAGATGCTCCAGATCCACACCTCCGAAATGGAACAGATACAGATCCTTGGCGATATGGAAATTCTGCCCTTTCACGCGATGACAGCCGCCACCCCATGTGAGAGGCCGCGTAATCACCGAGGGTTTGCTATAGCGCGAATACAGCCATCCTCGGCTCCGCTGCTCGAGGAATGGCCGCGAAAAGTCTACCGGACCTTCCGTGGGAAGATGTTGAAGCACGTCGACACCGAGACCCGAGTGGCAGGGATGGTCGGGCAGCTTTGAAAGAAATTCCGCCAGGCCCATATTGAGCGCCGGATCCACCACGAGGAACTCGTCCGCATCAGTGGCTATGACCATATCTGCCCCCGCTTCCATAACCTCGCGTGCCTTCTCCGAGATGAAACGCGAGCGCTGACGCTCGGTCGACACGACATTGCCCTGCATTTTCGGAACCAGCAAGGTGTTCACCCCCCGGCAGCATTCGGGCACGGGCTGGTCCTCGCCGTCGAAGAACACATAGAGATTCTCGCGGCCCAACTGCGAGCCGTAGTATTCAACCCATTTGGGCAGGAAGCGATCCTTGCGGACCATCGTCATCGCCTTGATATTCTTGATGCTCATAACGCTATAAAACTGTTGTTCCCACAAATATAGTGAAAATCCCCAACATAACCTTAATCCACGGCAATAAAAGATGTTATGACCGTTATTCCGCAAGGGGCAGTTCAATGCGGAAGGTGGTGCCTTGGCCGGGGGTGCTGTCTTTCACGAAGATATGTCCTTTGTGGTACTCCTCGATTATTCGTTTGGCAAGCGTCAGGCCCAGACCCCAGCCGCGGCTCTTGGTCGTGAAGCCCGGATTGAATACGTTCTTGAAATTCTTGCGTGCAATGCCCTTGCCCGTGTCCGAAACTTCAATTACGCCCCGGCGCGAACCAAGGTCCGCCGAAAGATCTACCGTGATTTTGCCGGCACCGTTCATTGCATCTACGGCATTTTTGATAAGATTCTCAATAACCCATTCAAGCAGCGGGGCCGATGCGCTCACCGGAATCTTTATTGCCGAATTGCGCGGCCATGTTAGTGTGATGCGTGGTGATATGCGGGTAGCCATGTACGAGGCGGCTCTGTCCACAAGTGCTGTCAGGTCGCCTCCTTCCATCTTGGGCTCTGATCCGATCTTGGAGAATCGCGAAGCGATCATGCTCAGCCGGCTCACATCCTTGTTCATCTCCTCGATTGTCTCGGCGTCCACTCCATAGTCAGGCAGTAATTCCATCCAGGCCATCAGCGAGGAAATGGGAGTCCCGAGCTGATGGGCTGTCTCCTTGGAAAGGCCCACCCACACCTTGTTCTGCTCTGCTTTCTTCGTCGAGAGAACGGCAAAATACACCACAGCCACAAAGGCCAGCATCACCACAAGCTGGATTAGCGGATACCAGCTCATGCGCTTCAGCAGCGTCGAGTCCTCGTAATAGAGGTGCTGGATCAGCCCCGGGGCTATTTCGATGGTGATGGTGTTCGGACCATTGCGCAGCTTGTCGAGCTTCCGTTGTAGATACGCCGTGTTCTCGGGAGGGTCCTGATAGAAGCCGTCCTCGTCCGTATCCTGTGGCGCCGGAAGCGAGAAATTGCGGTGGCGCAGGATATTGCCCTCGTCATCGGTCAGGAGCACGGGAATGGTCGTGTTTCCCTCAATTATACGCAGGAGAAAGTCGATGTCCGCATCGGGGCTCGACACGATTTCCTTCGTTGCATCAGCCCAAATCTGCATTCGCTCGCGCTCCTGAACGGCGAGTTCGGAGACCAGCGAATTGGAAAAGTAGAAAAACGAGGCAACCACGGCCGCTGCCGAAATCAGGAATGTGAAGCGGCCGTAGCGCCGTATGTCATAAATGTTGGCCATTCGTGCTCTTGTGTGGTGTCAGCGCTTATTGTCCGCTCAGGTCGCGGTATATGTCCAGCGCGGCTTTGATTTTGTCGTCCGTCACGGCACAGTCGATGCGCGGATGCCCCACGGATTCGAGGAGCGTGAAGCTGATGGTGTCCGGCGTCGCGTTCTTCTTGTCCTGTCGCATCAGGCCAAGAAGTTCGGGATAGTCCGAACATGATAGCGCATGCACGCCGAAGTTCGTCCGGACAAAATCGGAGAAGGAGTGAAGCGTTTCCGAGGGGAAGCCCAGAAGCATGTTCGAAAGTACCAGTGCGCACACCGTGCCCCATGCAACGGCATAACCGTGAGGAATAGGGCTCTGGCGCTTCATGGCCAGTGCCTCGAAGGCATGTCCTATGGTGTGGCCCAGATTCAGGGCTTTGCGGATTCCGGCCTCCTTCAGGTCCGTCTCGCAGATTCGTTGTTTGGTGATGATGCTTTCGCGTATCACGGGCAGCAGCGCCTCCGAATTGAAGGAGGGATAGACCGGACTGAACTTGAGCACATCGCCCAAGGTCTTCTCATCCTCGAGCAGGGCGTGTTTCAGCATCTCGGCATAGCCCGAGAGGATTTCCTGCTGTGGGAGAGTGTTGAAGTAGACGGTGGAGATTATCGTGGCCACGGGTTCCGTGAAGCTGCCCACGAGATTCTTCACACCGTTGAAGTTTATGCCCGTCTTGCCGCCTATGGATGCGTCTACTGCGGCCAGAAGTGTCGTCGGCACATTGATACAGCGCAGGCCGCGCTTGAACGTGGCGGCAGCGAAACCGCCCAGATCCGTCACTACGCCTCCTCCCACGTTTATTATCAGCGTGCGTCGTGTGGCCTCATGCTCTGCCAGACGTTTCCATACGGCCGTAAGCTCATCGAGAGTCTTATTGGTATCCCCGCTTTTCACTACAATCCGTCTGGCCTGTGCCACGCTTTTCGAGTCATTCACCAGAATCGGAAGCACGAACTGGTCCGTGTTGGTGTCCGTAAGGACTATGCAGTCAGGATTGCCGAGCGATTCTACAAGGGTGTCAATGGCCCCGCCGACCATATTGGTAAAGATAAGTTGCTGTTCCATAGAATATGTAGTATAGTATGACATTAAAACGATTACACAATATGAAACAATTCCCGCAGCAGATTTGTGCACTCCTCCATGGATTTTAATTCAATATCCGCCCCTGCCTCGAGTAGAGCGCCGTGCGGGATCGGGCCCGTGTTCACCCCGATTGTGAATGCCCCGGATTCCGAGGCGCTGCGAACGCCCAGCGGCGCATTGTCCACGGCTACTACGGCTTCCGGGACTATTCCGGCGCCGGCTTTCTCCCGCCCTTTTATGAAAGGCTCCGGATCGGGTTTGCCGTGCGAGACATCGGCTGCCGTTACGCGCCGTCCGGATGGAAAAGCTTCGGGAAACTCGGCGTCGAGGCGCTTCAGCAGCGAACTCTGGCCCGAGCCCGTTACGAGCACGGAGGGAATCCCTTCTGTCCGGCAGAGGTCGAGCGCTTCCCTCGCGCCGGCCATGGTGTCCACGGGCGGCATCTTGCGGAAGAGTTCCGATTTGCGGGCATAGAGCTTTTCTATTTCCTCTGTACTTGCCTCCCGCCCGTAAGTGCGCCGGAATAGAATGTTGATGGTCGAAGCGCCTGTGCGGCCCTCGTAAGCGAAAAACTCCTCCTCGCTGGCCGGTATGCCGTTTTCGTCGCACATGCGCTTCCATGCCGCGGCGTGTCCGGGCATGGAGTTGAACAGCACTCCGTCCATATCGAACAGCACGGCTCGTGGAGGCTGCGGAAGCTTTCCCGTGCGCCTGCGGTAGCGCTCGATGGCCTCGGCTATAGTGTGTTTGTCAGGCTCAGTCATTCCTTTTCGAGTTTCAGTTTCTTACTTGTCACAGCTTCGCCCGTGGGAGGTGTTTTGTCCTTGCGGCGCGATTTCTTGTCGGAGGCTTTTCCGGTCTTCGTGCTCTGTGTCGCACCGGCGTTCAGCTGTGCTTTTGCTTCGATTTCCTCTTGTGTGAGTGTGGATTCGAGCATGCCCTCGCGCATGAGGGCCAGAGAGTCGGATGCCGACAGCTCGGGCTCGGTCTCGAGTTCGGCAGACATGCTGCGGCGTGCCGGAGAGGATCCGGTATTGATCCGTGCGAAGCGACTGGCGCTCACGCCCCTGCGGAATATATTCTGGATCTGTGAAATCAGGTTCACGCGTGCCGTGTCCACAATGGCAACACTGGCTGCCGGAGCGTCCGACTTGAATCTTGCGCCTCCGAACCGCACCTTGTACTTGTCAGGATTGCCCTTGATCGTGATGCCGAACTTGAAGGGGATGGGCGACTTGAGCACGGCGATATGGTAGTCGAAGTTCATGTTCAGGTCGTTGTAGCCCTGCACGCCAAGGCGGTAGCGGTCGATGTCCAGCATGAAAGGATAGATCTGCAGCACATCGTCCGAAACGGTCAGTTCCACATCCAGATGCTTGATGATGTTCGAATTCTTGTCCTTGAAGCCGAGCCACTTGCCTATGGTGCGATAGGTCTTGGAGTCGATGAACTGAAGCGAATCGCCCTGCAGGCGCACGGCGGCATCCAGCGTCGGGAGCACGAGATTCATGGCCGAGTCGATGTCGCAGGTGGCTGCAATATCGGCGGAGATGATTCCTCCGAAATCGCGCATCAGCGGCATTATCGAGTCGATGGTGGGCACGAGGTTCAGGAAGCGGCGGATGTCGAAGCGATTGGCGTCAAGACCGAATCCGAATTTCATATTGTCCGGCGAGGGAGCGCTGTAAAGGGCATCCAGCGTAAGCGAACCTATGTCCGACGTACAGCGCAGGTCGTGCAGATTCACGGCGCCGTTGTAGAGCAGTATGTCGCCCTTCAGATCGCTCATGTTGAGGTCGGAGTAGAAGATCGAGTCGGCCACCACGTGCAGCTGTCCGTCGATGTTGGTGGGCAGGAGGAGCGGTCCTGAGCTTGTAGTGTCCGCCAGGGCGTCGAATTTGCGGTCCATCTCATCCTCTGAGCCCTCAAGATCGTCAAGCCCGAAGTGTATGGCTCTTCCATGTCGGGCTCGCTCGGTGTAGGCCGCTCCGGCAAATGTAGCCGCGGCCAGCTCGTTGATGTCGATTTTCCGGCTCACGACCTCGAAATTGGCCTTCAGCGCACTGGTGTAACCTGCGGAGGTGAAGCCGCGTCGGATGTTGGATATTATTCCGTTTAAGGTCAGGTCGCTGCGTCCTCCTCTATAACGTAGATTCGTCACGACGATAGAGTCCGTGGTGAAGGCTATGTCCACATTGGATATGCGGTTGCGCAGGGGGAAGGCCGGCGTGTACAGGCGGGCTTTGCGCGTGGAGATGCGGCCATTGATGCGCCAGCGCGTGAGGAATTCGCGCAGTGCGCTGGTCGTGCCCCATTCTAAGGTCTGTCGGTCGCCGTCGACAAGCTCAGTATGCACGCGGTGATGCACCTTCTCGCCCGGGCGATGCTTACGCTTGGCGATTGCCAGCGCGAGCACCGAATCTGCCGACAGCTCCGGATGCTCCTTCGCAAGCTTGCGGAGTTTGCGCGCGTGTTTCTCCTCGGCCGTGCGCGAATGCACTTTGTGTGCCTCGACCTTTATCGTAGGCTCGAGCAGCATAACGCGTGCCGCCGGAGCTCCCGCAGCGATGCGTCCGGCCTTCACGTCCAGCGAGTACTGGGCCTGTCGGCTGCGGTTCTTGTATCGGCTGATTCCCACGTGGCCTTCGAGATTCCGCAGGCGCATGCCCGCCGAGTCGCTCACGGAAGTAACGTTGAAGCGCCCGAGCTTGAGCATGCCGCCCAGGGGCACCACGGTCGTTGAATCCAGAGTGGCCATGGAGCGCGTATTCTCCACACCCATCCCCAGCGAGAGCGCTCCGAGAGCTATGTCCACACCACCGGAAAGAATGTTGGCCGTGTCCACGCGCAGCGACGCGGCCAGCGAGCGTGCCGATATGCTGTCGGCGCGCCGTATCTGCACGTCCGATCCGAAGCGCAGGGCCGCATTGCCCACGCTGGCCATCAGATTGGTGTCGTTACGCAGGTAGTAGAGATCCTTGGCGTCGATGCGCCCCTTCACGTCGAGACGGTGTATGTTCTCCTGCGCGAACATGCTCATGCTGCCGTCGAGATCCACATCGGCGTCCACCGTGCCGGCAATGTATCCGTTGGCCATGTCGGCCACTATCGCCGGCAGGAGTTCGAGCCGTGTCTTGATCTTGACACAGGTGCTGAATGCCGGGTCGGTTTGCAGGCCGTCCACGCGTCCCCGGACTTCGATCGTCGTAGCCGGGCCCGAGGCCTCGAAATTGCGGATTTCCACGGATGCCGAATCGAGGTCGTTGCCGCCGAGCCGCACGCCCAGGTCCAGAGCCACGCGCCGGAGCTGCATCTTCCCGTAGTCGAGAGTTGTGAGGGGCACGGCAATGTCCACGACAGCTGCGGGAATGGAGTCCACGGCCGGCACGAAGGGCCGCGTAAGGCGTGCCGAAAGCGATATGGTGGCCGGCGTGTGTAGGCTTCCGAGACGGTATTGATCGCGCATCTCCTCGGGCACGAACTGCAAGAGCGAATCCACCGGCACGGGATCGAGCGCGATGTCAGCCGAGCGCACGGACATCACATCGCTGAAGTCCACCTCGGTCGATACCCTCGCTGCGAGGAAAGCCCCCCTGACACTGAGGGATTCAAGCGCTACGAGGGCCGGTGTAGATGGGTCCCAGCGCACCTTACCATCGGCTCCGAACGTGATGTTTTCAAGATTTATCATCGCTCCGGCCAGTGGCGAATGGATATTGCCGTCGATTTTTATCCGGTATGCAGGCGCTTCCGTGCCGTCCAGGCCGGCATCGCTGAGCAGCAATACCGTCGCCCCCGTGGAGTCCACGGCATTGTAGTAGCGAATCGCGCGGGCATCCTCGAGCCGGAAATGATCGATGCTGAATGGAGGGATGTCAAGGGCCGTCTCTGTCGTGTCCTGCGGAGCGGCTCCGAGCAGATCGTAATTATAGAGCGAATCGGAGGCGATGACCAGATTCACGGCCGGGCCCTTGAGAAGCACGTCTGACAGGGCGATCTCCCCTTTGCGCAGCAGCCGGTCAAGGCCTATGGAGCCCGAAAAATGGTCGAAGGTCAGCAGCGTGTCGGCATATTCCGGCAGCGTGGCCCGTTCCTCGGGCGTGAGGACGGTGAAAGCGCGCGAAACGACCGTGGCGGAATCCACGCTCACCCGCAGCACGGGGAAGCCCGGCTCGAACGCGAGAGCCACACGCCCCAGCGAAACGTCCGCGGCCAGATACTTATTGGCCAGATGTTGGGCGATGGGTGTGAGTTTATCGGGGGTCAGGATCTTAACGGCACAGACCAGTGCGCCTGCCGCTGCGAGGCAGAGAGCCATGAGGGTCCAGAGGACAACTTTGACGGCTGTTTTCATTCTTTATCGGATTGAGGACGGACGGTGATGTGGAAGCATGCCTGGCGACGTTCGTGTTTCACGTAGCAGCGCCCCTCGTCGCGGAGGTCGCGCACCACGCAGGCCAGAAGGTTCTTGAGGTCTTCGAAGGTACGCCGCGTGGCCGTGGAATCATCGCAGATGAATTTGCTGTAGCTTATGTCGAAGGTCGTGGCGAACTGATGTGCAGAACTGTCCGAGGCATTGCGGTTCACGCGCCGCAGACGCCCCAGAGTGTGCGGTGTGCGCAGCACGCTCGTCACCTTGGGCCGGTACGCGCCGCCCCCGCGAGCCTCGAGCGAGTCGGCGAACCGCGCGCCGATTTCTTGCAGTAGCTGCGCAGCCTCGGGTACGAGATAGGGGTAGGAATGCGACAGCGGCGCCAGATAGTATTCCCGGCACGAGCCAATGCGCACGAGGCCACGCCCCTCAGTCCAGGCCGAGCGGAGGTCGCCCACAGGGTGAATGCCCAGCTCGCGGGCAGCCCGCAGATGGAGATAGTTGCTGTCGTTGAACATGCGGCCTATGCTGCCCAGACCGGGGAAACGCATGCGCGCGCAGCCCCCGTCGGGCGCCGAGTCCAGATGGTTATCCCATTGATTCTCGGGCTGTTCGAGGATCGGCGGCAGCGTGGCCATGATTTCCGGCACTCCCTTTCCGCATGCGCCGGGAAGCACACACAGCAGAGCCGTGATGACTAATGCAATTAAAATGCGTCTCATAAACCTCCAAAGATACAAAAATCCCCGCACCTACGCAATAGGTGCGGGAAAAATACCTGTCCGTCCCGGGCGAAAGCCGGGACGGGATGTTGATGTAGCTTAGTACTCTACCTTTGCCAGCGGGAGATCCCAGGCTTCGGCCACAGCGGGGTACACAACCTTGCCGTCCACGATGTTCAGGCCCTCGGCCAGACCCTTGTTTTCCTTGCAGGCCTTCTGCCAGCCCTTGTCGGCCAGCTGGATGGCATAGGGCAGGGTGGCGTTGGTGAGTGCAAGCGTCGACGTACAGGGCACGGCGCCGGGGATATTGGCAACGGCATAATGTACGATACCATCCACGGTGTAGACCGGATCTGCGTGGGTCGTGGGATGCGATGTCTCGAAGCAGCCGCCCTGGTCGATGGCAACGTCTACCATCACCGTGCCCGGACGCATGAGCGCGAGCATGTCGGCTGTCACAAGGTGCGGAGCCTTCGCGCCGGGGATAAGCACCGAACCTATCACGAGGTCCGTCGTGGGCAGCTCCTGTTCGATATTGTGGCGCGACGAGTAGAGCGTGCGCACGTTTGCGGGCATCGTTTCGGCCACGTGGCGCAAGGTGGGCAGCGAGATGTCCGTGATGGTTACGTCCGCACCGAGGCCTGCGGCCATCAGTGCCGCATTGCGGCCCACGACCCCCGCGCCGAGGATGAGCACGCGTGCGGGTTTCACGCCCGGCACGCCGCCGAGCAGTATGCCGCGGCCGCCCTGCGGCTTCTCAAGGAAGCGCGCGCCTTCCTGAACGGACATGCGCCCGGCCACCTCGCTCATGGGTATCAGCAGGGGCAGACCTCCCTGCGGACCGATGACGGTCTCGTAGGCAATGCACACGGCGCCCGAGGCAATCATGGCTTCGGTGAGCGCGCGGTCCGAGGCGAAATGGAAGTAGGTGAAGAGCAACTGACCCTTGCGCACGAGCGGATATTCCGAGGCGATCGGCTCCTTGACCTTTACGATCATCTCGGCCGTGGCGTAAACTTCCTCTATGGTCGGAAGGATTTTTGCGCCTGCGCGCGTGTAGTCTTCGTCGGAGAAGCCCGAGCCGTTGCCGGCCGTGTGCTGTACGTAGACGGTGTGTCCTTTGCGGACGAGTTCGCTCACGCCTGACGGGGTCATGGCCACGCGATTCTCATTGTTTTTGATTTCTTTAGGTACGCCAATAATCATAGAGCGGGACCCAAGGGGTGTTAGAAGTGGATAGATTTAGGGTTAGTTTTTCATGGTGCTCTTGTTCGAGCCGCCCTAAAGTTACGCAAAAAAGCTGTAAATACAAGCGCAGCGGCCAAAAAATGATGAAAATCACATGCGAAAATGTTCACGAAATGTGGTTGCAAAAGACGCGCAAAGCTGTTACAAACGTGTAACAGATTTATAAATTTTGAAACATGTAACAATGCTGTAACAATTTGTTGCAACAATACTATGTTGATATTAAGATAGTTGCGAATAAAATCCAAGAAAATTTCAAAATTAACATTTGTTAGCACTAAAAACTTGCGCACGGCTGATATTGGCAGTAATTTTGAGCGTCGAACAACAAAAGACGACACAAAATTAAACTTAGAAATCTTCCCAAAAAACTTACAATTATGGCAAGCGCGAAATTCCAATCTAACCTCATGGGTCTTCAGTCGAACCTCCTGAACTTTGCTTACATGCTCACGTCTAACCGCGACGACGCATACGATCTTCTGCAGGATACAACCCTTAAGGCTCTGGACAATGAAGAGAAATACACAGAGGGCACGAACCTCAAGGGTTGGCTCTTTACAATAATGCGTAATATCTTCATCAACAACTATCGCCGTATCTCGCGTGCCGCTACGATTGTCGATACTACCGATAACCAGTATCTTATCAACCTCCCCGCTGAATCCGCCACCGAAAGTCCCGAAGGCACTTATACCGCCAACGAAATCACCGAAGCCATCAATGCACTCTCCGAAGACTATCGCAAGCCCTTCTCGATGCACGTCGCAGGCTATAAGTACGAAGAGATTGCCGAAGAAATGAGCCTTCCCCTCGGAACAGTCAAGAGCCGCATCTTCTCGGCCCGCAAGCGCCTCCAGGAGCGTTTCGCCGACTACCGCTGATCTGACTCCCGGCGATAAGCCCGCATACGGCCCACCGACGGAAAAGCGTTCGCAAAGTTTTTTTGGAAGAAGCCATGAATCGATAAAGATGCCTCTGCCCGGAAGGGTGGGGGCATTTTCTTGCATATGTCATGGGAAATACGTAAATTTGTGGGACAAACATTCCCCTGAAAACTAACTTGCTTATAGGAATATGGAAATGAGCAGTCACAGATATTGCGTGATAATGTGCGGCGGCATAGGCAGCCGCTTCTGGCCTTATTCGCGCGAGGCACGCCCAAAACAGTTCATTGACTTCCTCGGCACGGGCCGTACACTCCTGCAGATGAGCTACGACCGTGTGCGCACCATGTTGCCTGCCGAGAATGTGATAATTGTCACAAACAGCCGCTATCGCGATCTGGTGAAGGAACAGTTGCCCGAGCTGCACGACGACCAGATTTTGTGCGAGCCCGCACGACGCAACACCGCCCCATGCATCGCCTGGGCCGCATGGCACATCGCCGCTCGCGATCCCGAGGCATCCATGATCGTCGCCTCCAGCGACCATGTCATCACCCGCGAAGCCGAATTCGAGCGTGCCATACGTGCGGGATTCGATTTTGTTGAGACTCGCGATGCCCTCCTCACCCTGGGCATCGAGCCCACGCGTCCCGAAACCGGATATGGCTACATCCAGGTGGGCGAGCACGTGGAAGGCGAGATAAGCCGCGTGAAGACATTCACCGAAAAGCCCGATCTCGAGCTGGCCAAGGTCTTTCTCTCCACGGGCGAATTCTTCTGGAATTCCGGAATTTTCCTCTGGAGCGCCGCAAGCATCCGCAAGGCCCTCCGCGACATGGCTCCCGATATTGCCGCCACATTCGATAGCGCCGATGCATCCGTTTATCTCGACGCTGCGCGCGAACGCGAGTTCATCGCCTCCGTCTTCCCCGGCTGCCTCAGCATCTCCATTGACTTCGCCGTCATGGAGAAGGCCCCCAACGTATATGTCGAGACCGTACATTTCGGTTGGAGCGACCTGGGCACATGGAGCGCCCTCTACGACATGTCGCCCAAGAACGCCGATGCCAACGTCACGCAGAACTGCCGCGTCCTGGCCTACAATTCGCGCGGAAATGTGTTTGCCGTGCGCGGAGAGAAATTGATTGTCGTCGACGGCCTCGAGGATTATATCGTGGCCGATGCCGACGATGTTCTGCTCATTTGCCCCAAGAGCCGCGAGCAGAAAATCAAGCAGATGGTCAACGACGCCAAAGTCAAGTTCGGCGATAAATTCCTCTAAACTCCGGAAAAAAGATTCTAAAGTAAAAAAGATAAAGATAGAAAAGATGTATACAGCACCTGAAAAGATATTGGCCCAAGGCGTTTCCGACGCCGTGAAGGCTCTCTATGGTCTCGATGCGGACCCTGCGTCCATCGTGTCCTCGGCCACCCGCAAGGAGTTCGAAGGCAATCTCACCGTCATGGTGTTCCCCTTCGTGAAGGCCGCCCGCAAGGCCCCCGAAGCCGTGGGCAATGAGATTGGACAGTGGCTGGTCGAGAACGTGCCCGCAGTGAGCCGCTTCAATGTTGTCAAGGGTTTCCTCAACATCGTCATCGCTCCCTCGTTCTGGACCGGTGTGCTCGCCGGCATCGAAAAAACCGAACACTTCGGCCACAAGCCCGACACTGACGCGAGTCCGCTCGTGATGGTGGAATACTCCTCGCCCAACACCAACAAGCCCCTACACCTCGGCCACTTGCGCAATATCCTCCTGGGCTACAGCCTCTCGCAGATTCTCGCCGCATGCGGCAACCGCGTGGTCAAGACCAATATCGTCAACGACCGCGGCATCCACATCTGCAAAAGCATGCTCGCGTGGCAGAAGTGGTTCGACGGCCGCACGCCCGAGAGCGCGCATGTGAAAGGCGACCACCTCGTCGGCGACTGCTACGTGGCTTTCGACAAGCACTTCAAGGAAGAAGTGAAAAAATTGATGGCCGAGAATCCCGGCATGGACGAGGAACAGGCCAAGGCCGCGTCGCCTCTTATGCAGGAAGCACGCGAGATGCTGCTCAAGTGGGAAGCCCGCGACCCCGAAGTGCGTGCCCTCTGGGAGCGCATGAATCGCTGGGTCTACGACGGCTTCGACGAGACCTACAAGCGCATGGGCGTCGGCTTCGACAAGATCTATTACGAGTCCGACACATATCTCGAAGGCAAGGAGAAGGTGCTCGAAGGCCTCGAGAAAGGCGTGCTCTACCGCCGCGAGGACGGCTCCGTTTGGGCCGACCTGCGCAACGACGGCCTCGACGAAAAGCTCCTGCTGCGTAAGGACGGAACCTCCGTCTACATGACCCAGGACATCGGCACGGCCAAGCTCCGTTTCCGCGACTATCCCATCGACAAGATGATCTACGTCGTGGGCAACGAGCAGAACTATCACTTCCAGGTTCTCTCCATCCTGCTCGATCGTCTGGGCTTCTCCTGGGGCAAGGACCTCGTGCATTTCTCCTATGGCATGGTCGAGCTCCCCGAGGGCAAGATGAAGAGCCGCGAGGGCACCGTGGTCGACGCCGACGACCTCATGGCCAAGATGGTCGAAACCGCAGCCGAAGTGTCCGAACAGCTCGGCAAGCTCGACGGCCTCAGCGAGGCCGAACGCGCCGACATCGCCGAGATTGTGGGTCTCGGAGCGCTCAAGTACTTCCTCCTGAAGGTCGATCCCCGCAAGAACATTACCTTCAATCCCAAGGAATCCATCGACTTCAACGGCAATACGGGTCCCTTCATCCAGTACACCTACGCCCGCATCCGCTCCGTGCTCCGCCGTGCCGCGGAAGCCGGATTCGCCGGTGGCGACTATTCCGCCGTCGAGCCCGGTGAAAAGGAGTCCGATCTCATCCAGCGCCTGGCCGACTATCCTGCCGTCCTCGCCGAGGCCGGTCGCACCTACTCCCCCGCGCTCGTGGCTAATTATGTCTACGACCTGGTGAAGCAGTACAACCAGTTCTACCACGACTGCCCCATCCTCAAGGAAGAAAACGCCGGCGTGCGCTCGCTCCGCCTGGCCATTAGCGATGCCACGGCGCGAATCGTGGCCGACGGCATGCAGCTCCTCGGAATCCGCGTGCCCGAAAGAATGTAAAACCTCTGTAAACAAACGCAAATATGCAAGACTACAACTACAACGGCGGTTCGGCCGTCGCCTCCCTCACTTCATCCGTGATGAAGCGCGTGTATCTGAAAATGACGCTCGGGCTCCTTCTCACCGCTTTCACCGCGCTTTTCTGCGCCTCAAGTTCATTCATCCACTTCTACATCACCCATCAGTGGCTCATGTGGGTGCTCATCATCGCTGAATTCGGAATCCTTTTCAGCCTCAGCGGTGCCATCCGCAAGATGGGAAATACCGCCGGGTCGGCCCTCTTCTACCTCTTCAGCATCATCAACGGCATGATGTTCTGTACCCTATTCCTTGCCTACAGCCCCACGGCCATGGTCAAGACATTCTTCATCACGGCCGGAACTTTCGGTGCCATGAGCGTCTACGGCTATTTCACCGACCGCGACCTTAGCAAGATCGGCTCCATACTCACCATGGCCTTGTTCGGTCTCATCATTGCCATGCTGGTCAACCTTTTCCTAAAATCAAGCGGCCTCGACTGGATTATCAGCATCGTCGGCGTGATTATCTTCGTCGGCCTTACCGCTTGGGACACCCAGCAGGTCAAGACCATGGCCCAGTACGCAAGCCCCGAGCAGGCAGGTAGCCTCGCTATCGTGGGTGCCTTGAACCTCTATCTCGACTTCCTCAATCTCTTCCTCTTCCTCCTGCGTATTTTCGGCGGTTCGAGAGACTGAGGATGGAACAACAACCCAATACACACATCGCCGAGCCGGGCATGCGCAATAGATACATGCGCATCGTCCGGCTCGGTTGGCCCATACTCGTAGGCCAGCTGGGCATGATCCTCACGGGCTTTGCCGATAATATTATGGTCGGCAGATACTCCACCGAGGCTCTTGCCTCGGCTTCCTTCGTCAACAACGTTTTCAATATCGCCATACTGGCGTGCATAGGCTTCACCTACGGAGTCACTCCCGTCATAGGCGCCATGTTCGCCCGTGGCCGCTACGACGATATAGGAGCGGAAGTCCGTGCTTCCGCCGTGGTAAATCTCCTTTATTCCCTGCTCATAACGGCAGCGATGTACGGCGTTTACATCGCTCTGCCTCATCTGGGCCAGCCCGTGCAGCTTCTGCCCCTTATAAAGCCCTACTTCCTGACGCATCTCGCCGGAGTCTGGGCCGTCGGACTCTTCAACGTATACTCCCAGTGGAGCTATGGCGTCAACGACACCAAAACACCCACAGTCATCGCCCTTGCAGCCAATGCCCTTAATGTGGCCGGAAACTACGCATTGATCTACGGCAACTGGGGCATGCCCGAACTCGGATTGACGGGTGCGGGACTCAGCACCCTCCTGGCCCGCGTCGTGTGTCCGGCAGCGATGTTTGCCGTGTTCCGTTTCGCGCGTCGCAACCGCGTGTATCATCCCGGCTACCGCTCTGCCCGGCTAACGGCCCGCAAAGCCTTGCGTATCGTGCGCGGATCCTTGCCCCTCTCGCTGCAGATGGCCTTCGAGACTGGCGCTTTCTCCGGCGCAGCCATAATAGCCGGATGGCTCGGAGCCATACAGCTTGCCGCCTTCCAGATCATCATCGTTGTAGGTATGCTCGGCTTCTGCATATACTACTCCATAGGCTCGGCCACGAGCGTGCTCGTGGCCCATGCCGCAGGACGTGGCTCCGGACGCGAGATGCGACGCATGGCCTGGGCCGGATATCATGTCATGTTGGCAGTAATGTGCGTCTCAAGCCTCGTATTTGTCTTCTTCGGGCGCGACCTCATGGGAGCCTTCACCGACGATCGCGCTGTCCTTACGATGGCCTATACACTCATCTTCCCGCTTGTGCTCTATCAGCTCGGCGACGCCACGCAGATAAGCTTTGCCAACTCGCTGCGCGGCACCGGACATGTAGGACCCATGTTCCTGATAGCGCTTGTTAGCTATATTCTCGTAGGCCTCCCCAGCACCTATCTTATCGCCATACCTCTCGGTCTTGGCCTCCGGGGCATCGTCTTCAGCTTCTCTGTAAGCCTCTTCCTCGCAGGAGCGCTTTTCCTGCTCACCTTCCTCCGCGCCACCCACCGCAAGTGATGCCCCGCATTCATTATTGCCCGGTCCGTATCTTTTCCTGATATTGTGTACGAACGTACGGACGAGCCTTCGGCCCGTCCGCAACTGAAATTGTATGATAAGCTTGTATTATCCCTATCCTTAGAATCGCGACTTCTCGGAGTTTCCGGCGCCTGTACCGCGATAGCGGTTTCGGCTGCTATTGAAGCGATACTGAAGTGTCAGCATTACTGAGCGGCCCGGTGAGTAGTTCTTCTGCACAATCCGCACGGCATCGTTATACATTATCGCGTCGTTCTGCGATGTGTTGAATATATCCTTTGCTTCAAGTGTCACGCTGAGCTTATTGTCCAAAAAGCCCTTGTAAATCTTCGCATTGACATACCATGGCGTGTTGGATAGCTTCATGTTGTTGTCCCACGAGTGTGTCATCAGCTGCGCGTCCACGTTCAGCCATATGTCGAACGGTAGCTTCAAAGCATTCTGCCACTGAAATAGAAAGCCCGGAGTATTCATCTTCATAGGCTCGCCCTCTACAGGAAGTGTAAGCCATTGCTTCATCATCCCGATATTCACTCGTGGCTGCCATATGCCTATCCTGAACTGTGCGCCTGCGAAAGCCTGAAGATAGTGTCTGTGATTCAGATTCGCTGTTCTGATGATAGTGGCCTCGCCGTCCGTTCCGTATGGCTCGGTGATATGGTACACGCCATCCTTGAAGTATGTATAGGAAAGCTGGGCGAAGAACTGACGCCACTGGGCCATATACTCCACTGTCTGGAGTTTGGTGGGCTTGAGATATGGATTCCCGCTTTCATACGTTAGTCGGTTGATGTAGCTCACTGCGCCGTCCAACTGTCCGTATCCGGGGCGTACGGTCTTTCCCGAGTAATTCAGGCCCATGCGCACACGGCCTATCTGCGTGGCCACATTCAACGATGGAAACAGATTGTTGTATGTCTTGCTCTGGCCATCGCGATGCATTCCCATTTCGAAGTAGTCAAACGTGACGTGTTCGTATCGGAGTCCTACGCCCAGATCGAAGCGCCCTAATTCCTGCTCTAATTCCACGAATGCGGCTGCATTGTTTTCGTCAACGCGGTTATCGGTATCTTCGACTTCCTCGATGTTTGCGCTGAAGAGATTTGTCGCACGGGTTGACGTGTATTCCTCGCCGAAGCTGATCTGTCCACGCCATAGTGGGTGACTCACTACTAATTTTTCGGCGAACATACGGTTGTGATTCGTTGAGCTCGTGTGCACTGCGCGGTCCTCTCCGGTTTCGCTGAATTCATCGCTCACGGACACTTCCCGATTTTTATACCATATATAGTCGGCATTAAAATCAATCGTCCACTTGCCGAGGATGCCGTTGTAGTATAGATTGGCGTTGTGTCTCGGCATTGCTATTGATTTGTTGTCGACGGCCGAACTGTATCGGTCAAGAAGACTTCCGTTTAGCCACACTTCACTTGGAATACTTCCGCTTGTATTATGCTTATTACGGCTGTTCTGGTAGTAGGCACCTATATTGTGCTTATCATTAAACATATATGAGAACCCGATTTTTCCGGTCATATCGTTGTATGTTTGCTTGCCCAGAGTGTGGAATGTCTGATTGTACACTCCTGTCGGGGTGTGGGTGGTCATATCGTTGCTGCGGTCATCGCGATTTGCTCCGTACCACCAGCCATAGTTGGCGAATAGTTCGAGCCCTCGCGTCCGATATTTCAGATCTATCGAGTTGCCTGTGCGGAAGTAGTGCTGCACCCCATTGTCCGTGCGGAGGGTGCCGCTGAGTCCGTCGCCTTTCGGTGCCTTGGTACGGATAAGTACAACTGATTTCACGTTTGCTGCGTATGCTGCTCCGGGATTGGTGATGACGGACACGTTTTTCATGTCTTGTGAGTTGAGTTGGGCCAGTTCCTGAAGATCGGTTACTTTGCGTCCGTTGATGTAGATTTCGGGCGCGCCCTTACCGAATACTTCCAGTGTGCCTCCGTTGTTTACGATCATGGGCACACGTGACAGTACGTCATTGGCTGTCCCGGCCATGGCCAGCGCGCTTCCATCGATATTCGTTACAAGTGCGTTGCCTTTCATTGCAGTCGTGGGGCGGGTACTTTTTACAACTACCTCCCCAAGCTCTATAGAGGTGGGAATAAGATTGATTACACCCATATCACCGGATGAAGGCACAGCTTCGGTTCGGCTTTCATATCCGACAAAAGAAAATTTTGCGGTAAGCGTACCTGTAAAGTCGGTGTCTATGCTGAATGCTCCGTCTTGATCCGTGATCGTTCCTGTCACATAGGTGGAATCTCGTAGCAGAACCACATTCACAAAGTCGAGGGGGATACCGTTTTCCCCTGTCACTGTCCCCTTTATCTCTCGGCAAAATGCGGGGACTACTGCCGCGAAGGCGATAAGAATTAAAAATATACGTTTCATATTCATGTTTTTAGTGGTTTTTCATTTCAATAAGTGCGTCAATAAGGCTGCCGTCAGTGACTATGCCCTTTTCCTCAAGCTTGTTTGCTATTTTTTGCTTGACGTCGCTGTAAACGGAAGTACCTGTTTCTTCCCAAG
Organism: uncultured Porphyromonadaceae bacterium; assembly: GCA_947175605.1. Classification (GTDB taxonomy): domain Bacteria; phylum Bacteroidota; class Bacteroidia; order Bacteroidales; family Muribaculaceae; genus CAG-873. The sequence goes on from CAMWNH010000010.1 coordinate 23,693, forward strand.
TGTAGAGCACGGAGCAATCATAATTACTCGTCACACGGGCGTTTCGCTCTATCCGGGTGCCGGCGGAGTCGCTTGTGTAAAATATGACTACTGTCTGAAGCTTGTTTCCGTCGACTTCGCGAACGTCCGACATTCCTATGTATCGGACTTCGGAGATTGAATCGTACTTTGCATGTACTATGCCGGCGAGATTTTTGTCCCGCACATCTCCGATACCTGCGTTGCATGACAGGAGGAGATGGAATGCCATCAGTATTGCAATGGCGGGAATAATGGATTTCTTTTTCATTTTTTGCATCGGGTTTTTTATGTTTTCCTGGATGCAAAATTATGCCTAAAAGAATTTTTATTCCAAATCTTAGAGTTTTAATACAAACGATGCAACCTGCTGATATTCAGAGGCTGCATCGTGTAAAAGTTTTAATTCGGTTCTTTCGCGTCTATATAGTGTCTTAATGCTGATATTGATTTTGCAGAAAGTGGACTATATCTTCCTTCTCGGGCACTCCGAGTTTCTTGCGTATCGCGGTTTTCCTTACATAGATGGTCGAAGTTGTATGCCCGCTGATCACACTTATTTCCTTTGTGGAAAATCCGGCTATCATCAGAACTATTATTTGTTCTTCCTTCCTGCTGAGTAGATTGCCATAATTGGAATGAAGCTTTGTGTAGAAACCGGAATAGAGGTTGTCTATTATCTCATACACCGACGTCCAGTCCACAAGCTCGCCGTTTGTATCTCCGTCAATAGAGGAAATCCTTCGCAACATCTCTTGATTCTGCTCTGTTGGTGCTTCCGCCACCATCTTGATAATGCCTAATTGCCTTAGCATGGCGCTTCTCAATGCCGCCGATTCAGGATGCCCCTGTTCTTGTGCGGCCGGTGCGGATTTATATTCTTCAACCATTTTCTGTAGGGCCTCGATGCGTTCCTCGTTTTCGCGTTCGCGTTCACGTCTTATGAAGATTATCCACGATGCGAATCCTATGCTCATCAGAGCCACCAGAACAATGACGAGTATCACAACCGTCTTGCGCTCATTCGCTGCTTTAAGTTCAAGAGCGCGACCTTGTTGGATCAGTGCCCCCCGCTCCGATTCCCATTGTGAGGCTTTAATACGATTGAATCGCTCGTTCTGGCGATTATTCAACCCGTTGATATGAGCCAGTGTTATTTTCCCGGTGTTTTTATAGTCAAGGATCGCATGCAGCAGATTGGTATAGCTGCGATAATGAGCGTCTTCTTCGCCTCTTAGTTCCATAGCCAGACTGTCCGCCATTGCAAGGTGTCGTGCCGTTAGGTGCAGGTCGCCTCTGCTAAGCGCGTTGATTGCTTGTTGAAAATGGAGTAAATCAGCGCCCCCGTTCTGGCGCCCGGCCTTTTGGAATATTTCTTCAATCAGAGCCTCGCTTTCATCAGGCTTGCCGGCTTCCGTCAGTAGCTGTGCCCGCTCGATTTCAAGCGCGAATTGTGTTTTTCCTCGATTGCTCTTTCGGGCATAATCTATTAGTTCATCCAGAATATACAGCGCCGAATCTGCCATATTGGAGTATTCATATCCTGCTGCGAGCATATATTTGGCCTCAAGTTTTCTAAGTGAATCCTTCTCGAGGCTGATGAGCCTTTTAGCCAGCGGGAGCAGCTCTTTTCCGTGATATTCCGAGGCACCTAACAGTGTTCGCACCCTGAGCGTCTGCACCATTATCGAATCCGGAACATTTTTCAGATTCGTGAGTGAGTCCAGCATGGATATGGCCCCTCGTGTATCTCCAACCCAGAATTTATACCATGCATAGGCTATTCCGCTTCGTACATCCCTCACCATGTCTTTCCCACGGTAGTAGTCGTGAGCGTATTGGATCAGCGAATCCGCAATCATCGACCGATTCTGTTTCATATGTCCATAAGCCTTGAGATAGATGAGCTTTGCACGTATTGAGTCAGCCTTGAGATCAGAAGGATCTATATTTTCGAGTATCACCAGTGCGCTGTCGGAATTAGTCTGCATTAGTTTCTCGGCTTCTCCGATTTCTTTGTCGTATTCCGACATCGATCTCGAACAGGAGAACATAATTCCCGATGCGATTATCAGCAGCAAAAAGTAGATTACAGTCTTCATTATATGGCTTATACCGATTTTGGTGATCTCAATGAATGGATTTGATTTGTTTGTGGCCCTCGGAGGCTTGCATGGCGCAAAGATACGACAAATAATCCACACTGCTACCTAATCTTGGTCATGCGTGGACATTTAACAAAAAGAAAACGCGGCGCCTGCGTGGCGCCGCGTTCTCGTATGGGGGGTGTCCCGATTAGTTGTTCTCGGTGATGGTGACAGCGCGGTCGAGCGATGCGCACTTCTTGCCGAGGTCCTGATGCAGGTTGTTGGTGTTGTTGTCAACGATGGTGAGCTGGTTAGCATTCACGCCGTTGCGGAGGAGAACCTTCTCAACGCCGGCTGCACGGTTCTTGCGGAGACGGGCGTTGATGGCGTCAGTGCCGGTGAAGTTGTCAGCCCAGCCGGTAACGGTGTACTTCTGATCGGGGTGCTGTGCCATTTCAGCTGCAACAGCCTTGATTACGCGTGCATTTTCAGCAGAGAGACGCGATACGCCGATGGGGTAGTAAACCGTAGCGAGGGGAGCCTTGATGGTCTCCACAACGCGCTCGACAGGACGCTCGAGGCATGCCTTGAGCTGTGCTTCCAGCTCTTCGATGCGACGGTTGGCTGCGTCGAGGCGTGCGCGCAGAGGATCGCAGTTTTCGGGTTCGGGGCAAACGGGAACGATGGGTGCGCTCCAGTTGCGTCCGCGGAAGTTATAGGTCAGGGCCAGGTTAGCCGAGATGTTGTTCCAGGAACGGTTGCCGCCTACTACATCCGTGATGCCTTCGTAAAGCGTGTAGCGAATGTCAAGAGCGAGAGCCATCTGCTTGGAGATGCGGAAGGAGTTGATGATGCCGGCGCGGAGGGCGAGCACTTTATCCTTGAAGAAGTGGTACTTGCCGCCCATTTCGGACTTCTCGAAGGGGAATACGCCTTCGCCGCCTGCATAGGCGATGAAGTTGTAGCCACGGTTGGGCTTGTAGCCGCACCACCAGTTGGTGATGTTCAGCATGGCGTCGAAGTTCAGACCGAGAGTGTTGAACTTCTGGCGGTAGTAGCCGTCAACGGTGGGCTGGCCGGGAACTACACCCGAAGCGTCCTTGAAGTCGGACAGCGATTTTAGCTGTGCCCAGTTCAGGCCAACGCGAAGACCCATGATGGGCGAGAACCACTTGCCCACATAGAGAGCGGCCTGGGGCGAGAAGCGGTCCTTGAGATCGCGATGCGAGGTGTACTCGCTGAAGTTTACGTTTGCGCCGCCTTCTGCGGTGATGAACCAGTTGTCTTTGAAGCGGTTGAAGAGATAGCCCTGTGAGGCATCCTCCACTGTCGTAACTTCCTGCACGACAGCGAGCTCTTCTACTACTTCCTGAGCCGAGAGAGCCTGGCCGGCAACGACTGCGAGGCCGAGAGCTAAGAGAGCTTTTTTCATAGGAGAAATTTTGTTATGGTTGTTGTTATAAAATAGTTTCTGTCTTGGACGGACTCTAAAGTCTCGCAAAATTACAACATTTTTTTTAATTAAACCGCCTGAATGTGAAAAAAGTTTTCGTCCTCCTGCGGTTTTATAAAAACTGTTGCGGTTTTTAGTAGTTCTCGCGCAGCGGATTTTCGATTCCGAGTTTGCCTTTCACCCAGTTGAAGATATTGTCAGGGGTGTAGCCGAACTTTTCATCGAGCACCTTGTAGGGAGCCGATGCGCCGAAGCGGCCCATCGAGTAAATCTCGCCGCGGAATCCGTCGATCAGCCGGATCGAGTCGGGCAATCCGGCCGTGAGTCCTAACTGCGGAACCCCCAGCGGCAGCACGCTAAGGCGATAGGCCTCGTCCTGATCGTTGAACAGACCCGTCGAAGGCACGGACACAACCGATGCACGGATTCCCTCGGCAGCCAGCATCGCACGCACATCGCAGAGCAGCGATACTTCCGAGCCGTTGGCCACGAGCACCACATCCGGTGTTCCCTCGCCCGGCGCAGGAAGCGCCACATATCCGCCGCGAAGCGCGCCGGCCGCGGCCTCGATGCGCGTCATGCCCTCCGGAGCGGGCAGGTCCTTGATGTCCTGACGCGAAGTGATCAGGCCTGTGGGACGCTTGTCGGCTGCCATGGCCATCTGCCATGCATAGGACGTCTCCGCAGCATCGGCCGGACGGAGCACAAGCATGGAGCGCTCGCCGCTGAAATTGCGGATTTCCTCAAGCAGGCGCAGCTGAGCCTCCTGCTCCACGGGCTCGTGGGTCGGACCATCCTCGCCCACGCGGAATGCATCGTGGCTCCAGACGTATTTCACGGGCAGTTGCATCAGCGCCGACATGCGTATCGCAGGCTTCTGATAGTCAGAGAATACGAAGAAGGTACCGCAGGCGGCGATGCACCCCCCGTGCAGGGCAATGCCGTTCATTATGGCGGCCATGGTCAGCTCGGCCACGCCTGCATGCAGGAATGCGCCCGTGAAGTCGTGCGGCGCAAAGGCATGCGTTTTCTTCAGGAAGCCGTCCGTCTTATCGGAATTGGCCAGGTCGGCCGACGATACGATCATGTTGCCCACCTTCTCGGCCAGCACGCCTAACACATCGGCCGATGCCGTGCGCGTGGCCACATCGGCCTTGTGCACGATGGCGGCATAGTCGATTTCGGGAATGTAGCCGTCAAGGTAGCCTTTGAGCGTCACGGCCTCGGCCGGATGCGCTTCCGCCCACTGGCGGTGTGCCTCCTTGCGTTCGGCCACGATCTTGCGCAGCTCCTCGGCGCGGCGGCGGTAGAGCTCGGCCGTCTCGGGGAAGATTGCGAAAGGCGCGTCCGGGTCGGCCCCCAGATTGCGGTATGTTGCAGGCATGTCCACGCCGGCCTTGCTCAGGGGCTGCCCGTGCGTGCTGCACAGGCCTTCCATCTTCTCGCCGGCGGCATTGCGTGCGCCCAGACCCATCACCGTGCGACCGATAATGAGGGTGGGGCGCTGTGTCTCCTCGCCGGCCGCAGCCAGTGCGTGAGCCACCTCGTCGGGGTCGTTGCCGTTGATTTCAAGCACGTTCCAGCCCCATGCGCGGTATTTAGCAGCATAGTCTTCGCTGTCCACGGCGTCCACGTCTGTCGACAGCTGCACGCCGTTCGAGTCGTAGAACATGATGAGGTTCGCAAGGCCCAGGTAGCCGGCTATGCGGCCTGCGCCCTGCGAGATTTCCTCCTGGATGCCGCCGTCGGAGATGAAGGCGTAGGTCTTGTGCGCGCATGTCTCGCCGAAGCGGGCCACGAGGAAGCGCTCGGCGATAGCGGCGCCCACGGCCATGGTATGGCCTTGGCCGAGGGGGCCGGAAGTGTTTTCAATACCGTGAGCCGGATCCACTTCGGGGTGGCCGGGCGTCACCGAACCCCACTGGCGGAACTGCTGCAGCTCGGCCAGCGTGTAGCGGCCCGTAAGGGCCAGCACCGAGTAGAGCATCGGCGACATGTGGCCCGGATCGAGGAAGAATCGGTCACGCCAGGGCCAGGTGGCATCGTCAGGGTCGTATACGAGAAATTTCGAATAGAGGACGTTGACAAAGTCAGCGCCACCCATAGCGCCTCCGGGATGTCCGGACTTGGCTTTTTCGACCATTGCGGCCGATAGCACGCGGATATTGTCGGCTGCCCGGGTGAGAGTCTTCGCGTCGGTTACCATAGCAGTTCTTTAAAATGGGGAATGATGTTGTATTTGGTGATGAATTAGAAGCTTAGAGGTTGCGCGGATCGGGAGCCTCGTCCTCGTCGTTGACGGGGATGTCCGTATTCACGTTGCGCGAGCCCACGAGGCCGTAGTACAGCAGATATGCCAGCATAGCCACGATGAGCCAGTAGGACGTCATGTAGTCCGTCGCTCCGGCTATAGCGTTCTGGATCAGAGGCATCACGCCGCCGCCTACTACCATCATCATGAAGATGCCGGAAGCCTTGGCCGTGTACTTGCCCAGGCCTTCGACGGCAAGGTTGAAGATGCCGCCCCACATCACCGATGTGCAGAGGCCGCAAAGCACCAGAAGCAGGGCCTTGGCGGGCACCATGGCGGTGGTGAAGCCTTCGCCGGCCGAGTATGCGGGCATGCTCAGGCGGATGTCGGAGGGCAGGAAGATGGCGATGCATACGAGCGCGATGGCAACTGTGCTGACGGTGATGAGCTGCGCGCGCGACGATACCTTGCCCGAGATGACGCTCGATACCAGACGGCCCACCAGCATCAGCAGCCAGTAGATGGCGGCAACACCGCCGGCCACGGCCGTAGCATTTTCAGTGATGCCCGAGGCTGCGGAGTCGGAAAGATAGAAGATAAGCATGCCGGGGATGCCCACTTCCAGGCCAACATAGAAGAAGATGCCGATCACGCCAAGCACCGTGTGGCGGAAGCTCCAGGGGCTGTGGGGCTCCTTGCGGGCCTTGTCGCCGCCCTTGCGCAGGTGCGGTTCGGGGATAGCTACGAAGCTAATGATGATGAACGCCAGCACGAATACTGTCATGGCGATGTAGAGCAGCGGAGCCACGTCGTTCATCGACGTGCGGTCCGTCACCTGGCCGATGAGCATACCCACGAAGAAGGGCGTGAGCGTGCCGGCCAGAGAGTTGAAGGAGCCACCGGCCTGCACGAGCTGGTTGCCGCGGTTGCCGCCGCCGCCCAGGAGGTTGAGCATCGGGTTAACGACCGTGTTGAGCATGCACACGCTGAAACCGCAGACGAATGCGCCCAGCAGGTAGATGATAAAGTTGAGTGTGACGGCCACCGAGTCAACCATGAACACGTCCACCGTCGTGCCCGTGAAGCCCGAAAGCCACTGCAGCACAAGGCCCACGAAGCCTACGGCCATGGCGGCGAGCGCCGTTTTCTTGTAGCCGATGCGCGAGAGCATGTTGCCTGCGGGGATGCCCATGAAGAGATAGGCCAGGAAGTTCATGAGGTTGCCCAGCATGCCGGACCAGTCGTAATTGTTTTTCCAGATAGTGCCCAGAGGGGCGGCGAGGTTGGTCACGAAGGAAATCATTGCGAAGAGGAAGAACATCGCAACGATTGCCACAACGTTTGTCGAGGCCCCGCTTTGTCTTGCATTGGTGTTAGCCATTTGGTTTTAGGGTTTTAAGGATTTTTTATTTTGATTGGTTTTGTATTTCCGGATTTTGGGCGGCCGCGCGTTCGCCGAAAATGGCTGTGCCTATGCGCACGTGTGTGCTGCCTTCTTCGATGGCCGTGCGGTAGTCGTCGCTCATGCCCATCGAGAGTATGTCGAATCCGCGCAGGTCGGGAGCCAGCTCCAGGATGCGGCGTCGCAGCTCGGCCACGCGGCGGAAATCCTCGCGCACCCGCTCTGCGTCGTCGGTATTCGAGGCCATGGCCATCAGTCCGCACAGATGTGTGGCCCGCAGCTTTTCAAAGCGGCGGGCGCCGAAATAGTCCAGAAGTTCCTCGGGCGAGAAGCCGAATTTTGTCTCCTCCTGCGCCACGTGCACCTGCAGCAGCACGCGCGATGTCACGCCCGCGCGCTCGCTCTCGCTGTCCACGAGCTCCAGCAGGCGCTCCGAGTCTATGGATTCTATCAGAGTGGCATGGCCCACCAGTCGGCGCACCTTGTTGGTCTGCAGGTGGCCGATGAAGTGCCAGTTGACGTCGGCAGGCAGTTGCGGGGCCTTTTCTGTCAGTTCCTGAATCCGGCTCTCGCCGAAACTGCGCTGTCCGGCTTCGTATGCCTCGAGTATTTGTTCCACGGGGTGGAATTTCGACACGGCCACGAGCTCCACGCCCTCGGGGAGGGTGGCGCGTATGCTGCGTATGCGGTCGGCTATGCTCATGGCTTGTGTTGTTGGTCGGTTATTCCTGGCGCGGGCCGTCGGCCACCACTTTCATTTTGTACACATCCATCAGGGGTGTTTCCTGGATGGACACGATTTCGTAGTCGGCCATCGTATTGGCCATGCCTTTGGTGAAGTTCTCGAAGGCGCTCTTGAAGCCGTTGCACTGCACCAGAATCTGCGATACCGAGCGTTTCTCGGCGCCGGAGCGCTCGTCTATGGTTATGAAGGCAACTTTGGCCAGATACCAGCGGTCGCCGCCCTCGTTCCAGAAGATTTCGGAGATGCGCGAGCGTTTCACGGCCGCTACGGAGAATTCACCCGATATGAAGGGCCTCTGTTCCTCGGTTATGCGGGCCTCAGCCTCCGTGAAGGTCAGCGCATCCACAAGGTAGGGCTCTGTCACCTTCTTGGCCGAGCCGTTTTCCTGAATCTTATCGTAGCGTACTTTGCATTCAAACCAGTTGGACATGGCGTTTCGTGAGATAATGATTGTGAAAATTCTGCGATTTATATTAAATAGGAGAAATCCGTGGGACAATCCGGCTACAAAGATACAACTTTTTTTTTATTCAGAGACCTTTCGCGCGGAAATGCGTGTGATCTGTAGCATATGGCTGCGCGGCATTGTGATTTTTTGAACAAAAAATGTTAAATATACGTTTTTGCGCTAAGTGGCTGATAGTATGGGGTACATATGTTGTATAGATATGCTTTTTAACATGATTTCAACCTTTCAAAGTGTCATTGCTCCCAATTTTTTTGTTTCAAAAATTTAAAGAATCAAATATTTGTATTAATTTTGCACAATCATCGCGCTCTGTACGCAGGGGTGTGGTGTGTTCCAATAGCAGAAAACAACTAATCAACCAATTTTATGTCTAATTAAATTTTTGTATGAAAAAGCTGTTTCTATTATTTCTGACAGTGCTTTCGATCGGCTTGTGTGCGTCGGCGCAGACGCGCACCGTCACGGGTACTGTCTATGACGCTCAGGCGAGTGGCGAGCCGCTCGTGGGCGTTTCGGTTACAGCCGGCCAGGGCCATGGCGCGGTTACGGACATCGACGGTCACTTCTCGATTTCCGTGCCTGCTTCCATCAAGGCTCTGAGCTTCGCTTATGTAGGCTACAAGAGCCAGGATGTTAACATTCCCGCCAACGGCAAGATGAGCGTTTATCTCAGCCCCGCCACAGAGATGCTCGATGAAGTTATCGCTGTGGCTTACGGTGAGCAGAAGCGCTCGGCCTTCACCGGTTCGGCAGCTGTCGTAGGTGCCGCCGCTATCGAAAAGACGCAGAGCTCCAACGTGCTCGATGCTCTTTCGGGTCGTGTGGCCGGTCTTCAGCTGTCCAACGCATCCGGCGCTCCCGGTTCGGGCAACCCCACCATCCGCGTGCGTGGTTTCTCCTCGCTGAACTCCGATATGAACGCCCCCCTCATCATTGTGGACGGCGCTCCCTTCACCGGTGATATCACCACTCTGAATAACAACGATATCGAGAGCATGACCGTCCTCAAGGACGCCGCTTCCAACGCACTCTACGGTGCCCGCGGCGCTAACGGCGTCATCCTCATCACCACCAAGCGCGCCAAGTACGGCGAGGCTCAGGTGGTTGTAGACGCCAAGTGGGGTGCCAATACGCGCGCCACGCAGGACTACAACTATATCACCGATCCCGGCCAGTACTACGAAACTTATTATCAGAGTCTTTACAATTATGCAAGCTTTTCTCCGGAAATTGGAGGCCTCGGTTTGTCCAATGAAGCTGCGAATGTTTGGGCCAACTCCAATATGATCAACTCCAGCACCTATGGTCTCGGCTATAATGTATATACCGTGCCCGCAGGTCAGATGCTTATCGGTCAGAACGGCAAGCTCAATCCAAACGCAACCCTCGGCAATGTGGTCAACTACCGCGGTGTTGAATATCTGCTGACTCCCGACAACTGGCTGGACGCTACCTACAAGAGCAGCCTCCGTCAGGAATACAACCTGAGCGTGGCACAGGGTACGGAAAAGAGCAACTTCCGCGCTTCTGTCGGCTACCTTGACAATCAGGGTATCATCGCTTCCAAGACGGACTACAAGCGCTTCACAGGCCGCTTGACCGCAGACATTCAGGCCAAGCCCTGGCTGAAGGTCGGCGCTAATGTGAACTATACACACTACTCCGCTCACTTTATGGACGGCGATGAAGGTTCGTCCAACTCGACCGGCAACGTTTTCGCTGCTGCTACCGAAATCGCTCCCATCTATCCTCTCTACATACGCGATGCCAACGGTAACATCATGATTGATGCCAACGGCCTCCAGCGTTACGACTATGGCGACGGTGCAAATGCAGGTCTCATGCGTCCGGTATTCCCGAATTCCAATGCTCTAAATGCTGCCATGCTCGACACAAGCGAGAGCAATGGCAACCTCTTCAGTGCCACCGGCTACTTCGAAGTGCGCTTCCTCAAGGATTTCCGCTTCACTTCGAACAACACCGTCTACCTGAACGAACGTCGTGCAAGCAGCATCACCAACCCCTTCTACGGCTCCTATGCCGATATGAACGGTATTGCCAGCAAGAGCCACACCCGTCAGTTCAATCAGAGCTATCAGCAGCTCCTCAACTGGAACCACGAGTTCGGCAAGCACAACGTAGGTGTTCTCGCCGGTCACGAATACAACCTCCAGAAGGGCTTTACGCTGAGCGCTTCTAAGAACAATATGTTCGATCCCTGGAATTCCGAGCTCAACAATGCTATCGTTGACGGTTCCGCTTCGTCCTACACTACCGAGTATAACAACGAAGGTTGGATTTTCCGCGGTCTTTACGACTACGATGCCAAGTACTTCGGCAATGTATCCTACCGTCGCGACGCTTCCTCCAAGTTCGATCCCAAGCACCGCTGGGGTAACTTCTGGAGTATCGGTGCATCGTGGATCATCTCCAAGGAATCCTTCATGGAGTCCACGCAGAGCTGGCTCAACTCCCTCAAGGTGAAGGTGTCGTATGGCGAGCAGGGTAATGATAACATCCCGAACTTCCTCTACACCAACAACTACAGCCTTGCTAATGTAAACGGCTATCCCGCAGCCGTTCCCACACTCATGGGTAACAAGAAGATCTCCTGGGAAAAGGGTGGTAACCTTAATGCAGGTGTCGAGTTCTCGATGTTCAATAATCGCTTCTCCGGCGGCATCGACGGCTTCTACCGCAAGACCACCGACATGCTCATGTACTTCTCGCTTCCCACATCTTTCGGCTACACCGGCTACTACCGCAATGTGGGCGACATGATGAACGCAGGTATCGAACTCGAGCTCTCCGGTATCGCCGTGCAGACCCATGACTTCACCTGGACTGTGAACTTCAACATGACTTGGTATAAGAACCGCGTAACATATCTCGATCCTGAAACCAAGCAGAATATCGCTTATAGACCTGATTTCAAGAATGGCGAGTGCAAGGATAGCTTCGGTGGTTATGGTAGCGGCTCCTATTTCTATGGCGAAGGTCTCCCCATGTACACTTACTACAACCAGAAGTATGCAGGCGTAGATCCTGACTCCGGTAAGGCTCTTTGGTATAAGGCTATCAAGTACACTGAACAGGATTTGGCGGACGGCATCATTTCCGACGAAAAGCTTATTGGTACGCCTACCGGCGAAATGACAACTACCGACGTTTATGGTGATGCAGATCGCTTCCTTGTAGGTTCCTGTCTCGCTCCGGTTTACGGCGGTCTTAGCACGAGCTTCGACTATAAGGGCTTCGATCTTACCGTGAACTGCAACTATCAGATCGGTGGTCTGGTCTACGATTCAGGCTACTCTCGTCTGATGACCAATCCTACGTCCACGCAGTTCAAGGGTCAGAATCTGCATGCCGACCTGCTCAATGCCTGGACTCCCGCCAACAGCACAAGCGATATTCCCCGCTTCTTCTTCGGTGATGAATATGCCGCACAGGCTTCGTCGCGCTTCCTGACCAATGCAAGCTACTTCTCGATCGAGAACATCAACTTCGGCTACACTCTGCCCGCGTCGCTAACGCGCCGCATGTTCCTCCAGAAGCTCCGCTTCTACTTCGCATGCGAGAACGTATGGGTATGGAGCAAGCGTCAGGGTCTCGATCCCCGTCAGAGCTTCACAGGCGGCAACAACAACACCTATTACGCACCTGTCCGCACTATCTCGGGCGGCTTATCCGTAACTTTCTAATTAACTTAAGAAATAATGAAGACTTCATATATTACTCTTATTGTCGCAGCGCTGGGCGCTTCCGCCCTGACGAGCTGCGTGGAGGAAGTGTTCCCCACCAGCGGCATGGTGCAGTCGCAGCTTGAAGGTTCTCCCAAGGCAACCGAGGCCATCGTGATGGGCATGCCCGCCTATCTGAATGTGGCTGATGTCATGAACGCCGATCAGGCATACGACTGGGGTAACCCCGCTCTTATGCACGTCCGCGACGTAATGACCGAGGACCTCTGCGCTCCCAATATCGGCTACAACTGGTTCACGACATGGAGCAGTGTGCGTGTTTCCGTCGGTGAACAGTACATGGCAACACAGTGGATCTGGTACAGCTATTCCAAGCAGGTACAGACCACCAACCAGGCGGTTGCAGCGATTGATCCCGAGACTACGGATCCCACGCTGCGGGCTTATCTCGGTGCTGCCCATGCCTTCCGCGCTTCGGTCTATATGGACTGGGCCCGTATGTACGAGTTTATGCCTAATGATGTTGTTTCCGGCGTGAATGGCGACGGTAACAATGTAACCGGTTATACCGTGCCTATCGTAACGGAAAAGACCACCGAGGAGGATAGCCGTGACAATCCCCGTCGTACGCATGCTGAAATGGTAGAATTCATCAAGAGCGATCTTGAAAAGGCAATCGAGCTGATGAGCAGCAACTGTGCAGCCCGTCCTTCGAAGATTCTTCCCGACCTTTCGGTGGCTTACGGTCTTATGGCCCGCCTGAACATGTGGGATGCCAGCTTCTATGATGTTGCCTATAACGTGCCTGAACAGGATGCAGCAAAGGCCGCCGCAGGCTATGCAGAGGCTCTTAAATATGCACAGCTCGCAACCGCAGGCTATACTCCCACCACCGAAGACCAGTGGCTCTCCACCGCTACCGGCTTCAACGACCTGTCCACTCCTTCGTGGATGTGGGGTCAGCAGTATGTGACGGAGGACGATGCCGTGCAGACCGCGCTTCTCAACTGGACTTCCTGGATGTGTAACGAAACTACTTTCGGCTATGCTTCCGCAGGTGTGTGGTTGCAGATCGGCGCCAGCCTCTACAACCAGATCAACGACCGCGACTTCCGTAAGCTCACTTTCGTGGCACCCAACGGTTCTTCGCTCGAGAGCCGCGTGCCCTTCATCAGCGAGGAGTTCGCGAAGGAAAACTTCGAGCCTTATTACTCCGTGAAGTTCCGTCCCGGCTCGGGTGTGACTACCGACTATAAGACCTCTTGTGTTGTGGCTATACCCTTGATGCGTGTTGAGGAAATGTACCTCATCGCAGCCGAGGCTGCAGCACATGCGAATCCCGCAGAGGGTGCATCTCTTCTTGAAAACTTCATGAAGACGTATCGCTTCAATACCTACAAGTGCTATGCAACTCAGATGGACGACGTGATCAATGAAATCATCCTGCAGAAGCGTATCGAGCTCTGGGGCGAAGGTCAGACCTTCTTCGATGTGAAGCGTCTGAACATGAGCGTGACACGCGCTTACAATGGCACGAACTTCAACTGGGGAGCCGATACTTACAATACAAACGGCCGTCCCGCCTGGATGAACTTCGTGATCATTGTTTCCGAGGGTGATAATAACGCCGGTGTCCGCGGCTGGAACAATCCTAATCCTTACGGCGCTTATAAACCCATCGACGAATAAGCTTTCCGCTTTCTTTCCCGCGGGCCTTGATGCCCGAAACGGATCGGCCCGCGGAGAAATTAAATTTCCAAACAAATAACCACTCCACAAAAATATGAAATTCAATAAAATCTTCTCTGTGCTCGCATGCGCCGCTCTTTTGGCCGGAACGTACGCCTGCACCGACAAGGTGGAGCCCACGCCTTCGCCCGTGGCCGGCAATGAGGAGGTCTACTTCCCCTTTGAAGAATCGGCAAACATCACGATACCCGTGAATGCCACGATGATCTCGGTAACGGTAAATCGTGTGGATGCAAGCGAGGAATCCACTGTTGCTCTCGCTTCAGCGGTAACGTATACCAACGAAGATAGCGGCGAAGCTGTTGCCGTAACGGATATCTTCACTGTTCCTTCGAGCATCACCTTCCCCAAGGATGTGAAACAGGTGACACTCGAGATAGGTGTTGACTTCGAAAAGGTCGTTATGGATCGTGAATACAATATCGATCTTACGCTCGACAGCTCTAAGACCGGTTCCTATGGTCTCGGTCACAAGCTCTTTACAGCTACGTATCTCCCTTGGAGCGAATGGGAACTCTATAGTGAGACAGAGCCCGGTGTATACCAGATGGGTGCTTACTGGGACTATGAATACAACACTCCCGTCTACACTCGTAAGTCGCTTACTACGGAAGGCCTCGAGCAGTATCTGGTTCTGTCTCCGTTCTCGAATCTGGATTACGAGGAAGTTATTCAGGTTAGCGCAGACCAGTTCGTTGAAGTTGATGGTGTGCAGTGCCCGGTTGTAAAGCTCACTGAAGCAATCAATACCACGATTGTCAATGAGAAGTACGGTCAGGTGTATATGTACACTACCGCTTATGAGTATCTTAACGATTACTATGAGGGCGGCGGTGCGTTCCCTCTGCCAAACGGTACGACAGCAATGGATGCAATGCAGGCTCAGGGCTGGCATCTGTCCTACTTCAATCCTGTTCAGGGGCGCTTCTATCTCTATATGGTTCTGTTTATCGAGGATGGTTTCTTCGGTGAATACCTTGAGACCCTTCAGCTCCCCGGTGAGTTCAACGACTACTATTTCACGTTCAATTACTCCGGTAACTTCGTGGATAAGACGGGTGCGGAATATGCATATGTTGAAGTTGTTCCTTCGCCTGATTTGGACCACTTCGCTTGCGAGATGGTGCCCGGCAAGCTTTCGGCCCAGGACGCAGAGGCTGCTTGTGAAGCTCTGGCCGAGGACGATGATGCCGAGATGATCTATGCCGGTTCGTACACCATGTCCTACGCTTTTGAGGAGGCCGGTGACTATACTGCAATTGCTGTCGGCTATGACAAGAATAACAAGGTTGTCTGCACGGGCTACAAGAACTATGTGTTCGAAACCGTCCAGAGCGAGAGCGAATGGAAGAAGCTGGGCAATGTTGACTATACTGACGGCTTCTTTGTTGGTCTCTGTCTCAATAAGGCTGCTGTAGATACATATGAGGTTGCAATCGAAGAGCGCAAGGATACCCCCGGATACTATCGTCTGGTGAATCCTTATGCAGGATGGTGGGTTCTTCCCGAACTTGGCTGGCCTCTGCTTGAGGGCAACTATTACATCGAAATCGATGCTCAGGATCCGGAAGCTGTTCTTCTTCCTCTCTGTGAACTCGGCGTTGACTGCAAAACCAAGATCTCACAGTCGGAAATGATGGGTGCTGCAAAGGGTATGAGCGATGGCTGGTATAATATCAACTACGGAAACAGCACGCTGGCACAGGAAAAGGCTGACGGAAACGTCGGAGTAATCGCTGACAGCCGCCTTACCTTCCCTGCCGCATCTCTGCTGATGGTAGCCGGGAACGGTAAGAATATCTTCTATGCCAACCTTGATCCGGATGCTCCCGAAGGTGCTCCGATTGATTATGGTGAGGGATTCTTCGAGGTAAGCTTCGAGCCTGTCTATGGTGTGTCCGCCAAGAAGGTGCACCGCAATGTGAAGGGAATGGTTTCTGCTGTTTCGATGAAGCGTCTTCTCGATGCACGCAAGAAGAATGCCAAGGCAATCAATGTCCGCAAGGGCCACGATCTTAGCCAGAAGGCAGCTCGCGAACTCCGCCTCTCCACTGTCAAGACTCTGAAATAATTAGAAATCAGATATTCTCCGCAAGCAGCCCGGCAATCAGCCGGGCTGCTTTTTGCATCAATAATACCCGCCCTTGGATGGTGGAGTGGAATCCCCCCCCCTGTTTATTGAGCTCAGTTGCGGGCTGTCGTTGGCGACGTTCCAAGCCCACGTCCGTACAGGGCGTGTGGGGGTGTTGCCGTTAAATTTGTTGTCGTGCAGGGGGAATATTTGCGTATTTCAAATTTTTGACGTATCTTTGAGCGCTATTTTAAATTAACGACTTATTTGCTTGATGAACAAGGTTCTGAAGTCGATCATTGCATTGATTGACGATTGGATATCTATAAATTCCTGGGAGGACAAGAATTGGCACGCACCTTCGTGCTGCGTAGCTGCCGGAGATCCGGCGTATGGGTCGCAGACAGGCGGCGACCGGGATAATCTCCCTCCATATGTGAGGGTGAATGATGAGCAGGTGGAAACCGCAAGATATATGAATCTTATTGTAGACGGTTCTTCCATGTCGCCGGAAAGGATTTCGAACGGGGATTTTCTCTTGTGTACAAAAATTGGGGATGAGGAGCGAGAGAATCTTGGCTATGGTGAGCACGTCGTTGTAAAAACCGACAAGGATTATTATTGCAAGAAAAATAAGCCGGTAAGGTTTGACTATAAACTGCGCCGCACGATATGCAAGGTCAAGGCGGGGGAGACCTATGAGCAGTTGGTGGAGCGGATAGAGAGCGAGAATCTGGAAGATTCGATTTTTTTGTCGGCTAATAAGAAGATGCTGAAGGAGAAGTTTTCTGAAAGCCACAAATATTATGATTTTTCCAAGTCCATGATGCTCTCCGCAACATATAGGGACGGCGAAATCCGTTATTCATTCCATCCTGTTTCGTTGATTGAGTATAAGGCGGATTATGTTGTTTCGCCTACAAGGGGGATGAATAATACCCGCAAACTCTGATTCGAAGTTATGACGCTGATGGATTGTGTCAATCTTTTGGCATTTATTCAGATTGCCGTGGCATTCGACTTTGGGTTGCTATATCTGCATAACTCCCATTTGTTGAAGTCGTTGCATGGCGATTTTATATATGGTCATAGAAACAGGGTTGAGCCTACGACTTGTTGCGCTTGCGATATATTGAAGGACTTAAAGTATAAACATGGTTTTAGTGTGAAAATCAGGCGGGGCTCGTTGAAGAGATGGGTGGATCGTCTGACGTTTCTTACTGATGTGCAGCAGGCCAACTGGAGCAAATATGTTTATTTGGGGCTCTGCGGGGGCTTGTATTCACTTCTGTCGTTAGTGTTGATAGGTGTTACGGGATCTTCTTATGATCCGGAGATCCGGAATTTCCTTCTTGTTTCAGGTGAGGTGTTTTTGGTGTATGAATTTTTTATAGTATATCAAATCGGGAAGGTGAGGACCAACGGAATTTCGGTTATTCCATTGGTTAAGAAGGCGATACTTCTGATTGTGATCATGGGGATTGTGGGAGTTTTTGTGTATAATGGTTGGTATTTTAAATTTTTCTCCAGTTTTCGGAAAACTTATATAGTGCTCTTGTTTTCAATTGTTTACTTCCCGATTTTTGTATATTTATGGAAAATGTGGGAATTAAACCGCAATATTGCCAAGGCAAAAAAAGAGTGCGAGAGATGGATCAAAGACGATAGTCAGTGAGCTGAAACTCAAATGGTGTTTGCCGGAATCGGGAGCTAACGGTCGACTAATTCGCTGAATTAGTCGAAGTGGGGTGATTTATGAGGGAGGCGTTGGCGACGTGCCGGTTTCGCAGGCCGGTTTCGCAGATCGGTTTCGCAGGTCGGTTTCGCAGGTCGGTTTCGCAGGCCGGGGTTTCGCAGGCCGGGAGGCCTACGATCCCGGAAGGGGGGGATTTGGATTTGGATTTTTGGAGTTTTTGTTGTAATTTTGTGGTGCGAAACCGCGTGGCGGGTTTGCTGTGGAAAGATTTGGCTGCTTGCAACCACTCGAAAAAATGCTAAAATTGCCTTTGATTCAGGTGCTTGCTCTGCGCATCGGGGCTGTGCGCCGGCGAGGGCGGCTTTTTGAGACTTTTTACGGCTGACGGCTGTGCGGTGTGCGCACGGTCGAATTTTTTTTTGTGTATAATCTTAAATCAAGGAATATGAAGACATATCTTTTTACGTCGGAATCCGTTTCGGAGGGACATCCCGACAAGGTTGCGGATCAGATTTCGGATGCTGTGCTGGATGAGTTTCTGGCGCGTGACCCGCATTCGAAGGTTGCGTGCGAGACGCTCGTGACGACGGGACAGACTGTGATTGCGGGCGAGGTGAAGAGTGATGCGTACGTGGACCTGCAGGAGGTGGCGCGGCGCGTGATTAAGGAAATAGGATATGACCGCTCGGAGCTGTGTTTCGACGGGAATTCGTGCGGCGTGCTGTCGGCGCTGCACGAGCAGAGCGCTGACATCAACCGCGGTGTGGAGCGCGAGAAGTCGGAGGATCAGGGTGCGGGCGACCAGGGCATGATGTTCGGATATGCCACGGACGAGACTCCGCTGTACATCCCTCTGACGCTGGCGCTGAGCCACGGGCTGCTGATGGAGCTTGCGGCTATCCGCCGCGAGGGTAAGGAGATGACTTATCTGCGCCCGGACGCCAAGAGTCAGGTGACGGTGGAGTATGACGAGCAGCACCGCCCGCTGCGGGTGCACACGATCGTGGTGTCGACGCAGCACGATGAGTTCGTGAAGCCGGATCCGTCGAAGGGCATCTCGCAGAAGGAGGCTGACCGCCAGATGGCGCAGATCATCCGTAGGGATGTGCAGAACATCCTCATTCCCCGGCTGAAGCGCACGCTGGCGCCGGAAATAGCCCGCCTGATCGACAAGGATGTGACGCTGCACGTGAATCCGACGGGGAAGTTCGTGATAGGGGGCCCGCACGGGGATACGGGTCTGACGGGCCGCAAGATAATCGTGGATACTTACGGGGG
>CAMWNH010000011.1 GCA_947175605.1 uncultured Porphyromonadaceae bacterium
ACTAATACACTAATATTTACAGAAAAACCATTCTTTTTGAAATATAGATACGCAAACAGCACTGTACAAATTGCCTTTAAATATAACGCAATTACAATACCCCAAAATATTTTATCAACGCTAAACAGACATGCAAACCAAACAAAAGGACTAGTCACAGTATAAAAACTATATGCACCGATAAAGTTATCACCAGCAAATGTGTTCCAACTCCACCAAGGATGCCCGCTCGCAAACATTCTTTTCGTCTCGAGAATAAATGGGACCTGTTGTTTGATAAAATCAGTGACAGGCCAATTCATGCCGCCACTCAATAAAACAGGAATAAGCGCAATGCTAACAATCGTAATTACTAACAAGATTATCTTCTTCATAATTCTAATCCAATCGAATTTTTAATATTATATCGAGGCCGAGCTTTAACCTCCGTAAATATTTTTCCTATATATTCTCCTACAACTCCCAGCGAAATGAGCACTATGCTACCTAAAAACCAAACAGATAACATCAACGAGCTCCAACCGCTGACTGTCTCTCCATACAAGTATGAAATCAACACATATATACTAACCATGATATCGAGCAGTAATAACCCTATCCCTAACCCAAAAATCCACCGCATCGGACTAGCTGAAAAAGACGTTATTCCGTCAATTGAGAATTGAAGCATTTTTTTCAGGGGATATTTCGATTCTCCGGCAACTCTCGGATTCCGGTTATAATATACTATTGCTGTTTCAAGCCCGATAAGAGGCACGATACCTCTTAGAAAAAGATTACACTCCCGATATTGACTTAGTATATCCAGTGCCCTACGGCTCATCAGGCGATAATCCGCATGATCATAAATTGTCTGCAATCCCATAATAGATTGCAACTTATAGAAACATCTAGCGGAGTTACGCTTGAACCATGTATCAGAGCTACGAGATGAGCGCACACCATAAACGATCTCTGCCCCATCGTTAAATTTATCAAGCATCTCTACGATAGCATTCGGGTCATCCTGCAGGTCGGCGTCAATTGAGATTGCTGCGTTACAATATTCTTTTGCAGTCATAAGTCCAGCCAACAGCGCATACTGATGCCCTCGGTTGTGAGCCAATGTTATTCCCTTGACGTTTTTATCTTTCTGATGTAATCGGTCAATAACTTCCCATGTTTTGTCAGAACTACCGTCATCTACGCAAATTATAAAACTCTTCTCAGAGATTCTGCCATCTTTTTTTAAACTCCCACACAATTCACTCAATACTTTAATAGTTTCGGGCAACGCTTTTTCCTCATTATAGCATGGGAGAACAATAGCTATAACAGGTGGGGTTATGGATTCCATTCAACTTATCTCAAAAGTCGGCAAGCTCCCGATACCGACAATCCTATACAAAAAAAGCGCGAGGAGCCATACTAGTTGCTCGTTCTACAAACGGAGGCTCTGGTATTGCCCATCTTCGTTGAACGAGCAAACTCGCAGAAGCCTCACGCAGAATATGATACACAACAACACCATGTGTAATTACACATGACGTCAATGAGATATACATATCCGAGGCATCTACCGTTTGCTCCATTCCTGACGAAGATTGAAAATTTACCAGATTTCCGTTTGTCAAGAAAGAGCGTCGAGTAAACGCTTATTAATTAAATGTATGCTGACCCGCCCGCGAACCCTGCTTGAGGCTTCTGCTGACCGATCTGCATTTGCAAAGATAATACTTATATACGATATATGCAAATCTTTAACAAAAGCTATTCATCAAAGCAGCAAGCAGCATTAATACCAGGTAATCAATACCTTAACTAATAATAGAAAAATAATGAAAATGAAATGCAACATAATATGACTTCTTTTGGTCATACCAACGGTAGCCAGTACCTGATCCCTCAACCTAACCCTTAAAACCAACCTGATGCACATGAAAACTTTAGATTTTATCCTTTATGCCCTCGTTCTAATCAATCAGGTATTGGATATCCTGATTAAAATATTAGATCATTTTCATAAAGACAATCCACCTTGAAGCAAAGAAGAAACTATGCCCAACATGCATAGTTTCTTTGATAAGACGCAGAATCTTGTAAATCTCCGCGAAGTGGATGATACGGAATTCTGCGAACAGGTCAATATAACCCGTAATGGCTTGCTCACTTATGCCGGCCTCCTGATGTTTGGCAAAGCGCCATACGTCCTCCGTTATGTGCCAACATTCTGTGTTGACTATATCGAGATTCCCGGCCCGACAATCCAGCAGGCAGAAGTCAGATACACCTATCGTATTCCGGAACAGGACAATATTTGGGAGGCAGTTCAGATTATCCTGCGTCGTTTCCGGACGCTTGTTGATGCGCCAATTCATATCAGGGATGATGGATTTGCCACGACAGACGAGAGCCAATACATGGTTCTCAGAGAAGCTTTAGCCTATATGGTAATGCACTGCGATCACTTTGATTCGCTACGCTCCTGCATCCGCGTCTATACCGACCATATAGAATTTATGAACGGTGGAGCTTTCCCTCTCCCTGTTAAAGATATTCTTGGTAAAATCTACTCCAAACTGCGCAACCCGACCATTGCCAAACTCTTCCGTTTCGCAGGCATTGCCGAGAACGCGGGATATGGCATGAATAAGCTGGCAAGTTGGAAGACGCTGACCGGGACAAGTCCAACAATCGAGAGTGACCGCACCATCGCCACAGTCTCCTTTCCCCTCAAATCAGCTATCCAACGAAAGGCTGCAGATATTGTTAGTCCGGTATACGCGGGTAAAGCCGAGGGTAAAAATGAGGGTAGAAATGAGGGTAAAAAATTACGACCTCGACAACAAGCTATTATAGATTTAATAAAATCTAAACCCGGGATAAGCATGATGGAAATGTCTACGGCATTGAATGTATCTATAAGCACCATCGAAAGAGAAATCCCCAAAATGACCTCTATCCTCCAACATATAGGCCCCAAGAAGGGTGGATACTGGAAAATTCTTGAACAATAAAGATTATCCGGATTTATCAAAATAAGCCAAAATTAATTCGGCTGCTATTTGGCAGCCTTGCACATTGGAAATACAACGCGCCTGCACTATGGTGGGAAGAACCGAAGTGCAGGCGCGGTTTTGATTGTGCCGGGGAGAGGTCAGTTTTTGTACTGGATCAGGATGTAGTCGAGGGCGGCGTGGTTGGTGGCGATGTTCATGTTGTTGTTTTCGGGGCGGAAGTCGAGGCCTATGGTGTGCGGGCCTTTGGTGAGATTGACTTTCAGGGTGTTGGAGAATCCCCAATCGCTCCAATTGCCGACGCCACGGGTTGGCATGACGATGATGCCGGCACGCTCGCCGTCGATGGTGGCTGTGCGGATGGCGCACTTATTCTCGGTGTTGACAGGGCCATTGCCGTTGGCATAACGAACGCTGATGTAGTACGTTCCGTCGACCGGGGCATCGAAGGCTATGCCAAGCGGCGCGCTCTGCTTGTCGAGCTCGACGAAACCTGCACCGGTGAAACCTGTGATGTCGCCTTTGGGACCATAGCTAAGCTCGGAGGAAACGAGTGAGGTGCGGGCATCCGGGCTGCTGACGATGATGCGCGGCAGCGTGCTCACGGGCTTGGATGCGAAGCTCTCGACGCCATCGCCACTAACACCAATGACCTGATATTCGCCGGGCTCGGAGGCGTCCCATGTGGTGGAGTGTGTGCGTGCGATGCGCTGACCATCCTTCAGAACCACATATTCGCCAATGTATTCGATGGGATCCCAGACAAGTGTGGTGCCCTCGAGACGCGCGATTGGCGTGAGGGGTGCCTTGACATTGGCCGTATGGTTTACGCCGACGGGAGCGATGGCGTTGTCGGCCATAGTGATGACAATATTCTTGACGCCCTTTGCATCAGCGGGGATGAAGGGACGCGTTTCCTTGCCGTTGACGGTAAAGGATTTAATCTCGGAGCCGAAGCCGCGGACGGTGATATTGAGGGTGGCACCGCGGTATTTGAAGCCCTTGAGCGTGCGCTCGGCTGCGAGCGTGCGGGGAACGAAGGGCGCGAATGCCAGGCCGTCCTTTTCGAAGTGTATGCCGAAAAGGATTTTGTGGGTTATCGCGAGGTTACCGGCGAGGCACCAGAGCATATTGGAGGAGTTGAGCTCGGTGGCGATGTCGCCATTATCGAGCACGAAGTTTTCCTTGTTCGTGGCAAAGAGAGCAGCCGGGCGGAAGACAGCGCCGATTGCTTCGAGTGTGCCCTGTTCGTTTTGTGCCTTTGCATTGGCCATTGCCCAATATGCGCCTACCCAGGGCCATAGAGCGTTGTTGTGGTAGGGAGGCATGTCGGCTATCTGTGGGAAGAAGATCGCGGCACCGAAGGGCGTGGTGGGATTTGAGGCCGTGATTGTGCGGGCGCGCTCGGGAGAGGCCACGTCGTAGAGAATGGCCAGCGACTCACCGAGGGTTTCGACTCGGGGGTTGACGATGGGTTCGTTCACGCCATATGTGTACATGGCGTAGTAGCCTTTGTCGGGCATCCAGAGCTTGTCGTTGACGGCCTTCTCGATTTTCTCGGCTTGGGCGAGATACTTGGCCGATTCATTGCCTTTCTTGGGTCCGAGTTCTTTTTCGAGTTCGGCCAGGATGCGCAGGGCCTGAGCATGGACGATGCTTGTACCGAGAGCCTCGGAGGAATAGATATCGGCGGTCTGCATCCATTTGGGATAGCTCTGCTCGCGCCAGTCGATGAATGAAGTCTCGCCACGCACGAGGCCGTCGTCGGTAGCGACGGTGAGAAGGTCGTCGTCGAGCGAGCGCTTGATTACCGGGTAGATGTACTTGAGCCACTCGCGGTCGCCTGTGACTTTATAGAGCTCATAGGCTGCGAGGGTCCAGATTTCGCGGTCAGAGCTGACGGGCCAGGCGCCACCGCTGCCTGTGTCCTGAATTATGCGTCCGAGCGAATCGACCTTCTTCATGAGTGAAATTTTGGAGGCCTCGGGCTGGAGATAGGCCATGGACAGAAGAATGGAATAGCTGACGTCGCGCGTCCACACGCCGGCCCACTCCTTGCCGGTGCGGAGGGTCGTGTCGGGTTCGACGGCATTGACCATTTCGTCGAGGCCCATGTTGTAGATTGCCTGATGGAGGCGGTTGGGTGTAGAGAGCTGCGGATAGGCCGAAATATCGTTCTTTAGCTTCCACTCCTTCTCGACGGGCATGAAGTAGCCGGGCTGTGCGGCGTAGGTGCTGACGATATGATGAGGGGTTGGAGCGGTGGCGGTGAATCCGGCCTGATACATTGTGTCGCCTCGCCAAGAGTAGGCATCGGTCTGCACTATGGTCTGCGCGGATGCAGAGACTGCAGCCAGGGCGAGAAGGAGGAGCGAATTGCGGGTTTTCATGGATAAAAGGTGAGTTTTATATAGTTTATTTTAAGTCAATTTCAAGGCGCGTGAAGCGTTTCGAGCCGGGGCCGACGGTGTGGAGCGCGGAGCGCTTGATTCCCGGAATCCACACAATCTCGCCGTTGCAGACGAGAAGCCAGGCCTCGCGTTTTGCTCGCGCATCGAGCTTTGCGAGGGCAAATATGTCGCTGACGAGCTTTGAGCCTTTCATGCCGAACGGGGTCATACGGTCGCCGTGGCGCCAGTGGCGGAGCTCCCAGCGGCCGGTGAGCGCGGCCTCGGTGTCGATAAACGCAACAGAGGGTGCGGGAGGCATGGGCTCGGAAGGAAATTCGTTTACGGGACGATGAGAAACAGCAATCCGCAGAGGGACAATGACATCGCGGCGCAAGTCGACACTTACGGGACCCGAGGATTCGGAATGAGCAAGAGGGGCTGCCCCACGTGAGTTGAGGTCGAGAATGCCCCGGGAAAGCTCAGCGGTGCGCCCGGCAGCTGTGAAGGAAAGTCCTGAAGCGCCGGTGGCATAAGCCTCCAGGATGTTGCGGATCTGGGTCATATTGAAGCCCATGGGACGCAACATCTCCCACAGAGCCATACGGGCGAGGGGCCCCAACTCGGCAGTAAAAGCCGCAAGATCGATGCGCCCGGCAAGGATGAAGCGCGAGCGCAGGGAGTCGACGAGGCCGGAATAGAGGTCCATGGCGTCGGCGACCTGTGCGGAGGTGCGCAGGAGACCGTCCATGGCCCCGGGCGTAATATCGTCGAAGGCGGGCAGGAGGCGATGGCGGATGCGATTGCGCACATAGTCGTCGCCGTCGTTGGAACTGTCGACAATCCACTGTGTGCCACGTGCGTGAAGATATTCCTCGATCTGCGCCCGCGAACACTCGAGCAGCGGACGGACGATGGTGAGTCCGCCGGGACCATCTGTGCGCCGCGGTCTCATCCCGGCAAGACCGGCGGGTCCGGTGCCGCGGAAGAGATTGAGCAAAAGAGTTTCGGCCTGATCCTCGCGATGATGTCCGACTGCGAGGGCCTGGGCATATTCGCGATCGAGGAGCGAGGCGAACCAGGCGTAACGGAGGGAACGGCATGCCATTTCGACGCTCTCGCCTGTAGCGCTGCGACGGGCGGGGACATCGAAGTCCCTGACATACAATTCTATATCATGGGAAGCGCATAGCTGTTCGACGAAATGCATGTCGCGCATGGACTCGGCACCCCGCAGATGGAAATTGCAGTGGGCAGCCCGGACGTCATATCCAAGAGCCCGGAGGACAAGCAGGAGGGCGACGGAATCGGCTCCTCCGCTTAGGCCGACAAGCACGGGTGCAGCCCCCGCGCCCTTGCGCAGCAGATGCCCGGCGCGAATGAAATCACTCACGGCACGCTCGAAACGGCTGATGACAGATGTGTGTGCGCTATTGCTCATATCAGCTACAAAATTATTAAAAAACGGGATAGGATGAAACAGCTGCAATTGTTAAAACGTAATTAATCGTTGAAATTGTTTCAATATGCTCCGAAACATCACTAACTTTGCAGCGCAGGACCTCCAAAAAAGGATTTCGGGCGATTTTCGGCCGATAATCATAAAAATATTTTGAAGGTTTAATATTTTTTTGTATGTTTGTTGAAAATTAGTCTTAAATAAGGAATGCCACGAGAGAATGAAGAACTGCAGGGCGTGTCGCTGCTTGGCAACACGGGGGTGAAATATCCGACGGAATATGCTCCGGAGGTGCTTGAGACCTTCGTGAACAAGCATCCGGATGTGGAGTACACGGTGACGTTCACCTGCCCGGAATTTACGTCGCTCTGCCCCAAGACGGGCCAGCCGGACTTTGCGAAGATCATCATCTCCTATATCCCCCGTGAACGGATGGTTGAGAGCAAGAGCCTGAAGCTCTATCTCTTCTCGTTCCGCAACCACGGAGATTTCCACGAGGACTGCGTGAACATAATAATGAAGGACCTGATCAAGCTGATGGATCCCCGCTACATCGAAGTGACGGGCCTTTTCACACCCCGCGGCGGCATAAGCATCTACCCCTTCGCCAACTGGGGGGACGCTGAGCACCAGGCACTTGCCGAGGCACGCCGGGCAGCATCCCTTAATTTAGGAACCGACTATTTCATGAAGAAGCTATGAACATGACAAAAGATTCTCTGATGGTACTTTCCGGGGGCATGGACTCCGTGACGATGCTATACGAATATGCCGACCGCATAGAGCTGGCAGTGAATTTCTGTTATGGGTCGAACCACAATGCCCGCGAGCTGGAATGCGCACGCTATCACTGCGAACGCCTGGGCATAGAGCTTCTGGTGATCGATCTTAGCTTTATCGGGGAACTCTTCCACAGCTCGCTGCTGGAGGGCTCGGAGGCTATTCCGGTTGGCGAGTACGACTTCGACAATATGAAGAGCACGGTTGTGCCTTTCCGCAACGGCATCATGCTGGCCGCCGCTGCAGGACTTGCCGAGAGCCACGGTCTGAAGTCGGTGTTCATCGCCAACCATGCCGGCGACCATGCGCTCTATCCAGACTGCCGGGAGGCTTTCGTGAAGGCCATGGCGGGTGCAATCGCCGAGGGCACCTATGACCACATCCGCCTCGAGGCTCCTTATACACTACTAACTAAGGTGGACATCGCCCGCAAGGGAGCCGAGCTGGGGATAGATTACTCGAAGACATATTCGTGCTACAAGGGCCGTGAGACGCAGTGCGGCCGCTGCGGCACCTGCCGGGAACGCCGTGCAGCGCTGGCGGAGGCGGGCATCGAGGATACGACGGTGTATTTCGACGAGGACGAGGAGGGAATGGAATAAGCTCCCCGGCCACCAATAAATAAGGGTATAATTCAACCAATAATAATTTTAATTTCTAACCTACTAAATCAACCAATCCTATGCAGACTCTGATTGAAAAAGTGAATGCAGCTTTCGATGCCTTCAAGGCTGACGCTGCCCTTCAGGTAGAAAAGGGTAACAAGGCTGCCGGCACCCGTGCCCGCAAGGCTTCCCTAGAACTTGAAAAGCTGATGAAGGAATTCCGCAAGGCTTCTCTGGAGGCAACCAAGAAGTAAAGAACTACTCTCCCCTGTAAGAGCCGCCCGCCACGCGCCCACAAGCGCCGGCGGGCGGCTCTTGCCGCTGAGAGGGGTAAGGAGTTTAGGGTCTTTAAGGACCTTAAGGACTTTAGAGGTTAGGGGCGATAATTGTGTTGGCGGAATGGCGGGGATTTTGTATCTTTGTGGCCTGAACTGAATAAACTCTAATCTTATCGAAATGAAACTGACGACGCTAACGGCAATCTCGCCTGTGGACGGACGCTACCGCAGCAAGTGCGAGCCTCTGGCTGATTATTTTTCGGAGTATGCCCTGATACGCTATCGCGTGGAGGTGGAAGTGAAATATTTTCTGGCGCTGTGCGCTATCCCTCTGCCCCAGCTTGCCGATGTGCCGGAGGAGGCTAAGGATGCGCTGTCGAATCTCTATGCCCGCGATGTATTCACGCCCGAGCAGGCTATGCGCATCAAGGATATAGAGAAGGTGACGAACCACGATGTGAAGGCTGTGGAGTATTTCCTTAAGGAGGAGTTTGACCGCCTGGGGCTTGAGAAATATAAGGAGTTCATCCACTTCGGACTAACGTCGCAGGATGTGAACAATACGGCTGTACCCATGAGCCTTAAGGAGGCCGTGGGAGAGGTGATGCTCCCTCATATCGAGGAGCTTATCACGGAGCTTGAGCGCATGGCTATGGAGTGGCGCGACATCCCGATGCTTGCGAAGACGCACGGGCAGCCTGCGAGCCCCACGACGCTGGGCAAGGAAATCATGGTGTTCGCCTACCGTCTGCGCGAGCAGGTGAACGCGCTGGCCAATGTGTCGTTCAGCGGCAAGTTCGGTGGCGCTACGGGCAATTTCAACGCACACCGCACGGCTTTCCCGGAAATAGACTGGCGCGAATTCGCCAACAATTTCCTCTATAACGATCTGGGCATCATGCGCGAGCAGTGGACGACGCAGATCTCGAACTATGACAATCTTGCGGCGGTGTTCGACAGTTTCCGCCGCATCAATACGATAATCCTGGACCTTGACCGCGACATGTGGATGTACATCTCGATGGAGTACTTCAAGCAGCGCATCAAGGAGGGCGAGGTTGGCTCCTCGGCGATGCCTCATAAGGTAAATCCTATCGACTTCGAGAACTCAGAGGGCAATCTGGGCATAGCGAACGCTATCCTGGGCCATCTTGCGGGGAAACTCCCCGTGTCGCGCCTGCAGCGCGACCTTACGGATTCGACGGTCCTGCGCAATGTGGGTGTGCCGATGGCGCACACGCTGATCGCGCTGGCCTCGACTATGAAGGGCCTGGGCAAGCTGATCCTGCACCGGGAGAGCATCGACCGCGACCTGAACGCCATGTGGAATGTAGTTGCGGAGGGGATACAAACGATTCTGCGCCGCGAGGGGTATCCGAAGCCTTATGAGACGCTGAAGGCTCTGACTCGCACGAACAGCACCGTTACGGCGGAGAGCATCTCGAACTTCATCGACACGCTTAACGTGAGCGAAAAAGTGAAGGAAGAGCTGCGCGCTCTGACGCCTGCAGGCTATACGGGCTACACGGTCTGAGGGCGAAGGCGGAGCCCGCATTTTTCGTTCAAAAAAATATACGGATTTTTTTCTTTAATTGGCTAAAAAATGGTAATTTTGCGGAACGAAGCGGAGTGCGAGCACGGCCGCGCAGACCAATCATGCCAACACAAAACAATCATTAATAATCTTCAAACAATCATCCTATGTGGTTAACAAGCTCATCTATAGGACGTAAGTTCGTGATGGCCCTCACGGGCATCTGCCTCGTCCTATTCGTAACTTTTCACGTGCTGATGAATTCGGTAGCGCTGATCTGGCCGGTAGCTTACAACATGATCTGTGAGTTTCTGGGTGCCAACTGGTATGCTCTTGTAGCATCCATGGGTCTTGCCGCGCTGTTCATCATCCACATCATCTACGCACTGTGGCTGACGGTTCAGAACCGTCGCGCCCGCGGCACCGACCGTTATCTGGTGAACAGCCGTCCTCCTCAGGTGGAATGGTCGTCGAAAAACATGCTGGTGCTCGGTATCGTAGTGCTTGCGTTCCTTGTAGTGCACATGACCCAGTTCTGGGCCAAGATGCAGCTTCAGGAGCTATGCTCTCACGAGCTCACGGCCCTTCCCGAGGTAGCCGGCGTTCCGGCATCTCCCGCCATGGGCACGCTCTTCCTTCAGCTTGCGTTCCAGCAGTGGTGGACACCGGTAGTGTACATCATCGGATTCGTGGCCCTGTGGTTCCACATGAATCACGGTTTCTGGTCGATGTTCCACACGATCGGCTGGGACAACAACATCTGGATCAACCGCCTCAAGTGTATCGGCTGCTGGTGGACGACCATCGTAATCGCCCTTTTCGTGGCACAGGCAGTTGTCTTCACGGTCCGCGCCAACCAGAACTACTACACGACAAACTACGCTCTCCAGGAGCAGTACGGTGAGTACTGGGATGCCCAGGCCACGGCTGCAACGGAGGACTTCGAGGCTGCCGTACAGCAGGTGATGAAGTCGGTTCCTGAAAACGACCAGATGGCCATGCAGCAGGCCCAGATCAAGTTCTTCTCGGAAGACGCGCAGGCCTATGTGGACAAGTTCAACCAGATCGTTGAATACTCCGAGAAGCAGTGCCCGGAAGTAAGCATCAAGGGCATCATGCAGCTGAAGCGTTTCGCAGGCCAGCTCGAACAGCAGATCAACTACGCCAAGCAGCTTGCACCCCAGTCGTCGAACACCAACGAATAAGAACTCAGAGATATGGCAAAAGAACTCAATCTCGAGGGTATGATAGATTCTACCCCCATAATGCAGGATTTCGCCGACATCGAATCGAGCGCCCTGCCGGAGTATCAGATCGACTCCAAGATTCCCGAAGGTCCTATCGCTGAGAAATGGACCAACTACAAGGCACATCAGCACCTCGTGAACCCCGCGAACAAGCGTAACCTGGACATCATCGTCGTAGGTACGGGTCTTGCGGGCGCATCGGCAGCCTCGACGCTTGGCGAGATGGGCTTCAACGTATATAACTTCTGCATTCAGGACAGCCCGCGCCGCGCACACTCGATTGCGGCACAGGGCGGTATCAATGCAGCCAAGAATTATCAGAACGACGGTGACTCGGTGTACCGTCTGTTCTACGACACGGTGAAGGGCGGTGACTTCCGCTCGCGCGAGGCCAACGTGTACCGCCTTGCCGAAGTGTCGAACAATATCATCGACCAGTGCGTGCAGCAGGGCGTTCCCTTTGCCCGCGAATACGGCGGCCTTCTGGCCAACCGTTCGTTCGGCGGCGCACAGGTGAGCCGTACGTTCTACGCCAAGGGTCAGACGGGCCAGCAGCTTCTGCTGGGCGCCTACTCGTCGCTGAACCGACAGATCCAGAAAGGCACGGTTCGCTCGTTCAACCGTCGCGAAATGCTTGACATCGTACTGATCGACGGCCGCGCGCGCGGTATCATCGTACGCAACCTCATCACTGGTGCCATCGAGCGCTACGCCGCTCACGCTGTTGTGCTGGCTACGGGCGGTTATGGCCGCGCCTTCTTCCTGAGCACGAACGCCATGGGCTGCAACGGCTCGGCTGCTGTTCAGGCATTCCGCAAGGGCGCATATCTGGCTAACCTTGCCTTCACGCAGATCCACCCGACTTGTATCCCCGTGCACGGTGAAGACCAGTCGAAGCTGACTCTGATGAGCGAATCGCTGCGTAACGACGGCCGCATCTGGGTTCCGAAGAAGAAGGAAGACGCCGAAGCCATCCGCGCCGGCAAGAAGAAGCCGACGGACATTCCCGACGAGGACCGCGACTTCTATCTGGAGCGCCGCTATCCGGCCTTCGGCAACCTCTGCCCCCGCGACATCGCTTCGCGCGCAGCCAAGGAACGCTGCGACGCCGGCTACGGCGTAGGTACGGGCAATGCCGTATATCTGGACTTCAAGTACGCTATCGAGCGCCTTGGTGCAGACGTGGTACGCGACCGCTACGGCAACCTGTTCGATATGTATCAGATGATCTCGGACGACAATCCTTATGAGACCCCGATGATGATCTTCCCGGCCTCGCACTACACGATGGGCGGTATCTGGGTGGACTACGAACTTCAGACGTCGATCAAGGGCCTGTTCGCCATCGGCGAGTGCAACTTCTCGGACCACGGTGCAAACCGTCTGGGCGCATCGGCACTCATGCAGGGTCTTGCAGACGGATACTTCGTGCTCCCCTACACGATGCAGAACTATCTGAGCGACCAGATCAAGGTTCCCCGCTTCAAGACGGACGCCCCCGAGTTCGACGCAGCCGAGAAGGCCGTGCGCGAGCGCATCGAGAAGCTCATGAACATCAAGGGCACAAAGAGCCCCGATGAGATCCACAAGCGTCTGGGCCACGTGATGTGGAACCTTGTGGGCATGGGCCGTACGCTTCAGAGCCTTGTGAAGGCTATAGGCGAAATCGAGGAAGTGAAGAAGGAATTCTACAGCGACCTGCGCATCGTGGGCAAGGCCGACGACCTGAATACGGAGCTTGAAAAGGCCCTGCGCCTTGAGGATTTCCTGGAAATCGCCCGCATGATGGCAATCGACGCCCTGAACCGCAACGAGAGCTGCGGCGCACACTTCCGCGAAGAGTATCAGACGGCCGACGGCGAAGCCGCCCGTCGCGACGACAAGTACATGTACGTAAGCTGCTGGAAGTTCACGGGCGACAACGAGAAGCCTATCCTGCTGAAAGAGCCCCTGAAGTACGAGGCTATCCAGGTTCAGACCCGCAACTATAAGTCTTAATCCTTCAACCACAGACAAGACCACAATGGAACATACAATAAGTGTAAATCTGAAAATCTGGCGTCAACGCGGACCGAAGGAGAAGGGCCAGTTCGTCAACTATCATCTTGACAACGTCAGCACGGGCAGCTCGTTCCTTGAGATGCTCGACATGCTCAACCAGCAGCTCGTGGAGCGCGGTGAAGAGCCTGTAGTATTCGACAGCGACTGCCGCGAAGGCATCTGCGGCATGTGCTCGCTCTACATCAACGGTCATCCCCACGGTCCCGTGCAGGGCATCACGACCTGCCAGTTGCACATGCGTAAGTTCAACGACGGCGATACGATCACGATCGAACCCTGGCGTTCGGCTGCGTTCCCGGTGATCCGCGACCTGATGGTGGACCGCAACGCGTTCGACAAGATCCAGCAGGCCGGCGGCTACGTGTCGTTCAACTGCGGCGGTGCCCAGGATGCCAACAACCTTCCCATCTCGAAGGAAGTTGCCGATATGGCCATGGACTCTGCAACGTGCATCGGCTGCGGCGCGTGCGTAGCAGCGTGCAAGAACGGCTCGGCCATGCTGTTCGTATCGGCAAAGGTGAGCCAGTTCGCCCTTCTGCCCCAGGGCCAGGTGGAGCGCAAGCGCCGCGCCCGCGCCATGGTGGCAAAGATGGACGAGCTGGGCTTCGGCAACTGCACGAACACCGGCGCCTGCGCAGCAGAATGCCCCAAGAACATCTCGCTGAGCAATATCGCGCGCCTGAACCGCGAGTTCATCAACGCAAAGTGCTCGGAATAAACCTTACATAATTAGCGATAAACACTATGTCAAAAGTAACAGTAGTAGGCGCCGGTAACGTAGGCGCAACATGTGCCAATGTGCTCGTGACCAATCAGGTTGCAGACGAAGTGGTGCTTCTGGATATCAAGGAAGGCGTGGCAGAAGGCAAGGCCATGGACATCATGCAGACTGCATCGATCCTGAACCTCAACACGCGTCTTACGGGCGTGACCAACGACTACGCCATGACCGAAGGCTCGGACGTTGTCGTAATCACCTCGGGCATTCCCCGTAAGCCCGGCATGACCCGCGAAGAGCTTATCGGCGTGAACGCCGGTATCGTTAAGAGCGTGGCCAGCAGCATCCTCGCCCACTCGCCCAACGCGATCATCGTATGCGTTTCGAACCCCATGGACACGATGACCTACCTCCTTCACAAGGAGATGGGCCTTCCGAAGAACCGCATCATCGGCATGGGCGGCGCCCTGGACAGCGCACGTTTCAAATACTTCCTCAGTCTGGCTCTGAAGGCTAACGCTACGGAAGTTGAGGGTATCGTAATCGGCGGTCACGGCGACACGACGATGATCCCTCTGACGCGCTATGCAGCTTATCGCGGCATCCCCGCATCGACACTCCTTCCCGCCGAACAGATGGAGAAGGTGGCAGCCGACACGATGGTGGGTGGCGCTACGTTGACGAAGCTCCTGGGCACTTCCGCATGGTACGCTCCGGGCGCAGCCGCAGCACAGGTTGTTGCCGCTGTCCTGCACGACCAGAAGAAGATGATTTCCTGCTCGGCCCTGCTGGAAGGCGAATACGGCGAGAAGGATCTCTGCATCGGCGTTCCCTGTATCCTCGGCAAGGGCGGCATCGAGAAGATCGTTGAATTCGACCTGAACGAGCAGGAGAAGGAGCTCTTCCACAAGAGCGCTGAAGCTGTGCACAAGACCAACGCAGCTCTGGCATAAAGCCAGTCTACGGCTATTAAAGGTTTTTTATAACTGCAAGAAGGCCGGCCCGAACATGCGGCCGGCCTTCATTGTTTTCCTTTTGACATCAAAAATATTGGAGATTATGAAAAAGATCATGTATATCTTCGCGGCCGGGCTCCTGAGCCTTGCGGCCGCATCGTGCGGATCAAAGTCCGAGAGCACGGAGGCGGGCGATGTAATCGTATCGCCGGAGGCCGGTGCCAACGGCATCGTGACTCTGACGCAGGGTGACTACTATTCGCCCGCGCAGCCCGTGGACCGTCTGACGGTCATTGACTTCAACGCAAAGTGGTGCGGCCCCTGCCGCGCGTTCGCTCCCGTGTTCGAGGAGGCCGCCAAGGCCTATAAGGGTCGTGTGACTTTCGTGAGCGTGGATATAGACACCGTTCCCGACATGATGCCGGAGTTCGATCTTGAACCCATCATCCCGACGGTGCTTATCATCAAGCCTGACGGCTCGTACACCTCCTACGTAGGCACGGGCGACCTGCTGCCGTACGACAAGTTCGCCAAACTGCTGGACAACGCTTTAGGCGAAACGAAATAAGACTCGCTCATCAGGGAACAGAGAATCCATGGCACCCAAGATTTCCGTAATCATCCCGGGCTACAATACGCAGGAGTATGTGAAGGCGGCTGTGGAGAGCGTGCTCTCGCAGGACTTCACGGATTGGGAGCTGATACTGGTGGACGACGGATCGACCGACGGTACGGGAGCGATCATGGACCAAATTGCCGCGGAGGATGCCCGAATAAGGGTAATCCATCAGGCTAACGGCGGCCTTTCGATGGCCCGCAATGCGGCGCTGGATGCGGCCCGGGGCCAGTGGATTTTCTTTCTTGACAGCGACGACCTTATCGTGCGGGGTGCACTCGGAATCCTACTCGCTTCGGCGGAGGAGAGCGGGGCCGAGATAGCCCTCGCGCCATACAGACTGTTCACGAGCGGGCGCAGGGTGAGCTTATCGGGACCAACGGGCAGCGTGAAAGCAGAGGTGATGAGCGGCAAGGAAGCAACGCAACTGGCTCTATACCAACGCAGGATAGACAACGCAGCCTGCGGCAAGCTGTATGCCCGACGCCTATGGAACGGCCTGCGCTTCCGCAAGGGCATCCTCTACGAGGATCTCGATATCTTCTACCGCCTGTGGACGCGGGCGGAGAGGGTGGTACTGCTGAACGAGCCGCTGTATCTTTACCGCCAGCACGGGGAGAGCATCCTGCATCGCTTCAACCGCAAGAGACTGGACGTTCTGGACGTAACGGACCGCATAGTGGAATGGGTGGAGAAGGAAGTTCCCGAGCTTACCGCTGGAGCACACGACCGCCGCATGAGCGCACACTACAACATGCTGCTGCTGATGGCCCGCCACGGCTTCGAGGACAGGGAGGCACGCGAACGCTGCGTGCGCGTGATCCGCGAGGAGGCTCCGAAGAGCCTGCGCAACGGGCGGGTAAGGACCAAGAACCGCATAGGGGCTCTGGTGTTCCTCGTCGGCGGAGCGCGCACGGCTATCGGACTATCGAAATTGATATAACTGACACTAAAGCATACACGAATACTATGAATCTCTCTTCCATACACGAAAATATATTCAACAAATTGGGCATACGCGAGCTGAACGCAATGCAGCTTGCGACGAGCGAGTATTCGCTGCCGGGCAAGCTGATGCTGCTGGCACCCACGGGCTCGGGCAAAACGGTTGCCTTCACGATCCCTCTGCTTCGCAGCATGGGGGCTCCGTGCGGAGCCGTGCAGGCTGTGGTAATGGCTCCGAGCCGTGAGCTTGTACTTCAGATAGCGGACATAGTGCGCACGGTAGCGGGCGCCGAATACAAGACGACAGCTCTCTACGGGGGCCACGCCATGAGCGAGGAACAGCGTTCGATCGAGGGCGGCGTGCCGGACATCATCGTTGCCACGCCCGGCCGTTTGCTGGACCATCTGCGCCGTGGCGGACTCTCGCTTCATGATGTGCACACGCTTGTGCTGGATGAGTTCGACAAGAGTCTCGAGCTGGGCTTCCGCGAGGAGATGAGCCGCGTGATAGGGCGTATGCGCGGGCTGCGTACGCTGATACTTACGTCGGCCACGCGCATAGCCGAGATGCCGGAATTCGTGGATTTGAAGGGCTTGCGCGAGCTTGACTTCACCGTGGCCGATGCGGCTCCCGCTCCGAAACTGCGGGTGCACAGCGTGGCGTCGGACAAGAAGGACAAGCTCGAAGGCCTGGACACGCTGTTGCGCTACATCAACTCGGAAGCGAGAGAGGGAGGCGATGAGGCCTCGCCCAAGATAATGGTGTTCGTGAACCACCGCGAGAGCGCCGAGCGCGTGAACGGCTTCCTGCAACGCGAGGGCTATCCTACGGCCCTGTATCACGGCGGCCTCGACCAGAACGAGAGGGAGAAGGCCGTGACGCTGTTCAACAACGGATCGGCACCGGTGCTCGTAGCTACGGACCTTGCCGCCCGCGGCCTGGACATAGACGACGTGACGGCCGTGGTGCACTATCATCTGCCGCTTCAGCCCGAAACGTGGACCCACCGCAACGGGCGCACGGGACGCATGGGCGCTGACGGAGACGTGTATGTGCTGCTCTCGCCGGAGGAGGCCACTCCTGACTTCATCGACGCTGACCTGACGGACGCCGTGGAGCTGCCGGAAGTGGCCGGCGATGTGCCCGAGGCCTCGATGCAGACCCTGCATATCAATGCCGGCAAGAAGGAAAAAATATCCAAGGGCGACATCGCCGGTTTCTTCATGAAACAGGGCGGACTGAAGCCCGACGAACTCGGCGCCATAGAGCTCAAGGACCATCAGGCCTATGTGGCCGTGCCTCGCGGCCGTGCACGCGAGATTATCGCCACGCTGGCGCCGCACAAGCTTAAAAATACCCGCGTACGCATAACTCAAGTAAAATAAGCGCATGAAAAAAGACATACCCGTACTGCTGCTCACGGGATATCTGGGCAGCGGAAAGACCACACTCCTCAACCGCATACTCGACAATCGCCGGGGCATCCGCTTTGCCGTAATCGTCAACGATATAGGCGAGGTGAACATCGATGCTTCGCTGATCCAGAAGGGCGGCATCGTGGGCAACGAGGGCGAGGACGACCTCGTGGCGCTGCAGAACGGCTGCATCTGCTGCACGCTGAAGATGGACCTCGTGAAGCAGCTGTCAGACCTGTGCAAGTCGGGCAAATTCGACTATATCGTAATCGAGGCCAGCGGCATCTGCGAGCCCGAGCCCATAGCGCAGACTATCTGCCAGATACCACGCATGGCCGGCGAGAACCATCGCGGCGCGCTGCCCGTGCTGGATTGCATCGTGACGGTGGTGGACGCGCTGCGCATGCAGAGCGAATTCGGTTCGGGCGACGCCCTGAAGAGCGACAATCTCGACGAGGAAGATATCGAGAACCTTATCATTCAGCAGATCGAGTTCTGCAACATCATTCTGCTCAACAAGATTTCCGAGGTTAGCGCCAAAGATGCCGAGCACATCGAGGCCATAATCCGCGCTCTACAGCCGAAGGCTGAAATCATAGAATGTGACTACGCGGATGTGGATCTCGAACGCCTTCTGGATACGCATCGCTTCGACTTCGAGGACGTGGCCACGTCGGCTACCTGGATTCAGGAAATCGAGAAGCCCGTGAGCGAGGAAGAGGAAGAGCACGCGCATGCCGTGGGCCACGAGCGCCATGAGCACCATCACGAGCATGAGCACGAGCATGATGAGGATAAGGATGAGCATGACGAGCATGAGCATGGACACCACCATCACCATCACCACCACCACGAGGAAGGCGAGGCCGAGGAATACGGCATAAGCACCTTCGTCTACTACCGCCGCCAGCCTTTTGACCTGAATAAGTTCGACTGGCTTTGCTCCAAGTGGCCCAAGAGCATCATACGCACGAAGGGCCTGGTGTACTTCAGCAACAATAAGGATATGTCGTATCTCTACGAGCAGGCCGGCGTGCAGAAGAGTCTGCGCGAGGCGGGCTACTGGTTTGCCACGGCGCCGCAGGAACAGATAAGCGACATGCTGCGCCGCGATCCGCAACTGCGCCGCGACTGGGATCCAGTGTACGGCGACCGCATGATCAAGCTCGTGATCATAGGACGCGGCATGGACCGCGCGGCCATCACCGAGGCACTTGACGACTGTCTGGCCTAAAGGTCGGCGGACGCCTGCTTGCATACGAAATCCGGGACTGTCGAGTCCCGGATTTTACGTTTTAAAGATAAAGCGCGGGGCGGCCGAGGCGATGTGAGTTTTCATATTCGGGATTTTTTGCTTACCTTTGTTTTTCAAAACAATGCAGGCCATGAATGATTCACCTGTCGAACACGGACCCGGGCGTCTGATAGAACTGCCTGTGGTGAGCGATCCCCGCGGATGTCTGGGCTTTATCCAGCGCGAGGGACCGCGCAGCGCCCTGCCCTTCGAGCTGCGGAGAGTCTACTGGTTCTACGACATCCGTGGCAGCCACCGCCATCCGCCGCGCGCCTTGCGCGACTGCCATGAGCTGATCGTGGCCATGAGCGGGAGCGTGCTCGTGCGTCTTGACGACGGATGCGGCCACCGGGCCGAATATCGCCTGCTGAGTCCCGGACGCGCGCTGCTGGTGCCTGCGGGCACGTGGCGCGAGGTGGACGAACTGGCCACGAACACCGTGCTCATGGTGCTTGCATCCGAGCCTTACCGGGCGGAGGCCGTGGTGCGCGATTATTCTGAATTTATAAAGCTCTGCGCCAATGGAAAGTGACAGCCACGTGAAATCCCGCACATCCCTCTGCCGCCTGATCGGGCTCGAACGCTTCGGGAGCCTTGAAGGCACGCTATCGGTTGTGGAGAACGGTCCGGACTCGCCGCTGGGCTACGACGTGCGCCGCGTGTTCTACGTATTCGACACGCCTTCGGGAGCGGAGCGCGGAGGCCACAGCCACCACGCCGACCACGAGACGCTCGTGGCTCTGGCCGGAAGTTTCGACGTGCTACTTGACGACGGCTCGGCCGATGGGCTGCGGCGCGTGACGCTAAAGAGCCCGGACACGGCACTGCTGATCCCTCCGGGCATCTGGCGCTCGATGGAGAACTTCTCGGCCGGGAGCGTGTGCATGGTATTGGCCGAGCTGCCCTACGATGAGGCCGACTACGTGCGCGACTACGATGAATTTCTTAGACTTACGTCTTCCAAGCGATGAGTAAAAGATACGAATTTTTGAACCTCGGCACCGTCAACGCTCCCTACATGACTGAAATCGAGCGCGCCATGGCTCGCGTGCTCGCATCCGGGCGCTTCGTGGGCGGGGCTGAGAACGAGGCCTTCGAGCGCGAGCTGGGCGCCCTTACGGGCACGGCCCATGCCGTGGGCGTGAGCAACGGCCTCGACGCGTTGCGCCTGATATTCAGGGCATATATCGAGCTGGGACGGCTGCGTCCCGGCGACGAAGTGATCGTGCCCGCAAATACATATATCGCCTCCGTGTTGGCCGTGACGGACGCTGGGCTCGTGCCTGTGCTCGCGGACCCCGACCGGAATACGATGAATCTATCGGCCGAGGGGCTCCGGAAGGCACTGACACCGCGCACCCGCGCCGTGCTGACGGTGCATCTCTACGGACGGGCGGCCTGGGATGCGGAGATGGAGGCCGTGGCCCGCGAACACGATCTTATAGTAGTCGAGGACAACGCGCAGGCTATAGGCGCCACCGACCCGCAGGGACGTCCTACCGGCTCGCTCGGCCATGCCGCCGCCTTCAGCTTCTACCCCACCAAGAACATAGGCGCGCTGGGCGATGCCGGAGCTGTGACCACCGACGACCCCGCTCTGGCGAAAGCCGTACGCGCCCTTGCGAACTACGGCAGCACAGAACGCTACAAGAACATATATGCCGGTTTCAACTGCCGCCTCGACCCCTTGCAGGCCGCCGTGCTGCGCGTGAAACTCCCCCACCTGGGCGAAGAAAGCCGACGACGGCGCCTGCTGGCCGACATATACCTGCGCGAAATCAGCAATCCGCTTATCGAATTGCCGGAGAAGCCCGCGGCAGGAGAACACGTGTGGCATCAGTTTGTGGTGCGCACACGGCGTGCGGAGCTTCGCGACAAGTTCCGCGCCTATCTCGCGGCCGAGGGCGTGGATACCGATGTGCACTACCCCACTCCGCCGCACCGCCAGGAATGCTACCGCGAGCTGCTTGGCCACGAAAGCCACCCCGAGGCCGAGGCCCTGAGCGCCACGGCAGTCAGCCTGCCCGTATCGAGCTGCACCTCCCCGCAGGATGCGCGCGAGATTGCGGCTATAATCAATAACTTCCATCCCGACGAGATATGAGCGAGCAACGCAAGGCACACTACCACACCTTCGGCTGCAAGCTGAACTTTGCCGAGACTGCCACCGTGGCACGCCTTTTCGAGGAGCATGGCATCCGCACGGCCGACACACGCGCCGGCGAGACGCCCGACATCGTGGTGGTCAACACCTGCTCCGTCACCGAAGAAGCCGACCGCAAATGCCGCCGCGCCATCCGCTCCTTTCACAAGCGCTGGCCCGGCGCCGCAATACTCGTCACGGGCTGTTACGCCCAGCTCAAGGCCGCCGAGGCCGCCTCGCTGCCCGGTGTGGCCGTCGTGGCCGGCACCAACGGCAAGCTCGACCTCCTGCGATATCTCGAATCATACGACTCCTCCGCAGGCACGGCCGCCGTCACCGATGCCCCCGAGGCCAAGGGCCTCACCGCGTTCATGCCCTCGTGCTCGCGCGGCGACCGCACCCGATATTTCCTCAAGGTGCAGGACGGCTGCGACTACTGGTGCAGCTATTGCACCATCCCCATAGCCCGCGGGCGCTCGCGCTCGGGCAGCATCGACCAGCTTGTGGCCCTCGCCGAGGGCGTGGCAGCCGAGGGAGGCAAGGAAATCGTGCTCACGGGCGTGAACATCGGCGACTTCGGCAAAGGGCGCGCCGACAGCTTCTTCGACCTCGTGAAGGCTCTCGACGCCGTTGATGGCATCGAGCGCTACCGAATCTCGAGCATAGAGCCCAATCTGCTCACCGATGAAATCATCGACTACACGGCCCGCTCGCGACGCTTCATGCCCCACTTCCACGTGCCGCTGCAGAGCGGATCAGACGCCGTGCTGAGCCTCATGCGTCGCCGCTACGACACGGCCTTCTTCCGCCGCAAGATCGAGCGCATACGCGAGGCCATGCCCGACAGCTTCATCGGTGTGGACCTCATGGTGGGCGCGCGCGGCGAGACGGCCGATGAGTTCTTGGCCTCCAAAGCTTTCGTCGAGAGCATTGACCTGAGCCATCTCCACGTATTCCCCTACTCTGAACGCCCCGGCACGCGCGCGCTCACGCTCGAGGCCGAAGTCGTGGCGCAGGACGAGAAGCACCGCCGCGCGGCGCAGATGATAGCCGTGAGCGCCGCCAAGCACGCAGCCTTCGCCTCGCGCTTTCTGGGCACGGTGCGTCCCGTACTCCTGGAGCATCGCGCCAAAGGGCGCCGCATGGCCGGATTCACCGACAATTATCTCCGCGTGGAGGTCGACGCCCATCCTCTGCTTGACAACAAGGTCGTAAACGTCCGCCTCGACAGCCTGCAGGCCGACGGCGAGACCCTGAACGGAACCATAATCACCGAACTATGATTGCAGTCATTATACTTAACTGGAACGGCGAGCGCCTGCTGTCGGAATTTCTGCCCGCGGTTGTCGCCACCGTCGATCCCGCCGTAGGCAAGGTTATCGTGGCCGACAACGGCTCCACCGACGGCTCCCTCGAGCTCCTGCGGCGCGACTTCCCGGGAGTCGAAGTATGGCCCTTCCCCGAGAACTACGGCTTCGCCGAAGGCTATAACCGCGCCATAGCCATGGCGCGCGACTACGAGCTCGTAGTGCTGCTCAACAGCGATGTCGCCCCGGATGCAGGATGGCTTGAGACCCTGCGCGATTTCATGCTCGCTCACCCCGAGGTTGCCGCATGCCAGCCCAAGCTCCTGAGCTACGACAATCCCGCCGAATTCGAATACGCCGGCGCTGCCGGAGGCTATCTCGACTGCAACGGCTATCCCTACTGCCGCGGCCGCATCTTCGCCACACGCGAGATGGACCTCGGGCAATACGACAAGGCCGCCAAGGTCGACTGGGCCACGGGCGCCTGCCTCATGGTGCGCCGCGAGCTCTATCTCCGCGCCGGAGGCCTCGACAAGGCCTTCTTCGCCCACATGGAGGAAATCGATCTCTGCTGGCGCCTGCGCCTGATGGGCTACGACATCGCTGCCGTGCCCGGCGCCTCCGTGCGCCATCTCGGCGGAGGCTCCCTGCCGGCCGCAAACCCCAGGAAGACCTACCTCAACTTCCGCAACAATCTGCTGATGCTGCACAAGAATCTCCCCGACAGCAGCCGCCGCGGGCGTCTCCTGCGCCGACGCCTGCTCGACACCCTGGCATGGGCCAAATACATGGCCACACTCGACTTCCGCAACGCCATGGCCATCCTGCGAGCCCACCGCGACTTCCGCAAAATGCGCGGCGCATACACCTCTCACCCCGAGAAGGACCTCCTCGGCCTCTACCCCGAAAGCCGCGTCAATATCCTCGTCCGCTACTACCTGCAGGGGCGCCGCAAATTCGCCGAGCTTTTCTAAGGCCCCGCATAAAGGGCCCCGCCCGCGCGATTTTTCTTATCCCATCCACGCGATTAGTCGCGTTTTTTGCGTATCTTTGCACAAGAGAAAATTCAAAAATAAATTCTCCATTTCCTATGAAGAAGCATAATTTCTACGCAGGTCCGTCGATTCTGAGCGAATACACCATTCAGAATACGGCCGACGCCATTCTCAATTTTGCCGATACCGGCCTCTCCATTCTCGAGATCTCCCATCGCAGCAAACAGTTCCAGGCCGTCATCGACGAAGCCACGGCTCTGGTGAAAGAGCTCCTCAACGTCCCCGAAGGTTTCAGCGTGCTGTGGCTCGGCGGAGGCGCCTCCATGCAGTTCTGCATGATTCCCTACAACCTCCTCGCCTCCCGCGCCGCATATCTCGACACAGGCACATGGGCTTCCAACGCCATCAAGGAAGCACGCCTGTTCGGTCAGGTCGACGTAGTTGCATCATCCAAGGACGCAAACTACACCTTCATCCCCAAAGACTACACTATCCCCGAGGGTATGGACTACTTCCACTACACCTCCAACAATACAATCTACGGCACCGAAATCCGCAAGGACCCCGAAGCTCCGTGCCCCCTGATCGCCGACATGAGCTCCGACATCTTCTCGCGTGCTATCGACTGGTCGAAGTATGACGCCGTATACGCCGGCGCACAGAAGAACCTGGCCCCCGCAGGCGTCACGCTCGTCATCGTGCGCGACTCCGCCCTCGGCAAGGTCGAGCGCGTAATTCCCACCATGCTCGACTATCGCACGCACATCAAGAAGGGCTCAATGTTCAACACACCCCCCGTGCTCCCCATCTACTCCGCCCTGCAGACCCTCCGCTACTACAAGAGCCTCGGCGGTATCCCCGAGCTCGAGCGCCGCGACCTCGAAAAGGCCGCCACACTCTACAAGGCCATCGACGAGAGCAAGATGTTCCGCGGAACCGTTACTGATCCCGCCGACCGCTCAATCATGAACGTATGCTTCGTAATGCAGCCCCAGTATCAGGAGCTCGAAAGCGCATTCGTTGACTTCTGCGCCGGCCGCGGCATCGTTGGCATCAAGGGCCACCGTAGCGTAGGCGGCT
Source organism: uncultured Porphyromonadaceae bacterium (assembly GCA_947175605.1). Taxonomy (GTDB): domain Bacteria; phylum Bacteroidota; class Bacteroidia; order Bacteroidales; family Muribaculaceae; genus CAG-873. Next base: position 24,818 of record CAMWNH010000011.1, read on the forward strand.
TCCGCGCAAGCCTCTACAACGCCCTCCCACTCGAAAGCGTGCTCGTGCTCGTCGAAGCAATGCGCGACTTCGAAGCAACCCACAGCCGTAACGCCTGATAGCAAGCACCCTCATGAAGATACTTGTAGCAACCGAAAAACCCTTTGCCCCCGTTGCCGTCGAAGGCATCCGCAAAGAAATCGAGAGCGCAGGCCATACGCTCGAACTGCTCGAAAAGTACAGCACCCGCGAGGAGCTATACAACGCCCTGGCCGATGCCGAAGGCCTCATCGTGCGCAGCGACATCATCGATGCCGAAGCCATCGCACATGCCCCCAAGCTCAAAATTATAGTTCGCGCAGGTGCCGGATACGACAATATCGACCTCAAGGCTGCATCTGCTGCCGGAATCGTGGTCGAGAACACCCCCGGCCAGAACTCCAACGCCGTGGCCGAACTCGTTCTGGGTATGGCCGTAGCCGCTGCCCGCAACGGCTTTAACGGCACCTCCGGCTTCGAACTCAAAGGCAAGACCCTCGGCCTCCAGGCCTTCGGACAGGTAGGCCGCAACGTGGCCCGCATCGCCAAAGGATTCGGAATGGAAGTCAGTGCCCTCGATCCCTTCTGCCCCGTGGAAGTCATCGAAGAAGCAGGCGTCCGCCCGGTTGCCGACGTCAAGGAGCTCTATGCCGCCAACCGCTTCGTCAGCATACACATCCCCGCCACGCCGCAGACAGTTGGCTCCATTGGCTATGACCTCATAACCCTCATGCCCAAGGGAGGCGTGCTCCTCAACACAGCCCGCAAAGAAGTCATGGACGAAGAAGGACTCAAAAAAGCCCTCGCCGACCGTCCCGACCTCAAATACTATGCCGACGTGAAGCCCTCCAACGCCGCCGAGCTCGAAGAACTCTTCCCCGGACGCGTATTCTTCACGCCCAAAAAGACAGGCGCGCAAACCGCCGAAGCCAATATCAACGCCGGCATCGCCGCCGCGCGTCAGACCGTCGCCTTCTTCCGCGACGGCACCGACCGCTTCCGCGTCAACTAAAGCGTCCCCCATCCCACCGACCATAAAAAAATCCGCAGGCCCACCCCTGCGGATTTTTTTATCACACCACCACATCCCATCATGATAAATCAAGATTAATCATGATAAATCCCGATTAATCCTGATATATCCCGCGCGCCGGACTTGCAGGGCCGTGCCTTTGGCACGTCATCAGCGACCATTCTGAATATTTTCCACATCCGACGCGCCAAAGGCTCGCCCCTACAATCGGCTGCTAACCACATATTTTGTGCACGAAGCACATGACAAAGGTCTATTTTGAAAAAGCTGTATTAAAGATTGCATACTCGGCCTATCATCAGCACCGCATCGCAATTCGTATTACGTAGGATATAGTAGAAAGGACGGTCGATGGTCATTTCCACATGTTCAAACTCGGGAACATCTCCGGGCCACGTATCCCATTCTCCAATGGTTACTGCGGCCATTTCCGCACCTTTCTCGTTTACATTTAGAGCTGTGGCATGGAGCACTTTTGAACCATTAGCACGCAGCGGATATGACGATAAGCCTGTCATTTCCAGAGTAGGCATGTCATATGCAGGATATCCGAGCGACAGCAAAATTTCCATTATATCCGCTTGATGATTGTCCTTAAAGCGCGGAAGGCGAAAATCAAGTTCCGCTCCTTTACCGGCAGCTATCAATTCATCAATCTTAGCAGGATCAAGAGACTTTCCGAACTCATCCATATCAGAGCCCGATGCAGGAACAATAAAGCTCATCTCATATCCAAAACCGAAAGGCATCGACATATATTCCGTACCGTTCAGATTGGCATATTCAGCTATTAGCTCCGGATTGTGCATCATATCCACTTTAGAGCTTCCTGCTGTCCCCGAGAAGTCCCACTTCGAAGTCTTTTCAACAGCGAAGGTATTCATCCAACTTCCCGAGAAATACAGCGCATTGGCAAGTATGAAATCCATTGCCGGCGCTTCTTTAAATATATCGTTTATCATTCCATGGGTCTTGTCGCCACACCAGCCATTAAGAACCTTGACACTCTCGTCCGAATAGAGGTCCAGAATATTTACCGGCGCACCGAATTGTAGAGCCATCCGACTTTTGAAGTCTTCCGTCATCGGCATTCCCTCAACGTGCCATACAGAATTGGCTATCGACACTTGCATAGACTCCATATCGGAACTCAGATAGCGCAGCAACTTGTTGTTAAGTGCTGTAGCATCAGCTTCATCCAGACCCAACATCTTACAGAGATCTTCACGGGCCTGGCCGTCAACACACTGCGAAAGCGCTGAAAGGAAAACCGAAATACTTACAGGCGACACCGAATAGTTTCCCGTCTTATCCTGAGGCCACAATTCATCATAGTTTCCTATAATGGCTTCATTCAAATTGTAAGCAAAGCCCTCGAGCGCACCAAGCCCCTGCATCTCCGCTGCAGTTGGTGTCCACGACTGCAAAGCCTCCAAAGGTTCTACATCGATATATGCCTTCGATTCCTCCTCGCCCGGCACATTTGGCTCGTTCTGAGAGCCATCCGATTCGGAGCATGAACACAGCATAACTCCAAATGCAATGGCTCCGATTAAAATTTTCTTCATAATTTAAAAATATTATTGATTAATGATTGGAATTCTTTTTCTTTTTGCAAAGATATTGAATTATTTTGAAACAACAAAATATTTTGTTCCACTTGAAAAATCATATCGGGACTTAGGCTTACCCTTACTCGTATCAAAGACTCCAGCTGCGAAATATCCATTATCATCACCTCGCCAACCCCAATTGAAATGATAATAGTACTCATGCTCATGTACGGTCTCATATGTACCATCTACCTTTAACACTTTATAACTTGTATCATAATGATCTGCTCCATCACATACCCATGCATGGCCACCCTCTCCATTAATATCATATCCTACCAAATAAGCAACTCCATCTGATACATACATATCATCCCATAGATTTGAATAGGTAGAATTAAAGCTTTTATAGTCTGTAATCGTTAATGCAGGACAAACAGCTCTAAATGTTGGAACAACAATAGAAGGGGAGGTTGATGTCGAATTAGTATTATATACAGCTTTATTTCTGTATCCCAACTCACGACAAAGTCTTCCTATATTCTTATGAATTTCTTCAGACGCATCGCATAAGTTCAAATGAGTTGATGATGTTGCTGATTGCTTATGTTTTCTAATTTCTGACCAGTCGAATGTTACACTATTAACATCACGTTCAGGGTATGTCAGATTAATAGACGATGGCTCAGCCCTATTTGCCATAATTATTGCCATTGCAGTCTGAGCACAACCGACTATTCCATTCGGACAGTAAATCCCTTCAGGATAGCGCTGTCCCCACTTCAAGTCATTTTTCACAAAAATAGACTGCATTAAAGTCTCCGGGAAAGATGGACTCACAATTGGGCCACCTATTGAAAGCTGGTTGTTCACATATTCTTTGGCCTCACCAAGATAATAACTGAAATTCGGATTTTCCTTTGCACCGTCTTCGTCAAAATTTCCCTCATCTGCATATCCGATTACAGCTATACCTCGTTTTGCGGCAGATATAAGAGTAAAACCCTCATTTCCGTCATAGTTTATCGCATAAATCAACGTATCTGAACCCGAGCGAGAGTTGAGTGAACTTATAATTTCAACTCCCTTTATATTCTTCTCTTGACTACGTGTACCCATATTCGCAAAACGGACTTCATTAAGCTTTTCCGCAAGCTCAACAGCCTCTTCAACAGAGCGTAATACAACTTCTGATTCAGCCTCATTACAATCTTGATGCATAGGCTCGTCGTTGCTGCATGAGCTTATAAAAAGCCCAAGAGCCATGATTAAAATTAATTTTTTCATTGTAATAATTATTTTGGGTTTACTTGAATTTTACTGTATCCACCCTTCGTATTCGGTGGAGATGTAGATCAGCAGGGGCGTTTCCGCAAAAAACGCCGCGACTTGCAGGGCCGTGCCTTCGGCACGTCATCAGCGACCATTCTGAATATTTTCCGCATCCGACGCGCCAAAGACTCGCCCCTACAATCGGCTGCTAACCACGATATTTTATCAAATGTCCTTTCAGCTACAGCTCGTCAGAAGCGGTAGCTCACACCTATCGACCAGCGGTTCTTTTCTAAGTATTCTTCCGGAGTATTCAAGTGCAGTCGATATGACGCGTGAATGTCGAATCGTTGTATCGGTATGCCTGCGCCAAATTCCCAAAAAGCATAAGTTGATCCGTTGGAAAAGGCATGGTGGCTGTTGTAGAAATACCATTCAACAGCCGGACCCGTATATAATTCCAGATACTTGTACACCCGATAACCTCCCTTCAAAGCAATCCCCATACCGGTGGAATTATACCGTATACGCCAACTACCGATAATATCTGCGTGAGTATTACCCCAACGCTCATTCAGGCTCACCTGGGGCCTGATAAACAAGCCGGTTGACAGATCCGGAATATTATAGGACGCACCAAGCCTGAACGCATTCGAATATTTCTGACCGTCATAATTGGAGCGTTCGTAATCCAACGATACGATAAGCCCACGTTCACCTGCCGCCGCGCTGAGCACAGAGGCAAAGGCAAGGGCAAATACAATTAAAAGTTTTTTCATAAGGGTATTCTTTATTTGTTTTACGCGAATAATGCTTAATGTCGTGGTGTAATATATTTCGTAATTTTATTTGAAACGAAATCTTCTTTATTAGGAAGACCAGTCTCTGGATGTATGTATATCCCATCGCAATATCCGCCCCATCCCCAATTCACATAATAGTACTTTGTAGATGTGGCATTGTAATCGAGTTGATAACACGGATTCAAAGAATTCTTCTTTGTAAAAGTCCAACAATCAATACTTTCTGTTGATATTGTTGATGATGACCCACAAAGCAGATACGCGTGACCCGAAGTTTTTCCATCGGCTTTCTTCATATCACTCGTAACAATACATGGGAAACCGGCTTGATCCAATCTATTTGATTCTGAAATAGTATAACTATAACTCTTAAGCACATTAATCATATTTGATGTAGAAACGGATGTATGACGATTATTCCCCGTATCACTCTTATTATAATTTGCGTTCATTCTATCAGCAAGAAGAAATAGGAAGGCTTGTGTTTCCGATGTAGCATAAGTTGCACGCATTGCATTCCAATTGAATGTAGTTGGATACTTATTATAATACATAAACTGACCAACAGCAACCGGTACACATCCTGCAACCGCATGTTGTCCGTCATTTACAAGAGGATATGAGTAATTCCATGGCTCTGTCTGATTCCATTTTATTCCATTTAAGTTCGGTGTAGACCCACTACTCCAGAAGTCTGTTTTTCTAACAATTAGCGTCAATGCTGCAGCATCCTCAATATATCTCCAGTCAGCTGCGCTTTGCATATTTTGGATCATTTCCTCACGCGTGGGACTCGTGAAACCGTAGTCTTCAAAGTAGCATACCTCCCAGCCTTTAGTTTGCCACGATGCGATTGAATCCTCCATAATAGGGATCAATTCCGGGTGATTATTCCTGTCTCCTATATCTGATGACCGGCTCAAGTTATTTTCTTTTACTTGTTCAAATATCATTTTTGAGGCCAAAACATTCCATTGAATGTGTGCTTGCTCCAATATTGAATCAGGAGCCTCGGACGCTACATCGATGGCATTAGTTATATCTATGATCCAATCGGCTATCCCTGGTAGTGTATAGGCATCTGCTGTAAAGTTACCAGTTGTAGAGTAAGCAAGGATAGGCGTATAGTCTTTCACTGCACTTACGAGTACAAAACCCCCATCTTCCGGCATATTTACAATATAATAAGCCGGCTCTCTTTTTTTGCCTGTTACTAAAGATATTTCTCGAGAGGACTCTTCTGCCCGGGATCGGGGAGTTCCGAAAATTGACGACACTACAGCATTTACATCTTCTTTAGAAGCATACTTAGAGTTTAACGTTTGGACGTATTCTTCAATATCCGACGGCTTCATGGACGAAGTAAGTGGCTCATCCGAGTCGCATCCGGCGATAATGACACCTATCAACAAAGGAAGAATCAGATAATAATTTTTCATTTTGATAGTTATTTTGGGTTTACTTGAATTTTACTGTATCCACCCTTCGTATTCGGTGCCGTATTCGGTGGAAATGTAGATCAGCAGGGGCGTTTCCGCATCATGTACGGGAATTATGATCGGCGCCTCGCTATCATAGTATCCGGCCTGAACGGGTGCCATCGAAGTATCCGAGACTTCCACCCACACACGGCCTTCGCTCTGCTCAAAAACAATGGTGAGCTCATCGCCGCTTAGGTTTGCATTGACATTGCTCGGACGATCGGCGGTTCTGCCGCCAATAACGATCGGCGGTTGATCGCCTCCTCCGTTACCCGGTAATTTCGGCGGAATAGTGTCTGCACAAACTGCTAAAAAGCTAAAGAGTGTTAAAGTTGCAAGAATTGTTTGTCGTAATTTTTTTAACATGATATATGGGATTGATTTTTGCAAAGATATGCATTTCACGCGAAATATACGCAATTTTCGCGCTCATTTATATTAATCTTTTTCGCTATAACTTATTGATTATAAGTGGCGTTAAAACAATTTCATTAATCTTTTGTAATACACTGTTTATTAGTGCTTTATTTGTATTTATTTAATTATTAGTGCGTTACATAACAAACACTCCTTTTCTTATCATTCAAATCCTTTGAATAGAACTTATGTATGCAGACTTGCCGTCTACACTATCACTTTCTTAACACTTCTTGAATATTCGAGAGATTATACGTACTTTTGTCCATCTTCATTTTTTCGCTTATGTTCACCCGCAGATTCACTATATTTATAATACTTTTTCTACCTCCAATTCTCGGAGTATTCTCGTCATGCAATAGTCGAGACATTCAATACCATCAACAGCTCGAACGTGCGGAATCTATTGTTGACTCATTGCCGGACAGTGCGGAAATGATCCTCATTTCAATTCCCTTCGATAGTATTAAGACCGAGCGCACGCGTGCACTGCACACTCTCGTGACAAAATGGGTGGAATATAAACTCTATCGAGAAACGGACAAGGACTCTCTTATCGAACTGGCTGCAAATTATTATCGAAAAAAAGGAGATAGCCGCCGTCTTATGCTCTCCGATTTTTTCCGTGCACGATGTCTGTTGATTGCAGGACAATACAAAGCAAGCATTTTGGCTGATCTTGAAGCGATGGATATGGCTTCGGAGGTAAAAGACAACTATTTCCTTGCCAGATCTTATGAGCTTCTTGGCGACAATTACTGCCGAAGCAATAATTTTGAAGATGCCTATAGAAAATACATGACTGCTTCGGAGCTTTTCAGTAGCTCCACAAAGCCTATAAATGTTCAATACATGCTTGTCAATGCCGGCAAATGCCTCTTCAGCATGTGGCAGTATAATGAATCATTCGCATTGTATGACAGTGTTATGACCATGGCTACAGACAGCACTCTAAGGGGATACGTATTCGAATCTATGGTCCGCCCGTACTTGATCTTCGGACGTATCGAAGAAGCCAAGGCAGCCTTGGATTCTTCTTATGCATTATCACCTTATTGGTATATCCACAACAAACGCCTCCCTATATATATCGCCATAGCCGAAGGCGACAGTGTGGCGCTTCGCGCCGAGCAAACAAAACTTGAACAAGACTCCTCCGCCAATCCTCTTGACCTTCTTTACTCGGAATACTGGATGAATATCCTGTGTGACCGTGATGAAGAAGCTTATAGTATTCTCAAAAAAATACACGCGATCGAGGCGGATTCGCTGATGGAGCTCTGCCGCCGAGGCAATGACTTCAAGGACATCGAAAAGAACTATCAGCTTAGCAAAACAAACCGACTGCAAGGCAAGCTTGGGCACTACAGGACTTGGATTGTGCTGGCTGTTGCAATTTCTTTACTCGTAATAATTTATCTCTTACTTGCTGCTCGGAGGAAACGCCTACGCATGAACGCTGCCGTGAAGGAGAAGGAAGAGACTATTCTGGAACTTATGTCGGAACTCCGGAACCTCAGAATCGAAGAGAGCGAAAAATCCGAAGCGGCCTCGGACAAGAAGCCCGACCTGGTGATGATGCAGCAGTTCAACACCATCAATTCCGTGTGTCAGGACTACTACGAGAAGCGCACGGCATCCGACAGAGTGAGGCTGTCGGTTCTGCGCGACCTGGAAACTCACCTTTCGAAATTAGCGTCCCCGCAGTTCATAGCCATACTGGAAGACCATATGAACAAACAGCACGACGGCTTGGCAACAAAGCTGAATGAAGCATTGCCCAATCTAAACGAGCGCGACCGTGTGCTTTTGCTCCTTAGCATGACTCCTCTTAGCGCCAAGGCTATATGCGTAATATGCGGACTGAAAGACAAGGCGTATTACTACAACCGACGCCGTCAGCTGCGCGCCAAGCTCGCTGCTTCGGAGCATGAATATACGCAGGATATTTTGGATATATTGAACGGCGCATCGCCCGACCCGGAACAGGCCTGATATGAAAACAGCGGGGACACTCCCGAAGGCGCGTCCCCGCTAATCCATAGCTGTCCGAGGTACGGTTATCTCACGAGCACACGGCGGGAGAAATCATCGGAAACCACGATATAGACATCCGCGCCAAGGCCGTCAATCTCGAGCGCACTGCCCGGCTCAACAACCTGCTCACGGGCAAGCACACGGCCGTCGAGGCCATAGACGCTAACCGATGAAGGCTCCAGAGCCTCCACGCGCAGAACGCCCGGAGCAGGGCTCCACGCATCCCAGAGATTATGCGCAGCAGTCGGATCGGCAAGTCCCGTAGTGTGCGACGTGAGACTAAGGTCGTCTATCAGATATCGCTTGCCGGCCGTCTGCTGCAGACAGATGCGCGCATTGCCCGCCGCATTCACCGCGCAGTGATACTCCTTATAGTCCTGACCCTCGATCTTCACGGAGCCAATCTTGGTCCATGTAGTGCCCGAATCCTTGCTAAGCAGCACGTCGAATACGGGCGCCTCGTCGCTGGCCCACACATGAGCCCAGAAACGCAGCATGCCTATGCCTTGCCGGCGGTCCTCCTCCATGCGCAGCAGGCCCTTTCCGTTCTTGCCGCCACGCACGCAGAAGCTGCCCGTATGAGCCTTGTCGGAGCTCCACATGCCCGTATCCTCGAAGTACCAGCGGCAGGCCGTGCCCTCGTAGTCCTGAGGCGAATAGCTTCCGGCAGCCTGATTCTCGAAAGTCTCGATGAAGTCGGCCTGCGGAGCCACAACAAGCGCATACACATCGGCATCGTCGATGATATAATCGTCCACTCGCACCTCCACCGAGCTCTCGAATTCGCCTTCCTCCTGCGAGAATACGCGCAGATACATGCGGTCGTCCTCGGGCGAGAGCGTGAGGCTGCGCGTCCAGTCCGTCTTGTTCAGCGAGATCTCGAACGGTGCGCTCACGCTTACGGAATAGTCATTGTCGACATTGTCCGTCTCGATCCACAGCTCGGCAATTTCTGAAGGCTCGCCGGGTGCGGCCGTAAAGCGCAGATCGCCCTCGAAGAAGAAATCGACCTGCGGAACGGGAGCGGCGGTCGTCACCCTTTCCTCCACCGACTGCAGCGTCTGCGATCGGAGCGAGAATACGTAGGCGGTCGAAGGCGTGAGGTCCGTCACGGTGTAGCGCCCGGCGGCGGCATTCACGGCCTTGGGATAGCCGGGGATAGTCCTGCCGTCGGCATCGCTGAGCGCCAGCGTATAGCAGCCCGCGGCATCGGCATCGCCCACATAGGTCCACACCACGTCGAAGCTCTCGGAGGTGACGTTCGATGCCGGAAGCATGGGCAGCCCGTCAACGATCTCCACGCGGAATGTAACGCGAGAGGAGAGCGAACCGCAACTCACGGTCATGATTTCGGAATAGACGCCCACGAGATCGCCGGTGAAGCTCACGGTGGCGCGTGCGCCCTCGGAAGCATTGGTCTGCGACGCAGGGAGCGTCGAAGGCGACACCTCGAATTCGCGCCCTGAGAAGGACAGCGACACGGGCGCGGAGGCATTGGTTGTACGCACGGTCACGACGCCTGTCACGGCCACTCCACGGGCCGTGAGACCCATATCCACGACAGTGCCGTTGGCCGGCTGATTGATGCTCGGAGGCGCAGTGGCAGTCGAGGTCCAGGCCGAGGTGTTGCGCGAGCCCCAGATGTGCTCCGCAAGGTCGGGATAGTCGATGAAGGGATTGCGGTTTTTCTGGCGCGCAAACACGGCCTCGTTGCGATTGCGCTCCTTATCGCTCACCGGGTCCTGGCGATGCCACTTCAACAGCAGCTCGACTGCCCACGGCGAGAAAGCCGGGAAGTTATTGCCGGCAAGCATGGGAGAGGACCACGAGGCGATGCGATCGTTGTAGGCCGCGGCCATGTAGAAGTACGAGCGTGCGAAATCGCCCTTGTACTCATCATCGGGCTCGAACACCGTGCCCGTGTAGCCCGGGAACGTCGAGGCACCGAGGCGCCCCAGCGCATGCACGCCCTTATTGTCGGGCAGGCGCGTGCCTCCGGCGCATTCGCCGTAAGGATAGTTGGAGCGCTGACCGTTCACCTTGCCGTCTGTCGGATACAGGTGGAAGGCATCGCTGTACATCGGTTTCGCGTTGCTGAACCAGCTCTTGGGCATCGAATGCTCGCGGTTGTAGCAGTCGCCGATATTGGAGTAGTTGCCGCAGTGCTGGCTGCCCGTAGGCCATTCCTTGGTGGAATACATGTCCCAGATCAGGCCGTTGGCGCGCACGTCAGAGGTCTTGTACAGGTCGTACAGGTCGTCGTAGCCAACGGTCGTGTGCGGTCCCACGGTCGTGTTCAGCGCCTGCAGGAGAGCCTTGCCGCTCTTGTTCTCGCAGCCGGAATAGTATCCGGCGGGAACGGCGGCATTTGAGGCGAAAAAACTTGCCGCGACAGCTATCGCGGCAAGCAGAGTGTGCTTGAATTTCATTTTCAGGTAAAAGATTATCGAATGGTCGACGCGCGCCCCGATCAGATGGAGAGGCGGCGAAGTGTGTTGAGAAGCTCGCGGTTGATGGGCTTGTCGTTCTTGATGGCCTTGGAGAAGGGCACGTACACGATCTCGTCGTTCTTGATGCCTATCATCACGTTGCGCTGGTCCTCCATGAGCGCGTCGATGGCAGCCGCGCCCATGCGCGAGGCCAGGATACGGTCGTGGGCCGTGGGCGAGCCGCCACGCTGCAGGTGACCGAGGATGGACACACGCACGTCGTAGCCCGGGTACTCGTTCTTCACGCGCTCGGCAAGGCCCATGGCACCACCGGTGACGGGGCTCTCGGCCACGAGAACGATCGAGGAATTCTTGCTCTTGCGGAAGCCGTTCTGAATCAGCTCGGCAAGCTGGTCCACCTCCGTCGATATTTCGGGGATAATGGCTGCCTCGGCGCCGGATGCGATGGCACCGTTCAGCGCCAGGAAGCCGGCATCGCGGCCCATGACCTCGATGAAGAAGAGGCGCTCGTGGCTCGTGGCCGTGTCGCGGATCTTATCGACGCACTCCATGATGGTGTTCAGGGCCGTATCGTAGCCGATGGTGGTGTCCGTGCCGTAGAGGTCGTTGTCGATCGTGCCGGGGAGGCCGATGATTGGGAAATTGAACTCGTTGGCGAATATGCGCGCACCGGTCAGCGAACCGTCGCCGCCTATCACCACCAGAGCGTCGATCTCGTGACGGCGCAGCACGTCGTAGGCCAGCTGACGGCCCTCGGGCGTCTGGAATTCCTTGCAGCGCGCCGTCTTGAGGATAGTGCCGCCCTGCTGTATGATATTGGACACGTTCTGGGTCTTGAAGTCGACGATTTCGTCGGTGATCAGACCGCGGTAGCCGCGGTATATGCCCTTCACTTTAAGTCCGCTGAATATTGCCGAACGCGTCACGGCGCGTATGGCGGCATTCATGCCGGGAGCATCGCCCCCGGACGTGAGAATGCCTATGCATTTGATTTCTGACATGTTCCGTTGAGAGGAATTAAGTAAGTTGGTATTGATTTGCAAAGATAAAACAATAATTCCTTCTTTGCAAAAAAATCACTTGTACCTTGCCCAGCGGATGAGGTCGGCCAACGTGGGTTTCTTGCCGTACATGAAGATGCCCACGCGGTAAATTTTGGCCGCAAGCCATATCAGGCCCATGAACGACAGATAGAGTATGCCCAGCGACGTAAGAATCTGCCACAGGGGGATGCCGAAAGGCAGACGGCTCATCATGGTCATGGGCGAGGTGAAGGGTATCATCGACACCCACATGGCCATGGTCGAGTCGGGATCCTGCACGACGCTCATCGAGCAAACTATGCCGATAATCACGGGAACCGTGGCGATGGAACTGAGCTGCGAGGCATCCTGAATATTGTCCACCGACGAGCCGATGGCGGCCCAGATGGCCGAGTAGAACAGGTAGCCGCCGATGAAGAACAGCACCAGCCAGCCGAAGAGCGAGGCAAGCCACGCGGGATCGCCAAGCTGCGACATCACGCCGGCAAGCTCGGGATCGTTCACGGCCGTCACGGCCGAACCCAGCGCCGGAAGCGCCCATGCGGAAGCCACGGCAAGCAGCACGCCCCAGATGACGATCTGCGTGATGGCCACGAGTCCGATACCCACGATCTTGCCTACCATCAGCGCGGTAGGATTGACGCTCGAAACCACAATCTCCAGCACGCGGTTGCTCTTCTCCTCGATGATCGATGTCATGACCATCTGGCCGTAGATGAGGATGAACATGTAGAGAAGCATGTCCATTATCAGACCCATGACATAGGAGACGAGCGAGGACGTCTCGGCGTCCTCGGACTTGTCGATACGCACGGTAGAGAGCGTCACATCGGCCTCTATCTCGTTGAGAATCTGGCGAAGATTATCTATCTCGTAGGCCTTGATGCGCTGATTCTCGATGGCGTCGGAAATCTGCTGCGCGATAAGCTGCTCGGTCATGATCGACGATGCTCCATGGGTGTACAGCACGGCCGACGGGGCCTTCTCGCCCACGATGCCGGATTCAATCACCAGTATGCCGGCGAAGCTCTCGTCCTCGCGCAGCAAGGGCAGGGGCTGATCGGCGACAACGAAACTGAGCTCCTCGGTGCTCCGCAGCTGGGGGGCGATCACACCCGAATCGTCTATCACGGCGATGCGCCGCTCCTCGGGCGAGGAGAATAGCATGATGAGCGTGGGCGCCGCCATGAGCAGGAGCATTAGCAGCGGCATGAGGATGGTTGTGATAATGAAGCTCTTGCGCTTCACCCGCTCAAGATATTCGCGGGCTATGATAAGGTTTACTGATGACACGGTGGTTTATTGCTGTTGCTGGTTGGACATTTCCACGGCGCGAACGAAAATATCGTCCATCGACGCGATATGAGGCGTGAATGAGCGGATGTCGACGGCACCGTTGACAGCGCCGAGCACATTGCGGACATCCTTGGGCGAGGGCATGCGCAGCGTGGCCATGGCATTGCCCATGGGGTCGATTCCGGTGAGGGTGATGTTGGCGCCCGCGCCCTCGGCTGCGGTCTGCAGAGCCTCGGGAGAGCCCACATAAGCCAGCTCCCAGGCATTGTCGCTGAATTCCTCACGGATGCGCGCCACGGGGCCGGAAAGGATATTGTGCGAACGGTTGATGAGCGTGATGTTCTCGCACAGCTCCTCGACGGAGCTCATGTTGTGGGTCGAGAAAATGACCGTGGAACCCTCGTCGCGCAGCTTGAGAATCTCGCGCTTTAGCACACCGGCGTTTATGGGGTCGAACCCCGAGAAGGGCTCGTCGAAGATCAGCAGCTGAGGACGATGAAGCACCGTCACGATAAACTGCACCTTCTGCGCCATGCCCTTGGAGAGCTCCTCGACCTTCTTGTCCCACCAGTCGGATATCTCCAGACGCTCGAACCATTCCTTGAGGCGTACGGTGGCCTCCTGGCGCGACAAGCCTTTGAGGCGGGCAAAGAACAGAGCCTGCTCGCCCACCTTCATTTTCTTATACAGGCCGCGCTCCTCGGGCAGATATCCTATGTGAGCCGTGTCGGCGGCCGTGAGCTCATGGCCGTTGAAAATGACACGTCCGCTGTCGGGAGCCGTGATATGGTTGATGATGCGTATAAGCGTGGTCTTGCCCGCGCCGTTCGGACCTAAAAGACCGTAGACCTTGCCTCGGGGCACTTCGATGCTCACATCGTCAAGCGCACGGTGGCCGGTAAATTCCTTGGTAATGTTTTCGGCTATGAGAATATTTTCCATACACTTAATAGACGCGATTCTGACCGGAATATTACACCGGGGGCAAAATTTAATGGTGAAACGGCCCTTAGCTATCTGAATTTTTTATATCTTTGCGGGCGAAAAAGCTATCCATGCCATGTTAGACGAAAGCATCTTTCCTTTTCTTTTCCTTTGCCTCACGTCCTTCTTCTCGCTGACTAATCCTCTGGGCACGATGCCCGTTTTCCTGTCGATAACCAAGGAGATGGACAATGCGCAACGCCGCTCGATACTCAAGCGCGCCGTGCTAATCGCCATCGTCATCCTGTTGGGGTTCACCTTCTGCGGACAGGTGATATTCAAGCTTTTCGGCGTCAGCACCAACGGCTTCCGTATCGCCGCGGGCGTCATCATCATGAAGATAGGCTTCGATATGCTCAACGCACAGTACAAGAGCACGAAAATGAGCGAGGAGGAGGAGCAGGCCTATGCCCGCGACATCACCGTCACGCCGCTCGCCATCCCCATGCTCTGCGGCCCGGGCGCCATCGCCAACGGCATCATGCTCATGGACCAGGCATCGACTTTCGTTATGCAGGCCATCGTAGTCGGCAGTATAATATTTATCTATGCCTTAGGATATTACATCCTTAGAGCATCAACACGGCTGGTATCCTTTCTGGGCGAAACGGGCAACAACGTGATGATGCGCCTGATGGGTCTTATCCTGATGGTGATAGCCGTGGAATGTTTCGTCGGCGGCCTCCGACCCATCCTCATTTCCATCATCCAGGCCTCCCGCCTGGCGTAAACCAAAGAAGAGCACGAGCAGTCGGTTACAACCGAGTTGAAATTAAGGTCGGAAAAAGATAAGTCCATAACTTGCTGATTCATGCAGCGAAGTTATGGACCTTATGACGGTTGCGAAAAGACGCGGTTATCGGTGTTTC
>CAMWNH010000012.1 GCA_947175605.1 uncultured Porphyromonadaceae bacterium
CATAAAGAACTTCAAGAAGTACGAAAACAACGCAGCAGGCAAGGCTCTCGTAGCAGCAGGTCCTCAGCTTTGATTCGTAAGCGATCTTCAATAAAAAATACGTCGGTGCACCATGCATCGGCGTATTTTTTTGTTTCAGCAAGTCATGAACTTTTCTCACAGCCATAACGTTCATAGCTAAAAGATTAATAATATATACACACTCAATGAACATGAAAAAAACTTTACTCGCGGGTCTCGCATCACTTGCCCTGATTCTTGGCTTCAGTTCCTGCAACGACGATAATGACCTGCCCGACGTTTCGCTCCAGGTAGAATTCAACGACGCCACGATCGTGGACGGAACAGTGTACGTAGTGCAGGGCGAGACATTTGAAGTCGAGTCCGTTACGCCTGTCAACAACGAGAGCAACAAGGCTGTTGAACTTGGCGGGGTGACATATTACTGGGATTATCAGCTGTTAGGCGCAAGCAACATCAAACCTTTCGCACTTGAAATCACCGTAACTCCTGAAACCAAGGTCGGCCGTCACGTGCTTGAACTTTACTGCCCGGTATACGCTGTGGATAAGGCTCCGGCCAATGCCATGATAAGCTATCCGGTGGAAGTGGTTGCGAGCGCGGATGACCTTCCTACCAACGGCAACACTTCCGTGTCGACAACTCCACAAGTGTCGAAAACCGACAAATAATCCTGCACAAGCGGGACACTTTTCTAACAATAAGGGCGTGTCACAAAGTCAGTGGCACGCCTTTAATCATGCAAGTGGCGGGATATTCATAAATTTTGCGTATTTTTGCAGAAAATATACGCTGGATATATCATGTATAAGATAACTGATAAACGCTACTTTTCGCCCAAGGTCGTGCGCCTGGAAGTCGAGGCACCTGACATTGCCCGGGCCCGAAAAGCCGGACACTTCGTGATAGTGATCTGCGATGAGAAGGGTGAACGCATCCCTCTGACCATAGCGGATGCGGACGTAAAGCTCGGCACTATAAGCCTGGTGGTGCAGGCAGTGGGCGCGAGTACGGAAAAGATCTGCGCCATGGAACCCGGCGACAGCTTTGCCTCGCTTGTCGGACCCTTGGGCAAGGCCACGAGAATTGCCAGACACGAGGACGGCGCGGTGGTATGCTGCGGCGGCGGTGTAGGAGTGGCGCCGCTCCTTCCTATAATCAAGGCAATGAAAGCGGCCGGAAATAGGGTAATATCCATACTCGCAGCCCGCAACAAGGATCTGATCATCCTTGAAGACGAGGTGCGGGCCCATAGCGATGAAACAATAATCATGACCGATGACGGTTCGGCCGGCCGCAAGGGACTTGTCACGGAAGGTTTGGAAACGGTGCTTCTGAACGAACAGGTGTCGGAGGTCGTGACTATAGGTCCGGCGATAATGATGAAGTTCGTGGCTCTGCTCACCAAAAAATATGATGTGCCGACAGTTGCATCGCTGAATACCATCATGGTCGATGGCACGGGAATGTGCGGCGCCTGCCGGGTGAGCGTTGGAGGTAAGATGCGTTTCGTGTGTGTCGATGGTCCGGAATTCGATGCACATCAGGTAGATTTTGATGAAATGATAAAGAGAATGCGTGCGTATGACTGACAATAAGAATCTTACGGACCGCAATGCGCCGTGGCGCGCGGAACTGCGCAATAAGATAACGGCAAAAGAACGTGCGGTCATACCGCGTGCGAAGATGTCGCAACTGGATCCGGCGTACAGAGTAAAGACTCTAAACGAGGAGGTGAACTGCGGATTATCGACAGATCAGGCCGTGCTGGAGGCAACTCGATGTCTCGATTGCCCTACCCCGACCTGTATGGAAGGATGTCCCGTGAGCATCGAGATTCCGTCATTTATAAAAAACATACAGCGCGGTCGCGCTGATCTGGCAGCTGAAGTTCTGCGTCGGACAAGCGCTCTGCCTGCCGTGTGTGGACGTGTGTGTCCGCAGGAACGCCAATGCGAAAGCCGGTGTATCTACCACAAGATGAAAAAAGAACCAGTGGCTATCGGCTACCTCGAGCGCTATGCCGCAGATACGGAACGTAGCCTCCGGAAAATGGGTCTGAGTGCGGAGCCGCAACCCGCAGTGAGCAATGATATCCGCGTGGCCGTAGCAGGGAGCGGACCGGCGGGACTGTCCTTTGCCGGAGAGATGGCTCGCAGAGGCTTTAAAGTAGATGTCTACGAAGCCTTGCATGAGATTGGCGGTGTGCTGAAGTACGGTATTCCCGAATTCCGCCTGCCTAACGAGGTCGTGGATGCCGAACTGGATTCTCTACGAAAAGCAGGTGTCGTATTTCACGCGAATACCGTCATAGGCAAGACGCTTAGCTACGATGATCTGCTCAACGAAGGTTTCCGAGGAATATTCGTGGCATCCGGAGCCGGACTTCCCCGCTTCATGGGTATTCCCGGGGAGAATCTGGGAGGCGTCATGTCGAGTAATGAATACCTGACCCGCATCAATCTCATGGGCGCAGGGCGCCCGGGATATGCCACTCCGGTGGCACACGGCAAGCGTGTGGCCGTTGTCGGGGGCGGCAATACGGCAATGGACTCCGTGCGCACGGCACTGCGGATGGGTGCGGAGAAGGCCATGATCGTGTATAGGCGCAGCGAGGCGGAAATGCCTGCACGCGTGGAAGAAGTGGAGCATGCAAAGGAAGAAGGGGTTGAATTCCTTACACTTTGCAATCCCGTGGAATATCTGGGCGACGAGAAGGGGCGCGTGCGTGCAATGCGTGTGCAGAGGATGACCCTGGGAGAACCCGATGCATCGGGACGTCGCAAGCCCGTGGCAATTCCCGGCGCCATAGACGAAATAGAAATCGATGAAGTGATCGTGAGCGTGGGGGTCTCACCCAATCCACTGATTCCCGATAATATAGATGGTCTTGACGTGACCGAACGCGGCACGATTTCCGTCAACGAAAATCTACGCTCGTCGCTTGCCACGGTCTTTGCCGGCGGAGATATAGTGCGCGGAGGCGCAACGGTGATTCTCGCCATGGGAGACGGCCGCAAGGCTGCCGCAAGCATGGCGGCACAATTGCTTGAAGAATGACAGGAATCGGGAAATTCGGTATATGGACAGTACTCGCGGGCCTGCTTGTTGCAGGCGGCTCGTGTGCAGGCGGTCCGAAGCACAACGAAAAGCCATGTATAGCTGTGAGCGTTGCGCCTCAGGCTGCATTAGTCAAGGCTATAGCCGGCGATGAGTACGAAATCCTTACCGTGCTTGAAAAAGGCTCGGACCCGGAGACGTTCGAACCAGGAATGCAGACACGCCTTGCGGCTGATAAATCGCTGGCCTACCTGAATTTTGGCGGTCTGCTATCTTTCGAAAATCAGCTTACACAATCGCTCAAAGGCGATGTCCGGGTGTACAACACGGCCCGGGGTATAGAATTGGAGTATGGCACGCATGGCGAGGCGCATAACCATCATGATACTCCTGACGGCCATGACGGCGCAGATCCGCACGTATGGACATCGACCGTGAACCTCTCGCTTATGGCTGAAAATATCCGCGCGGCTCTCGCGGAACTGAATCCGACGAATGCAGCCGAATATGCCGCCCGCGCCATGCAGTTGCAGGCCCGACTCGACAGTATGGACCAGGCTTTCCGTACGCGGCTGGAGAATGCACCGTCAAGGAGTTTCGCCGTGTGGCATCCTTCGCTCTCGTATTTCGCGCGCGATTACGGACTGAAACAGATAGCCCTCGGGCAGGAACATAAGGAGCTTTCTGCCAAACGGATGAAGGAGCTAAGCGATTCCGCTGCGGCGGAAGGGACCCGTGTCTTCTTCCTTCAGAGGGAGTATGACCCCCGCCAAGCGGAGACTGCGAATGAAAGGATAGGCTCGCGCCTGGTGATAATAACCCCGCTGTCGGAAGACTGGAAGGGCCAGATGGAACTTATTGTCGATGAACTCACACGATAACATCATTCTGGAACTTAGGGACGTAGGACTGCGTCGTGACGGCCGTGAAATCCTGCGTGCGGTGAATCTGCGTGTGCAAAAAGGTGAGTTCCTTGTCATTACCGGACCGAACGGAGGTGGAAAAACCACGCTTTTGCGTTTGATTTTAGGGCTCCTTAAGCCAAGTTGCGGAATGATCGAACGAGGCAACATCCGCATGGGTTACCTGCCGCAGAAAACAAGTGTCGATTCGCACTTTCCCATCAGTGTTGAAGAGGTGGTGATGTCGGCGCTTCTGGCCGGAGATCTAAGCATTCATGAGAAGAAAGCAGCCGCGGATGAAGCTCTGAAACGCACGGAAATGAATGTATTGCGCGACCGCCCGATCGGACGTCTGTCCGGCGGACAATTACAGCGGGCACTTATAGCGCGGGCACTTACCGGATCGCCTGACGTGCTTATTCTTGACGAACCCATGAGCTATCTCGACCGGCGTTCAGAAGCCATGATGACGGAAATACTGAAGGTCGAGAAAGCACGGGGGACAACAATCCTGATGGTGACGCATCAGGATTCGGGCATAAAAGCGCTCGCCAACCGGAGCGTATACGTGTCCACCACGCTTGAAGAGCAATAGCCGAGGCAGCCCCGCGATGCGTTTTTTATGCAAATCGCCTGCGGCAAAGCTACGTTTTTCGGGATTATTTCGTATCTTTGTATTTTAAAACCGAACATAGTTAGAGACAATGAGCGATACACCCGAAATGAACAAGCCCGAGATGCCTCAGGCAGCTCGCGAAGAAGTGCGCCGCACGGAGGCTGCACCCGCGTCGACCCGTCGGATGATGATGATTATTATTGCCGTATGCGCCGTGCTTGCACTCGTGGCCGGCTTTTTCGTATTCTCATCCATCCGCGCTTCCAAGGCTCTTGAGGAGGCTCAGGCGGAAAAGGAACAGATACTTCTTGATGCCGCTACCCGCGATCTGGAACGAGAAAGCGCGGAACTGGATGCCGAGTTCGCGCAATTCGAGAATTCGCGGCAATACATTCAGAACGATTCCATCAAGCGCGAGCTTTCGGAGAAATATGAAGCCGCGCGCCTGCAGGTTGAGAAACTGCAGCAGGAGCTCAAGAATCAGAAACAAAAGAGCGCAGCCGAAATCGCCAAGTTACGCAATGAAATCGACACTCTGCGTGCGCTGCTGCGCCATTATGTCGAGGAAATCGACCGCTTGAATAAGGAGAACGCGGCTCTACGTTCGGAAAACGAAGAGATCAAGGAACAGAACCAGAAGCTGAACTCGCAGGTGGTTGAGACTTCGAGACGCAATGAAGTTCTCTCGGAGCGTATGACACTGGCCGAAAAGCTGAATGTGACAGGTGTATCGCTGACAGCTCTGAACAAGAAAGGCAAGGCTGAAAAGAAGGTCCAGAAGGCTACGCAGCTGATGATCCGCTTTACGATTCCTCAGAACAACTCGACCCCCGTGGGCGAGAAGACTATCTATGCTCGCATCGTGTCGCCATCGGGGCAGCTTCTTGGCAACGGCGGCAGCTTCTCTTTCGAAGGCGCAAGTGTGCCCTGCACGGCGAGGAAAACGATAGAATATGCCGGTGAGGAAATCGGCGGCGTAACAATCTACTGGGACGTAGACACGCCCCTGATGGCCGGAGAATACACGGTAGAACTTTTTGCAGACAACTACCGCCTGGTGTCGCGGAGCTTCACTCTGAACTGATAATCCACAGAATCTGCGGATGATGAATATATTCGAAATCATATACGGACAAATAACAGCCATCGAGGTGAATACGCTCAACTCGGTGTTCAAGCTTTGTCTCAGCATGCTCCTCGGGGCTCTGGTAGGCTACGAGAGAAAGCGTAAGGGGCAGGCGGCGGGCGTGCGCACATTCTCGCTCATCGCCATGGGAGCCACGCTGGCCATGATTCTGAGCATATACGTGCCGCAGGAATACATGGGGCTCAAGAACGGCGACCCGGGACGAATTGCGGCTCAGGTAATCACGGGAATAGGCTTTCTGGGCGCAGGCGCCATCATACAGATGAAGGGCTCTATCCGCGGACTGACGACTGCTGCCGGAATATGGATGATAGCTGCGATCGGACTCACGGTGGGCGTGGGTATGTACTTGATTTCCATAATCGCAACAGCTCTGATCCTGTTTATTCTGGTGGAGCTGGAACGCATGGAGCAGCACGTGAGCAAGGGTTCGGAAAGCCGCATCATCCGCCTTCGCCTCGAAGGAATCGTGCAGGATATCGCGGATTACCGCGATCTGCTGAAACGCAACAGGGTGACGCTTCAAAACTTCTATGTGGACTATGATTTCGACGCACAGGAGACGAGGCTGAATCTCGTGGTGCTCGTGCGTGAGACCACTGACTACATAGCGCTCTTCACCCAGCTGGAAAAACTGCATCCAACCAAGGCAATATCTCTTGCAAACCAATTAAGCATCTGATTTCAAAACCGACCAGAGCAATACCCAAGAACAAGACAAGAAATGAATACTGAAAGTCTGATTACCGACCTTGCCTTTATCCTGCTGTTAGGAGCTGTGGTGACGGTGCTGTTCAAATGGATTAAGCAGCCTGTTGTGCTGGGCTACATTGTGGCCGGCTTCCTCGCGAGTCCGCACTTCGAATATCTTCCGTCGGTGACCACGGAAGAAAACATTGACTTCTGGGCAGAAATAGGTATTGTTGTCCTGCTGTTCGCTCTTGGACTTGAATTCAGTTTCAAGAAGCTTCTGAACTCAGGCGGTTCGGCCGTCGTTACGGCATTGATCGTTGTCACAGGCATGATGGGTGCGGGCTTTTCGATAGGTCACGTCCTGCATTTCAATACTATCAACAGCCTGTTCTTAGGAGGTATGCTGTCGATGAGCTCTACGACCATTATCATCAAAGCCTTTACGGATCTCGGACTGCGACAAAAGAAATTCGCGTCGCTCGTTCTTGCGGTGCTTATCGTGGAGGATCTTTTTGCCGTGGTGATGATGGTGCTCCTGTCTTCGATAGCCATCAATAACAGCGTTGAAGGCTCGGAACTGCTGCTGAGCATAGGCAAACTCGTATTCTTCCTTCTGATATGGTTCGCTGTCGGTGTTTATCTCCTTCCCTCGATGCTGAACCGTATCCGCCGCTTCCTCAATTCCGAGACCCTGCTTGTAGTGTCGATGGGTCTGTGTCTCGGCATGGCCGTATTCTCGGTTTACTGCGGCTTCTCTATGGCTCTTGGCGCATTCGTCATGGGTTCGATTCTTGCCGGCACAAGCTATGCTGAACGCATCGAACACGTGGTGACCCCGATCAAAGACCTTTTCGGTTCGGTATTTTTTATTTCCGTTGGCATGATGGTACGGCCGGACATTCTCGCGGGTTACTGGTTGCCGATACTCATTCTCTCGCTGGTTGTAATCGTTGGTATGATAATTTTCGGCACAGCCGGCATGCTTGTTACGGGCCAGACGCTGAAGGTGGCAATCGAAAGCGGCTTCTCGCTTACACAGATAGGCGAATTTGCCTTCATCATCGCATCCTTGGGCATGAGTCTCGGTGTGCTCGAGCCCACTCTCTATCCGATAGTCGTAGCCGTATCCGTAATAACCACATTCACCACACCATTCTTCATCAAGGCATCCGTGCCTTTCTACAACTTTGTGGAAAGACACCTTCCACAGCGTCTGCACTTCCTGATCGAGCGCTACCACAAGGATGTGGAGAAGAATGAGGCGGCAGGTGCATCATGGAAACCGGTTCTGAAACGCTATCTATGGCGTACGGCACTGTATTCCGTGGTGCTCACCGGCATCATACTCCTAAGCAACCAATATCTGCTGCCGTATATGCGGGGACTCGTGGGCGAATATGGCAATCTTGCCTGCGCCATCATCACACTGGCGGCCATGTCGCCCTTTATCATGGCTCTGATGCAGCCTCTGAGTGCATCCTCCGAAGAAAACGGAGTGGCGGAGGCTCGCGCGTCCATCAATGCGCTTCCGCGTACGGTGATGAATATCTTCCGGTTTCTGATCGCGCTATTCTTCGTGATAAGCGTCGTTTCGGAGGTGTATTCCAAGCGTGTGGGAGTGCTTGTTGCCGCTGTTGTAGTGATTCTTGTCGCCTTCTTCTTCTCGCGACGGCTGCGCAAGAGTATGGCTCGTATCGAGACGCGCTTCATAGACAACCTCAACGAGCGCGAACTTAGGCGCTCGGGCAAGAACAACTCCGTGGTCGGCGACCTGCATCTGGCCTACATTACCGTAGGCACCGGTTGTGACTTTGCCGGAGAGCGTCTTGCGAATTCCAATCTCCGCCATCGCTACGGGGTGAATATCGTGAGCATTCAACGCGGATCATGCACTATCCCCATCCCGGGAGGTCAGGAACGACTGTTCCCTGGCGATACAGTCGGTGTAATCGGAACGGAAGAACAGATTGCAAAAATCCTTCCCGACCTCGAAAAGGAGCTTAGCGGCAATGCAGTTAGCAGTGGCTCGCAAAACAATGCCCAGCTTACAAGCATACTGCTGACCGAGCACTCACCTCTGGCCGGAAAGACTCCCAGGAACTCCAATCTGCGCGACAGCTACGACGCGCTTGTCGTGGCTGTGGACCGCGGGGAAGAACACATCGACTCGCGGCCCGATCTCGTGTTCGAGCCCGGGGATCTGGTGTGGCTTGTGGGCGATCCCAAGAAATTGACTAATCTGAAATAAGAAACACAATTATACATACATATCATGGACGATCAGCGCTATAACCTCCGAGGCGTTTCGGCATCAAAGGAAGATGTGCACAACGCTATAAAGAACATCGACAAGGGTCTCTATCCCGGGGCATTCTGCAAAATAGTGGCGGACTATCTTGGCGGGGATTCCGAGTGGTGCAACATAATGCACGCCGACGGAGCGGGCACCAAGAGTTCTCTTGCCTACATCTACTGGCGCGAGACCGGAGATCTAAGTGTATGGAAGGGCATCGCCCAGGATGCACTGATAATGAATATCGACGATCTGCTGTGCGTGGGTGCGACGGACAATATACTTCTTTCATCGACTATAGGACGCAACAAGCGCCTCGTGCCCGGCGAAGTAATCGCCGCAATCATCAACGGCACGGAGGAACTTCTCGAAGAGTTGCGTGCACAAGGTGTCGGGATTTACTCGACAGGCGGCGAAACCGCAGATGTCGGTGACTTGGTGCGTACGATAATCGTAGATTCGACCGTAGCCTGCCGCATGCGTCGCAAGGATGTTGTTGATAACGCCCGCATACATGCAGGCGACGTAATCATAGGTCTCGCAAGCTACGGCCAGGCAAGCTATGAGCACGAATACAACGGCGGTATGGGCTCCAATGGTCTGACGTCCGCACGACACGATGTGTTCGAACACTCTCTTGCCGAAAAATATCCGGAAAGCTATGACAACGGCCTGCCCGTGGAGCTCGTATACAGCGGACATTGCGGCCTGACGGACAAAGTGGAAGGGGCGCCCGTATGTGCCGGAAAACTCGTGCTGTCCCCAACCCGCACCTATGCTCCTGTCATCAAGGCTATTCTCAGCGACATGCGAGGCGCTATCGACGGCATGGTGCACTGCTCGGGCGGCGCGCAGACCAAGATAATGAACTTTGTACATGGAGCACACGTTATAAAGGATAATCTCTTTGCAGTGCCGCCGCTGTTCAAACTCATTCAAGAGCAGAGCGGAACGGACTGGAAGGAGATGTACAAGGTGTTCAACATGGGCCACCGCATGGAAATCTACGTTGAACCCCGCTACGCCGACCGCATAATAGAAATTGCGGAATGCTACGGCATCCCGGCGCAGGTAGTGGGTCGCGTTGAGGCAGCCGAAATCAACCGGCTGACCATTACCGGCGCTCACGGCACCTTTGAATATTGACCTAACGCGACAGACATGAAATCCAAGCCCTCGATCTTCTCCAAAGCGTTTCTCGCGGCAATGGCTGCGGGTGCAATGCTTCTTTCCACACAGTGCACGGGAAACACCCAATCCGCAGGAGGAGGCACGGAGGGCACACTGCCCGATACATTGCGCGTTGCCACGCTTTATGGCCCGACAAGCTACTTTATATACCGCGACGAGCCTATGGGCTACGATTACACGCTGGTGGATTCGCTGGCCCGACAGAAAGGTATGGTGCTTGACCTGAAAGTTGTTCCAAGCCTTACCCGGGCCGTGGAAATGCTTGATTCGGGCAAAATCGACCTGATAGCATATGAGGTGCCTGTGACGGCCCATTATCAGAACTACGCTATTCCATGTGGTCCAGAGACGACGACAGAGCAAGTGCTTGTGCAGCCTAAAATCCGCGGCGAGGCTCCGATCACGGACGTGACTCAACTTGTCGGGAAGGACGTGTATGTGGAAAGCGATTCCCGATTCCTCCGCCGTATGCAGAATCTCGACACGGAACTTGGTGGAGGCATACGCATCCATGAGGTGAACGCCGACTCGATAATCACCGAGGACCTCATAGGCATGGTGAGCAACGGGGAGCTTCCGCTCACGATAGTAGACAGCGACATCGCACGACTGAACGCCACTTTCTATCCTGATCTGGATGTGAGTGTACCCGTAAGCTTCCCGCAGCGTTCGGCGTGGGCTGTTTCGCCCAAGAACCAATGGCTTGCAGACAGCATAGATGCATGGTTTGCACAGGCCGGTCCACAGGAAATCAACGACGAGTTGCTGAAGCGCTACTACGAGCAGACAAAGTTTGTTCCCAGCGTGCGTTTTGACTTTTCGAAAGGCTACATATCCAAGTACGACAACCTTTTCAAGCAATACGCTCCTACCGTGGGCTGGGACTGGCGACTTATGGCAGCGCAGGCATATGTGGAGAGTAAGTTCAATGCAAATGCGCGGTCGTGGGTCGGTGCTCGCGGACTGATGCAGGTCATGCCTTCGACAGCCAGGGGTTATCGCACGAATCCCAAGAGCCTGAACAATCCTGAAACGAGCGTGAAAGTAGCTTCGGCGCTGATAAACGACCTTGACAGCTATCTGAAGCCATACGTCCCATCGGATGGCGAAAGGCTCAAGTTTGTAATTGCGGCATACAACGTAGGCATAGCCCACATTTATGATGCCATATCCCTGGCCAAGAAAAACGGTCTCGATCCCGAGAAATGGGACGGCAATGTGGAGAAGGCGCTAATGATGAAAATGAATCCCAAGGTCTACCGATCGGATGATGTTCGCTACGGGTATTGCCGGGCGACTGAGACCGTGGCCTACGTGAAACAGATCACGAACTTCTATGATCAGGCCCGACGTGAAATCCCCGCCTGATAGAAAAAGCTAATCCATACTGTAACAATACATTATTCACTAATCAATCCAACACCAATGAGAAAAACCAAGCTCACCGTAGGACTTGTGTGCCTGCTCTGCGGCGCGATGCTTTCCAGCTCGTGCATTGGTTCATTTGCCCTTTCGAACCGTCTGCTGACATGGAACCAGAACATCAGCAATAAATTTCTGAACGAACTCGTGTTCTTCGCGTTCTGGGTTCTTCCCGTTTATGAAGTGTGCGGTCTGGCAGATGTGCTGGTTCTGAACAGTATCGAATTCTGGAGCGGCTCCAACCCCATTGCTTCCGGTCAGAAGGTGCTTGAAGGCTCCAATGGCGAGCGCTATCTCGTGAAGTGGGACGGCGAAGGCTATACCATCAAGGGCGAGACAGACGGCTCCATCGTGCGCCTTGACTTCAACGAAGAAGAACAGAGCTGGAACTACGACATCAACAACGGCGCAGCCCGCGGTGTGCTCTTCACATTTGTAGACGACACGCACGTGAGCCTTCCCGTGGATGGCGGTCGCGAATGGCGCACTGTAGAAGTTTCGCAGGCCGGCCTTATGGCATATCAGCAGCTCGCCGGCGCAACCTTCGCCGCCCGCTGATTCCGGACATCTACAAGAATGAAAAATAAAATCGGTCGGAAAATTTCCGACCGATTTTATTTTGTATGTTATATTGACTATCAGTGGACTGCGGAGTAGTTGGGGGCTTCGCTGGTGATGGCTACGTCGTGGGGATGGCTTTCAGCAACGCCGGCGTTGGTGATTCGGGTGAAGCGGGCCTTGTGAAGGGCATCGATGTCCTTGGCGCCGCAATATCCCATGCCTGAGCGCAGGCCGCCAAGCATCTGATAAACGACTTCGTAAAGGGAGCCTTTATAAGGCACACGGGCGGCGATGCCTTCGGGGACAAGCTTCTTGACATCGGTTTCGTTTGCCTGGAAGTAGCGGTCCTTCGAGCCTTTTTCCATGGCCTCAAGAGAACCCATACCGCGGTATGTCTTATACTTACGGCCATTGTAGATGATAGTGTCGCCGGGAGATTCCTCAACGCCTGCAAGCATACCTCCGAGCATCACTGCATGGGCGCCTGCGGCGAGAGCCTTCACGATATCGCCGCTATAACGTATACCGCCGTCAGCGATCAGAGGAACATCCGTATCTTCAAGCGCTTTGGCAACATCGTAGACAGCGGAAAGCTGTGGAACACCGACACCGGCAATGATTCGCGTGGTGCAGATCGAACCCGGACCGATACCAACCTTAACGCCATCGGCGCCGGCTTCTACAAGATAACGGGCAGCTTCACCCGTGGCGATATTGCCAACTACGACATCGATATGTGGATACTTCTCCTTTACTGCCTTAAGGACGCCGACTACACCGCGGCTATGACCATGGGCAGTGTCGATGACAATAGCGTCGACACCGGCGGCCACGAGGGCATCCACGCGCTCCATGGAATCGGCGGTAACGCCCACGCCGGCAGCGACGCGAAGGCGTCCCAGGGAATCCTTGCATGCATTGGGCTTGTCCTTGGCCTTAGTGATATCCTTATATGTAACCAGCCCGACGAGACGACCGTCGGCATCGACAACGGGAAGCTTCTCGATCTTATGCTGCTGCAGGATTTCTGCGGCTTCCTCGAGGTTGGTGCTCTGCGTGGTCGTGACGATATTCTCGGAAGTCATGACCTCGCTAACAGGACGACGAAGGTCGCGCTCGAAGCGCAGATCGCGGTTGGTGACAATACCCTTGAGCATACCATCCTCATCCACAACGGGAATACCGCCGATGTGATATTCCTGCATCATGCGGAGCGCATCGCCGACCGTAGCATCGGCGAGAATCGTCACGGGGTCGTAGATCATGCCGTTCTCGGCGCGCTTTACGGCGTGGACCTGACGGGCCTGTTCCTCAATGGGCATGTTTTTGTGAATCACACCGATGCCACCCTCACGTGCTATAGCGATAGCGAGCGCAGCTTCAGTGACCGTGTCCATAGCTGCGGACACGATGGGCACATTGAGGGTAATGTTACGTGAAAAACGGGAGGTGAGCTTGACTTCGCGAGGGAGGACCTCGGAATAAGCGGGAATCAGAAGGACGTCGTCGAAGGTGAGACCATCCATCTCAACTCTATCAGCAATAAATGACATACGAAGAATGATGTGGGTTTATTGCGTACAAAATTACTCATTTTCCCGGAAAGACACAATTTTTTTTGTATTTTTGTGGATGAAAATCAAAGCACGGACCACAGAAAAATGAAACGGCGCAATATCGACTATTTTACCAACCGGGTTTTTGAGGATGATTGTCTGAATCTTATGCCACAGATTCCGAGCAAATCCGTCGATATGATTCTGTGTGATCTTCCGTATGGCACGACGCAGAACAAATGGGACTCCGTGATTGACCTGGACGCACTATGGGCGGAATACAAGCGTATCATCAAGGACAACGGTGTGATTGTGCTCACATCGCAGGGAATCTTTACGGCCAAGCTGATTCTGAGCAACGAGAAGTGGTTCAAATACAAATTCGTGTGGATCAAATCCAAGTCTACAAATTTCCTGAACGCCAAAAAGCAACCTCTGCGAAAACACGAGGACGTATGCGTGTTCTACAAGAAGCAGCCGGTGTATAATCCTCAGATGATACAGGGCGAGAGCTACGACAAGGGCGTACGGAAAAATCAGCTTACGGGAAGCTACGGCGATTTCCAGGCTATCCGCGTCAAGAGCGACGGCCTGAGATACCCTAACGATGTCGTATTCTTGGAGGAACAGCCCTTGGAAGACTTTCTATATATAAAGACTGCCGAGTCAGAGGGCCCCGTATATCATCCTACACAGAAGCCCGTGGAGCTTGGCCGCTACTTGATCCGCACTTACACCAACCCGGGCGATATCGTGATGGACAACGCATGCGGAAGCGGCAGCTTTCTGGTTGCCGCTGCGCTTGAAGGACGCCGTTATATAGGCATAGAAAAAAATAAGGACGCTTTACTGCATAAAGTTGAAGAGACAGACTACATAAAGGTTTGCCGCGAGCGTCTTGCAAAATGCAGGGAAGAGGAGAATCATGGCTGAAATCAAATGGAACGAGAGAGCATGGGCGGGCCAAATCATCGGTTGGATAAAATCAGCTATTGAAAACCGTACCACCGTCTTTCAGGACGCCACCAACGACAGCAGCCTGAAGGCGGAGACGGGACGCACGAAGTTTCCGGACATCCTGCTGTTCACGGACAAGATATCCGGTATCGTCTTCAACGGCTGGGAACTGAAATTTCCGGATACGCCGGTGGACGATCGCGAGATGCTGGAAAACGCACTCGAAAAAGCCCGCAGGCTTCAATCCGATTCGTTTGTGACATGGAACGGCATGGAAGCCGTAATATGGGGTGTGGATAAGGACCATTACAGCATCGACACGCTGACGTGCATCAAGCAGTATTCTAAAATCGAGGGCATCAACTGCCGAGAGGATATGGCTGATCGCGTATGCTACCTGAAACATGAAGCACGACTCAAGTTACAGCTTAAGGAAATACTGCATGACCTCGAACAGCTCATGCACGACGGACACCTGCGGCCGGCATTGAATATTTCGGGGAATGTTATAGACTGCGTGCGGAAAGTTGCTCAAATCATCATCCCCCAGTTTAGAGAGGCTATCATCGATGCCAAATCCGATAATGCGGATTTCAAGGAGGCATACAACGAGTGGCGCACATATGAGAGCGCAACTCTGAAGATTCTTGAGAAATCATCACGCAAAGCGGAAAAAGTGGATGCGGATGAGGTACTGGCCAAGTTTGCCTTCTATAACCTCACCGGCAAAATACTCTTCTATCTCACCCTTTGCGAAAATTACAGCGGGGAATTGGAGAAACCTGTATGCACAGGCCCTGACGTGAAGGCATGCCTGAACGCATATTTCGACAGGGCTAAAGCCATAGACTTTCAGGCGATATTCAAGCCCTACTTCACGGACGAACTGGAATACTCGACAACCGTGAACGAAACGCTTGCGGAATTGCTTGCGCGTCTCATGGAATTTGACTTCCACATACTTCCTCCCCAAGTTACCGGCAATATCCTCGAGAACCTCGTTCCCAAAGACGAAAAGCAGAAGTTCGGGCAATACTTCACTCCTGAAATCCTCGCGGATCTCGTTGCCTACCCGGCCGTGCGGACACGTAGATCCATGTTAATGGATCCTACATCCGGCACGGGGACATTTCTCAATTCGTTCTATCGCATTCTCAAGTACGATAAACATCAGACAAGCCACAGTGCAATTCTCGAGCAGATATGGGGCAACGACATCTCGCATTTCCCGGCTATTCTTTCCGTTATTAGCCTGTACAGGCAGGACGTGACGCAGACCGATAATTTTCCGCGAGTGCTCCGCGACAACTTCTTCAATCTTTCGCCCGGCGATAAAGTCGCACTCCCCGACTCCCGTAACCATTCCGTAAAACGTGAGGTGGAGATTCCGATGTTCGACGGCATAGCCAGCAACTTTCCTTTCATCCAGCAGGAGGATATTCCCAACAACAAGCTCACGGATTTCTTTCGCGACAAGTTCCAGTGCGAGCAGAGGAGCTTCCTGCAGAACGACAAATTCTACATCAACGAGCGCTCGGATTACTTCACATATTGCATCTACCATTCCTTCCGCTTCCTGAAGGAAGGAGGGATATTGTCGTGCATAACTTCGAATGCATGGCTTGGGAAAGCGTATGGGCAGCAATTCAAGACATTCCTTCTCGATAACTTCCACATCAAATACATCGTGCGCAGCAATGCGGAGCATTGGTTCAGCGATTCGGCAGTATCAACCGTATTCTTCGTATTGGAAAAGAAGTCAAGCGCGGAGGGAGGAGACCGGAGAACACGCTTCGTCACGCTGAACGGGAAGCTAAGCGACCTGTTCGGGCAATCGGACCCAACAGAGCACTTCAGTGAGATAGATGATTTCTACCGACAGATCGACCAATGCGACAATCCAAATAATGTAGACTGGCACAGGGACGCAACTTTCCCGGATCTTTACAAATCCAACGACGGGAACTACAATGTGTGTATAATTCCGGAACAGCGCTTACGGGAAGCGATCGCGGCCAAGGAAAGCTGGATGTCCTTCTTCCTTTCGTCCCATATATTTGAGGATTTCGACAGGTCCATGACCGTGTATCATCCGCACATCGCGTGTGTGATCAGAGGCGAGAAAACAAGTTGGAACCCAATGTTCATCATTCCTCGGAATGATATTGCAGTAAGCGGTATCGACGAAAAATATCTGCGCCCATACCTGAAAAACATGCGTAAGATAGACCGAATTGCCTTTGACGGGACCATGAACCATCGGGTTTTGATCTGCGACAAAGACATCGAAGAGCTTGATGAAGGCACTGCGGCATGGATCAGGAAGTTCGAAAACGTTTGGAACAAGAATAAAACATTCACCATTCCACAGGCATGTGGGTATCACCGTCCTTTCTGGTACTCCATCAATCCGAAAAAAGTAGACATTATCACGGCAGTCAATCCATACAAACGATTCTTTTTCTCATATTCGGATGAATCCTTCGCTATCGATCAGCGACTCATCGGATTGCAGGTTCAAGAAAGTTATGACAAAGAACTGATAGCGGCACTGCTGAATTCCGCCATCACATTCCTTTCGCTGGAACTTCGCGGCACTCCGAGAAACCTTGGCGTGCTGGATCTTAACGCTGACTATCTGAAACGTCTGCGTATCCTCAATCCCGATATTCTTAGCGAAAAGGGCAAACAAAACATTATCGCGGCATTCCGCGCCTTGAAGTATCGTGATGTGATGGAAATTCAGGATGAAGTGAGGCAGCCTGACCGACGTCTGTTCGATACGGCCGTATTCCGAGCCTACGGATTCGACACGGGC
The DNA here is from genome assembly GCA_947175605.1 of uncultured Porphyromonadaceae bacterium. Taxonomy (GTDB): domain Bacteria; phylum Bacteroidota; class Bacteroidia; order Bacteroidales; family Muribaculaceae; genus CAG-873. The sequence continues at coordinate 17,238 of CAMWNH010000012.1, forward strand.
ATGCTTCCGATGATATACGATCTACTGACAAGCGCGGTGGATGATCGGGTGTCGATGTGCGAAAAATAACAATGAATCAAATATGAAGACAGAAATAAAAGGAACCGAACTGCGCGAGCTACTGGACCGTTATGCCTCCGAGTATAATGTCGAAGGGTTCGCCGCATCCGATCCGGTTCAGTTTGCAAGACGCTTTCCGGACCTTGCCGACAGAGAAATTGCCTCGCTGCTTGTGTCGACCATCTCCTGGGGGCGTCGTCCGATGATTCTGCGTAATGCCGAACGTCTTCTGGGGCTTCTTGGCAGCGAACCTCTGCATTTCGTGCTTAAAGGCGACATCGACTCCATCCCCGAGGACAACATTCACCGCACCTTTTTCGGACGCCACTTGCGCTACTACCTTCGAGGACTGCGCGAACTCTACAAACGCTATGGCACACTCGAAAATTTTGCCCGTCATATCGGTGCCGACGCGCCGGGCGAGGCTCCGGCATGGAAGATAGCCGAGGAGCTGCGGAAGGTTCTGGCCGATGCAAACTCCTGCTGCGGAGAGAGCTTATGCGGCCCCGACCGCTGCCTGCCTTCCAAGCCTTCCACATCAGCGCTCAAGCGTCTCAACATGGCACTACGCTGGCTCGTGCGCCGCGACGGCATAGTGGACCCGGGAGGCTGGGAGCTGATTGGTCCCGAGAAGCTCTACATCCCCATGGATGTGCACGTATGCAACACGTCGGCCGCATTAGGACTTCTGGAGAAGGCACCCAAAACACCTGACAGGAAAACGACGGAAGCACTGACGGCTTCGCTGCGGGAATTCCGACCGGATGATCCGACCATCTACGACTTCGCTTTATTCGGACTGGGCGTGAACGGCGCCGTTCCCGAAATCATTACATAACATAAACCCGTACTATCCTTAAACATAAAGTGACCGCATGAAAAACATTATACGCGCGCTTGCATTCAGCGCACTGGCCGGAGGATTGCTTTGGCCATCGGATGCCGATGCTGAGAAATTAGTGATCCTTCACACCAACGATACACATTCCCAAATTGACCCTATCGAGTCTTCCGGTCTCGGAGGTATTCTTCGGCGCAAGGCAGCCATCGACAGCGTGCGTGCCGCCGAGAAAAACGTGATTCTTGTCGATGCCGGCGATGCCGTGCAAGGCTCGTTGTTCTTCTACCTCTACAAGGGCGAAGTGGAATCGCAGTTAATGAATGCCATGGGAGTGGATATGGGCATCCTGGGAAATCATGAGTTCGACAACGGCATGGACGCACTGGAACGCATGCTGCGCGAGCGCAAGGACGAACTTCTGGCCACAAACTACTTTCTTGAGGATTCGAAGCTCAAGGGGCTTTTCAAGCCATATACGTTGCGTACCATAGGCGACAAGCGGATCGGATTTATCGGAGTGAATCTGAATCCCACGGGTATGATAGCAGAGGGAAATGCCGACGGAGTTGTATACTCCGATGCCTTGAAGACCGCCGACCTCACTGCGGAGTATCTGAAGAAAGTATTGAAGGCGGATTATGTTGTGGCTCTGACTCACATAGGCTATGCGCCCGAAACGCCTCCGGGCGATGACGTGCTGGCCGATCAGTCGGAGTACATAGACGTGATCATAGGCGGCCACTCGCACACGGTGATCGATCCTTCAACAGCCACAGGCCTGCAGCGCTCGCAGGCCGTGAACGACGAAGACATGCCCGTGCTTATAGCACAGACGGGCAAGAGTGGCGCGTATCTCGGAAAGATAAGTATTGACCTTGACTCGATAGGCAAGGGCTCAAAAAGCTATCGTCCGACCTCGGAACTGATATTGATTGACAGCCGATTCGACAAGAACTCGGACCCGGAAATGTCGGCTATCATCGACCGGTATCGTCCGGGAGTAGATTCGCTGCTCAGAATTCCCGTGGGGCATGCAAGACACGATATAGAGCGTGCCGGCACACGCGAGATAAACTTCATGGCCGACTTCATCTATACCCGCGGGACGGAAATGCTGGGCGCGAAGCCTGATTTCGCCATCATCAATAAAGGAGGTCTACGCACGGACATTCCCAAGGGTGTAATCTCCAAGGGTCAGGTAATAAACATGTTGCCCTTCTACAATAAGATCCTTGTTCTGGACGTGAAGGGAAGCGATCTGCGTCAAGTTTTCGACGCCATGGCTCGCACAGACGGCAACGGTGTGAGTTCGCAGGTATATGTTGAGTATGATCCGGAAAACGATATTGCCACGAAAGTGATGATAAACGGCAAGCAGCTCGACGACAACAAAGTCTATCGCGTGGCAACGATTGACTATCTTGCCAATGGAGGCGACTATATGTCGGGCCTTCGTGAAGGGGAAATCGTAATAGAGGGCAACAAATGGCTTTATGATGAGATGATAGACTGGTTGACAACCGGTTCGGGCCGTGGCAAGAGCTTTGGCTACGGCTCGCCTAAGCCCCGAATGATTCCGGTAAACAAATAAGAACAAGCGAAACGAAATGAAACGCATTACTATAATAGCAGCTCTAATGGCTATATGCCCCGCGACGTTAGCTGCCGGTGTGCTGCCTAATCTCTACGACGGCAAAGCCACAGCTGCAAGACACTATGCCGATTCCGTCTACAATACGCTGGATGAAAACAGACGTATCGCTCAGCTGCTTTTCCCTAAGGCAATTCCCAATCGCGGGGGCATGTGGACAGCAACGCTCAAGGATTGGACGGAAAACGTGGGCGTCGGAGGCCTCCTGTTTACGGAAGGTACGCTGGAAGAATATGCCGAGGTGACAAACTACGTGCAGAACCACACACGCGTGCCGCTTCTGATGACCTTCGACGGCGAATGGGGCCTTTCCATGCGTATCGGTGGCACTCCGCGCTTCCCTCTGAACATGACCTTAGGAGCCATTCGCAATCCCGGACTTCTCTATCGCTACGGACAGGAGATGGCACGTGAATGCCGTCTGGTGGGCGTACAGGTGAATTTCGCACCCGATCTGGATGTGAATTCCAATCCGTCCAATCCCGTGATAGGTCAGCGTTCGTTCGGAGAAGACCCGCTATGGGTTGGAAAGCTTGGTGTGGCCTACTCCCTCGGGCTTGAGGATGGCGGCGTTCAGGCCGTGGCCAAGCATTTTCCGGGACACGGCGACACGGATGTTGACTCGCACAAGGCGCTTCCGACAGTGGACCATTCGCGCGCACGTCTGGACAGCGTGGATCTCGAGCCGTTCCGCCAATATATCGAGGCCCGATGCTCGGGCATGATGATAGGACACATCGCTGTTCCGGCTCTTGATCCGACGGGCACTCCGGCTTCGCTGTCCAAGGCTATAAGCACCGACCTCCTGCGCAAGCAGATGGGCTTCAAAGGGCTGCTTTACACGGACGCACTTGAGATGGGTGGCGCTGATATCGGCCAGAGCGTGAACCGCGCGCTGACAGCACTGAAGGCCGGTGCGGATGTGCTTCTTTGCTCGCGGGATCCGAAACGCGACATACGCGCAATTTCCGGAGCACTTGCCGACGGGACTGTCAGCCAATCCATGCTTGCCGATCGCGTGAAGCGTATTCTTGAATATAAGTATCTTCTTGGGCTGTCGCATTGGCATCCCGTATGCACAGACACCGACTCGCTGATGCGGGAAATAGACACTCCGGAGTGCCGCGCTCTGATCGACGAGCTGGCAAATGCGGCCGTGACCGTGCTTTGGAACCGCGACAACATTCTGCCCCTTGGCCATCTGGACAAGAACAGTATAGCCATCGTGAATATCGGCGAGCCAGCGTCGAACGAGTTCGCACGCTATTGCAAAAAATATGCGCCCGTGGATGTGTATGGTCTAAGCCATGCGGGAGCACTCACGGCGGACCTGAAACGGCGGATTGAGGCTCACTCAACTGTTGTCATAGCCGTGTACAAGAACGCCTCATGGGCCCATGAGGCATACGCCCAGCTAAGCGAGGGCGCGAAGAAGTCCGTTGGTGTTTTCTTCACAAGTCCTTACAAGATAGCCTCACAGGCTTCTGCTGTAAAGAAAAATGATGCAGTGATGCTGGCTTATGAGGAGCGCGGATTCATGCAGCGTGCAGCAGCTCAGGCTCTGTTCGGAGGTATTGCGGTCGAGGGCCGTCTGCCTGTAAACATCAAGGGGGTTGCAAAAGCAGGCACCGGCGTCTCGATAGCTAAGACCCGTCTTGGCTATGGCTCACCTTTGAGTGTGGGCATGCAGGCATCGCTCACCGATAGCCTCGATGCAGTAATTAAAAAAGCCCTCGCAGCGAAAGCAATTCCGGGAGCGCAGCTTCTGGTGGCACGCAAGGGTGTTGTGGTGCACGACAAGAATTATGGGCACACAACAGCCGGAGGGCCGGTAGTTACGGATGCCACGGTCTACGATCTGGCCTCCGTGTCCAAGGCACTGGGTACACTGCCCGGTATAATGAAAGCTTATGACCTCGGGCTGCTGGCTCTCGAAGACACCCTCGGAGCACTACTGCCCGGCATACGCGACACGGCTAAAACCGGCATAAACGTGCGCCAACTTCTATATCATGAGACAGGGATGCCCGCTTCGCTGAATGTATTCGCAGCCATGTTCGATCCGGAATCTTACAGCGGAACACTGACATCCTCGCGGCGCGATGCAGCCCATCCCATAAAGGTTCAGAACCGCGTGTGGGGCAACCGCACGGCGCGCCTGCGTCATGACTTGTCGCGTCACCGTCCCTCCCCGTCGTTCGATGTCGAAGCTGCGAAGGAAATATATGTAGGTCAGGTAACAATAGATACTCTTATGCAGCGGATATATGACATTCCGCTGCGTAAAAACCGCGACTACAACTACTCCTGTCTTAATTTCTGCATGCTCATGAAGGCCGAGGAAGGTCGGACGGGCGTGCGGCACGACCGATGGGTCACCGATTCGATATACGCTCCCTTAGGTGCATCGCGCATAGTCTATCGTCCGCTTGAATCGGGGATTGCCCTCGCCGAAATCGCACCGACTGAACATGATACTTTTTTGCGCAAACAGACCGTTCACGGCTATGTGCATGACGAACTGGCAGCTTTCTCGGGTGGCATACAGGGTAATGCCGGCCTGTTCGGGAATGTGACGGACCTTGCAAAGGTGTGCCAGATGTGGCTTGACGGCGGCAAGTACGGCGACGCCCGCGTGCTCGGCAAGGAAACGGTGGAACTTTTCACCACGGATAAGAGTCCGACATGCCGCCGCGGTCTTGGCTTCGACAAACCGGACACTGAAAATCCCGACAACTCCCCGACATGCGAGGAAGCCGGTGCGGAGGTCTTCGGGCATCTCGGCTTTACGGGCACAGTTTTCTGGGTAGACCCCAAGGAGGAACTGATATTCATCTTCCTGACCAACCGCGTGAACCCGACACGCGACAACGCTGAATTTTCCAAACTCAATATCCGCCCCGAGCTTTTCCGTCAGACTCTAAAATCCATAACAAAGTAATCCCCATGAGTAAGAAGTCTATACGATTTTTTAATGATCGTGAGGTGAGGGCGGTATGGGATGACGAGAACAACTGCTGGTGGTTTTCGGCAACGGATATTGTGCGCGCTATCAATGATGAGCCCGACTATACAAAGGCCGGCAACTATTGGCGCTGGCTGAAAAGGAAACTTAAACAGGATGGAGTTCAGTTCGTGAGTGGCACTCACAAACTGAAAATTGTTGCAGCCGATGGTAAGAGGTATAACAGCGATGCACTTTCTGCAAATGATATAATCATTCTCGCCAATCACTATCCAAACAATCGTGCAGCCCAGTTCCTTAATTGGTTCACATACAGCGATAACACTATTGATGGACAAAGTCGTAAAAAAGCGTACACGCTGTTTGAAAGCGGACTGCTCAACTCGCTTGAGCCCGGAAGTATGAAATGCCTGCAGCAGATACATGCCTATCTGTTTGGCGGCTTATATGATTTTGCCGGACAAATCAGGAACAAGAATATTTCGAAAGGCGGCTTCACCTTTGCCAACTGTCTTCATTTTCCCACAGTCATTCCCACGATTGAAAGGATGCCGGAAACCACACTCGATGAGATTGCAGACAAATACGTGGAGATGAATGTCGTACATCCATTCATGGAAGGAAACGGACGCAGCACTCGCATATGGCTTGACCTGATGTTGAGACGTTCGTTGAAACGATGTGTGGACTGGAGCCGAATCGATAAGAATGAATATCTGAATGCCATGCGGGAAAGCGTGGTTGATTCAACCCACATAAAAGCCCTGCTGAAAGGTGCGCTGACCGACAAGATCAACGATCGCGAAATGTTCATGAAAGGAATCGACTACTCATACTACTACGAGGAAGAGTAGCGCAGCGACCTCATGCATTTTTGCATCATTTGAAATATCCAAGTTGTGAGATTTTTTCGCTAACTTTGTGAACTAAACTATTCATGATTATGAAAAAACCAATCATACTCCTCATGGCCGTCGGGGCTTCGCTGCTGACGGCAAGTGCAGCCGGAAAAAGCGATGGATCGCCGATGTGGCTGCGCGACGCAAAGATTTCGCCTGACGGCAAAAACATCGTATTCACCTATAAAGGTGATATTTACCGTGTTCCTGCGGCAGGAGGCGAGGCCGTGCGCCTGACCACACGCGACAGCTACGAGCAGATGCCCGTATGGAGCCCCGACGGCCGCAAGATTGCGTTCGCATCGGACCGCAACGGCAATTTCGATATTTTCGTAATTTCCTCGGAAAATCCGGGTGCGTGGCAACGTCTGACCTACAATTCGGCTAACGAACTACCCGAGAGCTTCACTCCCGACGGCAAGGCCGTGCTATTCTCGGCATCCATCCAGGACCCCGCATCGAGCGCCCTCTACCCCTCGGGACGCATGACGGAGCTTTATCGCGTAGAACTCTCCGGGGGTGCACCGAAACAGATGCTCCCTACCCCGGTGAAGGCCGTGAGCTTTATGCCTGACGGAAAAAGTTTCCTATATCAGGACGTAAAGAGCTTCGAGGACGAATTCCGCAAGCATCATACGTCGTCAGCAACAAGAGATATCTGGCTCTACGACCGCACGACCGGCAAGCATCGTCAGCTCATGGACCGCCCCGGTGAGGACCTGAATCCGGCAGCTGCGGAAAACGGCGACTTCTACTTCCTGAGTGAGCGCGAAGGCGACAAGAGCATAAACGTATGGCGCAGCAATACGACGGACGCATCGAAAGCCGAACGCGTGACCAACTTCAAGACGCATCCCGTGCGCTTCCTTTCGCGTGCCAATAACGGCCGCCTGGCCTTTACATGGGACGGTGAGCTCTACACGCTTGAACCCGGGGCCAAGAAGCCCGCGAAGGTTGCCGTGAGCATTGATGCCGACCAGAACGAGGAACTGCGCAAGCTTAGCTCCGGCTCCGGAGCACGGCAGCCCGCTGCCTCTCCCGACGGCAAAAACGTGGCTTTCATCTACCGTGGTGATGTGTACGTGACCTCCACGGACTACAAGACCACCAAGCAGATAAGCAATACAGCAGAAGCGGAAGGCGATGTTGCATGGGGCGACGATACGACCCTCTACTATACGAGCGAACGCGACGGGAAATTCAATATCTACAAGGCTACCATTGCCCGCAGCGATGACGAGCCTTCCTTCCCTTATGCGACTACAATCGTTGAAGAAGCGATGTTCAAGCCCGACGGGCACGAGCGCATGATGCCCCAGATCTCTCCCGACGGGAAGAGCATGGCATTTATCATGGACCGTACGAAGCTGGCTGTAATGGACCTCAAGAGTAAGAAGGTGCGCATGCTTACGGACGGTTCCACGGACCGCGGCCGTTCGGGAGGATTCAACTTCCGCTGGAGTCCGGACTCGAAATGGATTGCCATGGAGGTTATACCTCGCAAGCACGATCCGTATGCCGACATCGCCATCATGAATGTGGAGAGCGGCGAGATTACGAATCTCACGAACAGCGGCTACTTCGATCTGGATCCGCGCTGGGTGCTGGACGGCAACGCCATCATTTTCGAAAGCGAGCGCTATGGCATGCGCAATCATGCATCGTGGGGCTCGGAATCGGACGTGATGATCGTGTTCATGAACCAGAAGGCTTACGACGATTTCAAGCGCGACAAGCAGGAGGCCGAGCTCGACGAGGCCATCGAGAAGCTCCACAAGAAAAAGGAGAAGGAAAAGGATGATGCCGAAAAGAAAGACGACAAGAAAAAGGACGACAAAAAGAATGACGAAAAGTCGACGTCCAAGGATATCAATGTCGAGCTTGCGGGCATCACTGACCGCATTGAGCGTCTGACGCCTATCTCCACGCGACTCAACGACAAGGTGTTCAGCGCCGACGGCAAGACGCTTTGGTTTATTTGCCGTACGCCTGAGGGCGCGGCACTCTGGAGCGTAGATCTTCTGGACGGGGATGTGGCGCGCAAGTCGAAACTGCCGAGCGGCTCGACTTTCTTCACTTCGCCCGACGGCAAACATCTGTTTGTAAACGGCCGAGGCCTGAACAAGCTCAAGGACGGCAAGACTACAGCGATTAGTTTTGAGGCCGAGAAACTGCTTGACCCTGCAGCCGAGCGGGAATTCATGTTCGACAATGTCGTGCGCGAAGAGGCCGAACGATTCTATGTGGCCGATATGCACGGCGTGGACTGGCCTGCAATGACAGCCGCGTATCGCAAATTCCTGCCCCACATCAACAACAATTACGACTTTGCCGAACTGATGAGCGAAATGCTGGGCGAACTGAACGTGAGCCATACCGGCGGCAGATACAGCGGCGGTGGTCGTTCATACAATCCGTCGCGTACGGCATCGCTGGGTGCGCTCTACGACCTTAACTATACGGGCAAGGGCGTGAAAATCGAGGAGATTCTGGAACAGGGCCCGCTCTTCGGCAAGGGAATCGAGGCCGGAACTATCATCGAGAAGGTGAACGGCGAAGAAATCCTGCCGGAAAATGACCTGACACTTCTTCTTGACGGAGCCGCAGGCAAACGTACGCTTCTGACCCTCCGCGCACCCGGAGCCAAGGAAACGACGGAGCTCGTGGTGAAACCCATCTCGGCTGGAGAACAGAGCGAACTTCTCTACAAGCGCTGGGTTGACGCCCGCGCCGCTGACGTTGACCGTTGGAGCAACGGACGTCTTGGATACGTGCACATCAGCTCGATGAACGACGACAGTTTCCGTAAGGTTTATTCCGACCTATTGGGCAAATATAACGACCGTGAGGGCGTAGTGATAGACATACGCTGGAACGGTGGCGGCCGCTTGCACGAGGACATAGAGGTGCTCTTCTCCGGCGAGAAGTATTTCACGCAGGAAATCCGAGGCGACGAGACATGCGACATGCCCTCGCGCCGCTGGAACAAGCCTTCAATAATGGTTATGAGCGAGGCCTGCTACTCCAATGCCCACGGAACGCCATGGGTGTATAAGCATAAAAACATCGGCAAGCTCGTGGGTATGCCGGTGGCCGGCACCATGACGAGTGTGAACTGGGTGACGATGCAGGATCCGACACTCGTTTACGGTATCCCCGTGATCGGCTACCGTCTCCCCGACGGCTCCTTCCTCGAGAATCAGCAGCTCGAGCCCGACATCAAAGTTGCAAATGCACCCGAGAGCGTCGCAGCCGGCGAGGACACTCAGCTGCGGACGGCTGTCGAGGAACTACTGCGTGAACTTCCGGCCAAGAAAAAGTGAACGACGCGGAGGAATCGGTTCTCTACGGCCTGACGGGCTATCCGCTCGGCCACTCATTTTCCAAGACCTTCTTCACGGATAAATTCCGTGCAGAGGGTCTTGGGGCAGAGTACCGCAACTTCCCGCTGCAGGAACTAAACCGCGAAAGCATAGTACGGCTTGCTACGGAACATCCTGAATTACGCGGATTGAACGTGACCGCACCGCACAAGCGCGCGGCATACGCGCTGGCCGACTACAGGACTGCTGAAGCCGAAGCTGCGCAGGCGGCCAATACGTTGCTGATTAGACGTTCGGCAGCCGGAGACGGATTGCTGATTGAAGCTCACAACACTGATATCGAAGGCTTCCGAGAGGCTCTGCGGCCGTATTTAGACAAATCAGAGGGTGAGCGCAGAGCCTTCGTATGCGGCAGCGGAGGTGCCGGAGAGGCTGTGAGGATAGCCCTTCGGCAGCTTGGGATAGAGAGCCGAACAGTGTCCCGCAATCCTGACAAAACGGAGCGGGCGATAAGCTATGCCGATCTATGCAGCTTGCTCGGGCCTCGGGACATTATCGTAAATGCCACACCGATAGGGACGTGGCCGGCGACGGAAGGCTATCTTCCCTTGCCCTACGAACAGTTAGGGCCGGACAATATTTTTGCCGATCTGGTATACAACCCGGCCGAAACCACCATGATGCGCATGGCCTCGGAGGCCGGGGCCACTGCCTTCAACGGCCGGCGAATGCTGGAACTTCAGGCTCTGGCTTCATATAAATTCTGGAATCAACTATAAACCAATAAAAATGGACTCAAACAAATCTCTGGCGAAAGGCATTTACATCGCTATCATCGCATTGATTCTTTTTCCATGGAATCAATTCGGATTGCCCGTGATCACGGCTCCGATAGCGTTGCTGTGTGGCTTGATCTTCGCTTTTATCTTCAAGAATCCCTGCCCGAAATTCAACAAGAAGACATCGAAATATCTTCTGCAGGTTGCCGTGGTGTGTCTTGGATTCAACATGAATCTTCAGGAATCGCTGAAAAGCGGCTCGGAAGGCATGCTTTTCACCATCGTATCTGTTGTGGGCGTGATGGCACTTGGCGTGCTGATCGGCTACTACATGCACATCAACCGCAAAACGGCTTACCTCATATCCTCCGGCACGGCTATCTGCGGCGGTAGCGCCATAGCTGCCGTGGGTCCTGTGGTCAAGGCGGATGAAAACGAAATGGCCGTGTCATTAGGCGTTATTTTCATCCTCAACTCCATCGCCCTGTTTATTTTTCCGCCTTTAGGCCATCTGCTGGACATGAGCCAGACACAGTTCGGCACATGGGCTGCGATTGCAATTCACGATACATCGTCCGTGGTGGGTGCGGGCGAGGTCTATGGTGAAGAGGCGCTCCAGGTGGCCACGCTTATCAAGCTCACCCGTGCGCTGTGGATCATCCCGCTGGCAATCGTCACAATGTTTATTTTCAGAGACAAGAGCAGCAAGATTTCCATTCCCTGGTTTATATTCATCTTCGTTCTGGCAATGGTCGTGAACACTTATGTACCTCTTCCCGAATGGTTTGTAAGCGCGATGGTTTGGATTGCACGCCGCGGTATGGTTGTTACGCTGTTCCTTATCGGGGCCTCGCTGTCTATCCAGAGCATCAAGAATGTTGGTATCAAGCCTCTGGTTCAGGCTGTGTTGCTTTGGATCGTCATCGGGGTATCAAGCCTGTTTGTGGTGCTGAGCACCATATCCTGACCAAATCCCGCTTATGAAGGCGCCTCTGTCGAAGGCTCCCTGCTCGGTGCTTCTCGCCGGCATGCTATGCGGCATCATCTGCTGCGTGGCTGTGAGAGCATCACTCGCGGGAGTATGGCTTGCGACAGGGGCGGCTATATTTTTGACGGCAGTTTTGGCATGGCGCGGGCAATGGCTTATGGCCATGGGGGCATGCTTCGCGGCCGTGGGCGTGCTTGCGACGGCAGCGCATGTGCCGACGAGTCCGCCCTCCGTGCTGACAGACGGCAGGATGCACACACTGACCGGAGCGGTCGAACGAATAGAAACGAGAGCAAACAGCCGCCTTGCAGAGATAATGGTTGACTCCGCAGACGGGAGGGCAGTGCACGGCTTCAAACTTCTTCTGACTGTAGGAGATCTCACTCCCGGTATAGAGGATGGGGATAGGGTGAGATTCCGATGCAGCATCGAAGCGGTGACGTTCGGCGATGCGGCGGACGGGGAATGGGCGCTGATACCATACAGCTACTTCTACTCCCGCGGCGCCGGAGCACAGGCGTTCTGCCCGGGGAAGGATATACTCGTGACTGCACAAGGAGGCAACTCCTTGCGTTATCTGCCGCAGCGAATAGCCCGCGACCGAGCCGAGCTGATTGCCCGAAGCTCGCTGAATCCGGCAGCACAGTCATTTTTGCTCGGGACTTTGCTGGGACGGCGGGATGCCGTGGGAAGCGAGGTGCGAGAAAACTTCAACGCCCTCGGCGTGGCGCATCTGCTGTGCGTGAGCGGGTATCACGTGGGACTCGTGGCATGGCTTGTCATTCTGGCACTTACGCCGCTTAAGGGCCTGCGCGGCGCGGGCCGATGGCGTAATCTTGTGGCCGCTGCGCTCGTGTGGGTATATGTGCTCGTGTGCGGGGCTCAAGCTGCCGCCGTGCGCGCCGGCATCATGCTTAGCGTGTATCTGCTGGCGGCGTGTATCGAAGAGGACGCGCAGCCGTTCAACAGCCTATGTGTGGCGTCGCTGATTATACTGTGGTTCAATCCCTTCCAGCTTTTCAACGCCGGTTTTCAGCTATCGGTGTGTGCCGTGGCAGGCATACTGATGTTTGCCGAGAAACTCAATCCGTTTTCGAGACGCCGACGTGTCCCCCACTCTATTGCCGCCATGATCATCCTGCCTGTGAGCGCAGTAGCAGGAACACTTCCGGCCCAGTTGGCGACCTTCCACAGCTTTCCCCTCTACTTCCTGCCGGCAAATATGCTGATAGCCATCGGTTTTCCTCTTTTTCTAATCTTGTCGACCGGTGCCGTTACTCTTGGCAATATCGGTGCTGGGGCTTGGGTGGCAGCCCCGGCAAATTGGCTTGCCAACGGGGCGCAAAAGCTATGTGAGGCCGTGGCCGGTCAGCAACTGAGGATTGAGAATATATATATTTCAGATTTAGGTATATATCTGGTGGCCTTTGCATTGGTGGCACTTGCCGCCGCGCTGCGTGTGCCGTACCGCCGGGAGCGCACGGGACTCATTGTGATGGCCGTGCTATGCTCGGCTGTCGGGTTGGGCTTTACACCACAGCCACCGGGAGGAGCCCGGCTCTATGCATGGGAAGAGCGGGGGCGGGCATTCGTTGCGCTGCAAACAGGTGCAAAGGTCAGGGTTTTCAGTGAGAATGGCAGAAACCCGGGGATGACGGCAGAAAAATTTTTCTACAGCCGCGGTGTCCGCCAAATCGTACTGCCTGAGGGCCACAAGGGACTACCGCCCTATCTGGAACTGCACAAAGGGAAAAATAATACGCCCGACACGCTCTGCGGGCAGAATATCCCGAATAAAATACTCCGCGCCAACACGATGTACAGCCTTAATGAGGGGCAGGAGTAAGAGAAATGCAGGTCGGAAGGCACGCAAACCAAATGAAGGCAAATTGTTAATTGTATATTTACGGACATCTTTTTTCCATATTTCGCCAAAATTTAGTAACTTTGCATTCGCGGTGCCCCGCACTGCGGACGAAGGCAGAAAATTTATACCTAACTACAAATAACCCACTATTTTAAACTTATGAAGAGAGTTTATACATTCGGCGACGGTAAAGCCGAAGGAAATGCCGAGATGAGAAATCTCCTCGGCGGTAAGGGTGCGAACCTGGCCGAGATGAATCTTCTCGGCATGCCTGTTCCTCCCGGCTTCACTATCACCACCGAAGTGTGCAACGAATACACGCAGTACGGTAAGGACGAAGTGGTAAAGCGCATCGAAGCAGACGTGCGCAAGGCTATCGCCCACACCGAAGAGCTGACCGGCAAAAAGTTCGACGACCCCAAGAATCCGCTTCTCGTATCGGTTCGTTCGGGTGCCCGCGCTTCGATGCCCGGCATGATGGACACGGTGCTCAACCTCGGCATGAACGATGCTACGGTTGAATCGCTGGCCGAAAAGAGCGGCAACCCCCGTTTCGCATGGGACAGCTACCGCCGTTTCGTGCAGATGTACGGCGATGTGGTGCTCGGCATGAAGCCCAAGTCGAAGACGGACATCGATCCTTTCGAGGAAATCATGGACAACGTGAAGAAGGAAAAGGGCGTGAAGCTTGACACGGAACTCGATGTCGAGGACCTCAAGAAACTCGTGACCCTCTTCAAGGCCGCCGTTAAGGAATATACCGGCAAGGATTTCCCCGATTCCGCATGGGAACAGCTCTGGGGCGGTATCTGCGCCGTGTTTGATTCGTGGATGAACGAGCGCGCCATTCTTTACCGCCGCATGAACCAGATCCCCGAAGAATGGGGCACGGCCGTGAACGTACAGGCCATGGTTTACGGCAACATGGGCGACAACTCGGCCACGGGTGTTGCTTTCTCACGCGATGCTGCCACGGGCGAAGACATCTTCAACGGTGAATATCTGATCAACGCACAGGGCGAGGACGTTGTGGCCGGTATCCGCACTCCTCAGCAGATCACGATCGAAGGCTCGCGCCGCTGGGCTGCCCTTCAGGGTATCTCGGAGGAAGAACGCGCCAGCAAGTATCCCTCGCTCGAGGAATCGATGCCTGACTGTGCACAGCAGCTCTTCGCTATCGCGGACCGCCTGGAAGCTTACTACAAGGACATGCAGGACATGGAATTCACCATCCAGGACGGCAAGCTGTGGATGCTCCAGACCCGTAACGGCAAGCGCACGGGCGCAGCCATGGTCAAGATTGCCATGGATCTTCTCCGTGCCGGCGTGATCGACGAAAAGACAGTTCTGAAGCGCATGGAGCCCCAGAAGCTCGACGAGCTCCTGCACCCGGTATTCGACAAGTCCGCCCTCAAGCGCGCCAAGGTTGTAGCCAAGGGTCTTCCCGCGTCTCCCGGTGCAGCTACCGGTCAGGTAGTGTTCTCGGCTGACGAAGCAGAAGCATGGGCCGAAAAGAAGCGCAAGGTTGTTCTGGTACGTATCGAAACCTCTCCCGAAGACCTTCGCGGTATGGCAGTTGCACAGGGTATCCTGACGATGCGCGGCGGTATGACATCGCACGCAGCAGTTGTTGCCCGCGGTATGGGTAAGTGCTGTGTTTCCGGCGCAGGTGAAATCAAGGTTGACTACGTTGCCAAGACCGTTGAAATGGGTGGCAAGACCTATCACGAAGGCGACTGGATCAGCCTCAACGGCTCGACCGGCGATGTATATGACGGTCAGGTTCCGACCACGGATCCCGAGCTTGGCGGCGACTTCGCAGCAATCATGAATCTTGCTGACAAGTACACCAAGACCCTCGTCCGCACCAACGCCGACTCGCCCCGCGACGCCAAGCAGGCCCGCTACTTCGGCGCACAGGGTATCGGTCTTTGCCGCACGGAGCACATGTTCTTCGAAGGCGACCGCATTGACGCAGTACGCGAAATGATTCTTGCTTCCGACGAACAGGGCCGTCGCGCAGCACTTGCCAAGCTGCTTCCCATGCAGCGCGGCGACTTCGAAGGTATCTTCGAGGCAATGGACGGCTATGGCGTGACGATCCGACTGCTCGATCCCCCGTTGCACGAATTCGTGCCTCATCAGACCGCTACTCAGAAAGAGCTGGCCGACAAGATGGGCATCACACTTGCAGAGGTAAAGGCCAAGGTTGACTCGCTCGAGGAGTTCAACCCCATGCTCGGCCATCGCGGCTGCCGTCTGGGCATCACCTATCCGGAAATCACCGAGATGCAGACCCGTGCCATCATCGAAGCAGCACTTGCCTGCCAGTCGCGCGGCATCAAGGTTCATCCCGAAATCATGGTTCCGCTGGTAGGTTCGCTCAAGGAGCTGCAGCACCAGGCTAACGTGATCAACAGCACGGCAGCAAAGGTATTCGAAGAGAAGGGCGATCGCGTGGCCTACAAGGTAGGTACGATGATCGAGGTGCCCCGCGCAGCTCTCACCGCCAACGAGATCGCTACGGTTGCCGACTTCTTCTCGTTCGGTACGAACGACCTTACGCAGATGACCTTCGGTTTCTCCCGCGACGACGCACCCAAGTTCCTCAAGTTCTACAAGGAGCACGGCGTGATCAAGACAGATCCTTTCGAAGTTCTGGATCAGGCCGGTGTAGGCCAGCTCGTGCGCATGGGCGTTGAGAAGGGCCGTTCGGTGAACCCCGACCTGAAGGTTGGTATCTGCGGCGAACACGGCGGCGAACCTTCGTCGGTGATCTTCTGCGCCAAGCTTGGCATGAACTACGTGAGCTGCTCGCCCTATCGTGTGCCCATCGCCCGCGTAGCTGCGGCGCAGGCTGCTATTGAGGGGTGAGGCAATAGCCTAACTATTAGATAATTAAGCGGTAGGCTCTTGACTATCAGGGCCTACCGCTTACTGTTTCGAGCATGGAAATACACGTTTTGCGCGCCATTTGTACGAAAATGTTTCCCAAATGTTTCCCGGATTTTGGGGTGTGTTTCCCAGCTGTTTCCCAAGCTGTTTCCCAAAAATTATGAGCGCGGAAATGTGATGGTGGCGTTGGTGACGGGCCGAAGGCTCGTCCCTACGTTCGGGAGCCGGAGATGCTTTCAGCGGTTTTAATGGATGTTGGTGGGGAAGCCCTTCGCTTAAGCTTGAGCCTTGAACAAAATTTTTGAATCTAAGCAGGGGATTAATCGGGATTAATCCTGATATAGCATGATTAAACGGGAGATATTGCGGCCGAGGGCTGCAAGGCGTGGTGACCGGGGTGGCCGACCGTTCATGGGCGGGGGAATGATTACCAGCGGTTGTAATGGATGTTGGCGGGGTTCCATTTGTCTTTGGGCGCGGGGGTGGCGGAGGGATAGCCGACGCAGATGCAGGCCATGGGGATGACGCTCTGCGGGAGGCGAAGCATTTCGGAGAATTCCGTTACACGCTCCTGAAGGGGATAGATGCCACACCACACCGCTCCCAGCCCCATGGCATGCGCGGCAAGAAGCAGATTCTCGGAGGCTGCGGAGACGTCCTGAACCCAAAATTCACGAGCTTCGTCGGGAAGGGCGGCTTCCATGTCGCCACACATCACCACGGCCAGGGATGCGCTCTCGGCCATTTTCATTGAGCTGAATTCCTCGCTTATTTCTTTCAGCAAGGATCTGTCGGTGATGACTACGAAGCGCCACGGCTGCTTATTGACGGCTGTGGGCGCTGCCATGGCGGCGCGAAGCAGGGTGTCGATTTGCGCGCTATCGACGGGGACGCCGGTGTAGCTGCGGACGCTCGTACGTGTGAGTATATCGTCGATGGTAGAACGCGAGGCGACTTCAACTTGAGCCGTGGCTTCGGAATATATCCATTTATATGACACGAGGGCCAGACCGATGGCCAGAAGAAAGATAAGATATGTGGAATTTTTCATCGTAGAGTCTTTAGCCTATGTTTTCCGAACGTTTGAAAAGAGAACCTGTGGGACAGACGAAGCGACAATAGGGGCGCGAAACGATAGCTGACAGGGCTATAAACAGAGCCGCAGCGCCTATTATCCACCAGGATGCCGATCGAAACTGGAAGGCCTGGAACAATTCGAGATCCATCCATTCGGCAAAGGTGTCCGTCCACAAAAAGAGCATAAGTACAGCCCAGAGTATTTTCCTGAACCAGTCGAGAGCTTTGAGCACCTTTACGGACAAGTGTATCTTATACCCGCACAGCTCGCCTACAAGCTGCTGGGCTGCGCCCAATGGGCATATATGCGTGCAATAGTGCTGCGGGCGCCCAAAGAGCGGATATATAAAGGCAGCGATAAGCATCACTATAGCCACCAAGGCTCCGGGAAGGGAGAATCCGGACGAGATAAATTTCAGGATAAGGGCATAGTCGAGGAACTGCCCGCACCAGAAGCCAAGGACAACGACGTTGGCTACGAGCTGAACATTATGGTAGATCTTATTCTTTACAAACAAAGGGATGATACACGCCACCAAAGTGACTGCGAGAGCAACCCACATCTTCCAAGGAATGTTTCCGGCCGGCCCGGCTTTTGCGCCGACATAGCAGGCAAGTCCGGCATTCATGTTGCTGACAATGGCGGCGGAGGTATAGGTTGCACCGCTGACTCCATCGATCTTCATATCCATGGCTTGCTCCGGAGTCTTGCCGATCCATTCATCGAACAGCACGGACGCACGTTTGAAAAATGAAGGGGTTTCCACATTAGGAAGAGGCTCGATATGACTGATCGTACCTTCTTTGAGATAAATTTCGAGAGGGACAGGACCTGCATAGCCATCGACTGTTTCAGGAAGCGCAGCAGTGTGAATTATGACAATACCTTCAGGTTTGATGGTAAAACGATCCGAGAGCGCAATCTGCGTTGATTCGGAAGCACGCGAAACCGAGGTCTTATACCCGAAGATATCTTTATGGACAGCAATAGCGGCAGCCGTTAGCATCAGGGCCACTACGAAGAAACTAAAAAGTCTGTTTATCTTTTTCATCCTGCAAAATTACTAAAATCTAAAGGAATATCACCACGTTGCAAAAGGCTTTTGACAAAACACGGCCCCTTCTTTAGAAAGTCAGGGCCGTGTTTTGTGTTTTAAGCATGTTACGAAAAGAGGCTGCGCCTATTTAGACGCAGCCTCAGATTCTGTTCGATTCAGGATTTTAGTTTTTGTCTACTTCAACAAGGATGACAGGTTCTTCACCCCAGTTGCTGATTACGTTACCTTCGGCATCGGTAGCGGTGGTGAAGGCGATTGCCTGCATGTTGGTTGTGGAACCGCTAAGCTCGATGTTGTAAAGGTATTTGTAACCTTCCTTCCAGTCGGGAGTAAACGTACCGGAAAGCTTTTTGGTCATTACAAAGTCAGAACCGACGTAGAGTTCGATTTCGAAGTTGATAGAAACGGTCTTGTTCTCCAGAGTAGACGTTTCGTTATCCTTCGCAGTAGGAATCACGTAAGCACCGTCTGTATCGACATAGAGCTGGTTGCCTTTGGCGTCAAGGCCGTTTGTGACGGAGATGATCTGAGGATTGGTAGTATTGTTGTCCAACAGATTTACAAAGGGAATGCCCTGCGGACGGATAACGTTCGTCCATCCGTCAACGGGGCTGTAATCGCCCTGGTTACGGATATTGTCGACAGTCACATTCTTGATGCGCACTTCATACTCAGCGGGGAAGCGGCTGGTGAATCTTGCACCGATCTTGGTAAGGATGTGCTTGAACTGGAAAGCGACGGGCATATTGCCGGCTTCGAGGCCGGTGATGCCAGCATACTGGTCGCCATCCACAGCGCCTGTATTGGAAGCGAAGACGAGATCATGCTGGTGCGACCAGTCGCACAGATAACCCTTGATCTTCAGAACGCGCTCGGAAGCGGGCATACCAATTACACCGTCTTCGCCCTCTTCATTGGTCATGTCGAGGTCGAAATCGCCGAATTTCTCGGTGTCGAGAGAGAGAGCTCCGCAGCTGTAGGCGTAGAAGTAGTACTTTGCGTCTTTGATCCAGTAGCGTTCGTCTTCGGTCTTAACGCTCCAGCCGGTCTGCGTTTTGGAAACGACAACATCGTCGAATACTTCATTTGCGACTGTTGCATGGCCGGGCATGGTGTAGAAACCGAATACGTTGAACTGGGTCAGCGTGCTGGCGTTAAGGTCTTCTACTGCACGCGAGTTCTTGCTCACCGCGTTCTCGAAGGTGATGAGATTGCGGGTTTTTGCTACGTCTTCCAACACATCTTCAGATGTGCATGCAGTGAGTGCGAGTGCACCGACTGCGAGAATGGTCAAGTATTTTCCCATGTTAACTAAAATTGATTGATTATTAATTTGATTTGGTTATTTGAATTGTCTTTAGATCTTGTTGTTTGGTGTTTTGGTGTGCTGTTGATTCAGTTAATTAGTTTACTCGTATTATTGTGATTTATATATCGTTTATTTATTATCGGTTGAAGGTCCCAAAGGCAGATTTACTTCAATGACGTCATCGCCCCAATCGTCGACTCCGACCACGAAGCCTGCCTCGGAAGGAGGAGGATTGACTTCACCCTCTATCTTAATACCGTCGACCCTGATAACACCGCCGCGAGGCTGGTTCTTGATCTGATCGGTGACATCGAAATTGAACTCCTTGGTCTTTCCGTTCTTGAGTCTTACTTCAAGGTTGAGGGTGAAGCGGTTATCGGAGTCGTGTTGGGTTCGGCCGAAATATGAGTCGGGGAAAGCCGGGATGCCGAACGAGCGAACCTGACTCACACAGGCATCGGGATGGATTTCGCAATCGAAAAGAATGATAGATGGCTGATCCGTAGTGACGCCGGTGCGGAGGTAAACCCCTTCGGCCATGCCTCCGAGAGCACCTCGGGCATCGTAGACATATTCGATGCCACACTCAAATTCGAAGCTTATGAGATATGTGAAGACGAGAGGCTGCATCTTCATGGCCAAAGACCGGACCTCGTGGTTCTTCACCCCCTCGACTTCCTCCGCGTAGGCAGAAAAAATAACGTCGGGCGAGTTAGTTGTACGAGAGGAATTATACATCTCGCGCATCTCCTGTAGCGCCGAGCCGCCACGGCTTCGGGTTGTTGCCGTGGCGCGAGCATCGTTCAAGGATGCAACATCTTCCAGAATGATATACTCCGTATCGCCGTTGTAGAATAAGATTGAACATTTCTCGTCAGCGCTAACCTCAAATTTCTTACCCTCGGGCGAGGCGAAACCCTCGGTGATGCGGCCGTCCTCGAAATACATCACAATCTTCACCCAATCCGGGACAGGGGGGCGCAGTTCGTCGTACTCGTAGCGATAAAGCACAGGATCCCATCCGGCGGTATGGTGCATGCCATAGTCTCGCTCCCATTCCTGTTCCCATGTGAAACCAAGGTCCACGGCCGGGAAATGGTCGTAGCAGAGCTCCTTGCGACACGAGGTGCAAGTGACCAACATGACAAGCGCCGTCAATAATATGTGCTTGAGGCTACTTCTCATATTGAACCATTATTTTCAAGGGCACGCCGGCCCGATTTATTTAAATCATTGAAACGCCACACGAGGGCTAACTTCACTTTCAGCGGACCGATGTAATTGAGGTTCTTTGTGCGCTGATATACGTGGTGGCCATCCACAGGCTTGTATTCCTTATATCGCGTATAAAGATATCCTGCGCCGACGGCAGCTTCCATGGAAAGACAGCGCGACAAAGGCCACATGAAGCCTACGGAAAGTCCGCCCATAACGCCTTCGCCGCGATAGCCCTTGGTGGGGCGCTCGAAGTCGTAGAGTCCACCTCCGGCAAACGCACCGATATAGAATCCATGCCATGGCGCACGAGGACGGATCCAGCGGCGAACTTCGGGTTGTAGCATATACAGGCGATATGCCTTGCCATGGCCATACTTGCCAATGTAAGCTACTCCACCCTCGAGTGCAAGGGACCAATTACGCTTGATGCGCCATTCAAGTTCAAGGTTCAAGAACAGAATGGCATCATAAAGAAGATTGGTCTTCAGCGCAAATTGATGTAACGGATTGCTATTTAGCGAATTAAGAAGCTCATAGGGGGGGATAAGCTTCGCGCTGCCCTGCATTGAATCTTCGGAGGACCGTCCTTCAGCCGCGCCTGCCATGTCGTGGGAAATAACTCCGGCACTTCCGATGGATTCGCAGTGAGACGCACTTTCTGCATCTTCATATGTCTCGGATATGCTTCCGAATGCAAGCTGTGTATTGTGATTCCCCTGCTTAATCTCCGGCTGAAACTCAATAGCCTCAAATCGGGGATCATCCTCCATGCGGGAGCGTGCATTATCCGTATAAACAGCCACGGAAAATCTGAGCTTGGGGAAAAGATTAGTAACCAACCAATGATAGGTGCGACCTCCGTCGATGGCTTTCAGATTCTTAACACACGCATCGGACAAGGACTTGTTGGTGGCGGCATCGGGCAGGAATCTATCAAGAATACGCAGGACTGCCGCCCGAGACATCACATCTTCATCCTCAAGCACAAGCGCACGCAAACCGGCCCACGCAATACCGCTCGGGCATGTTTCAATAGATGTCATGGGGATAGCGGCCTCGCGGCAGATGTATTCGGCAATAGCCTGACAGCGCTCTTCGGCGAGCTTGTCGTTGGTCATGAACGGTCCGTCGGGAGAGGCATAACCATAGACCACAATGCGTTCGAGACGTCCTGATTTAGCGGCAATAGCGATGCTGTCGATGAATTTATCCATCGACGCAGCGTTATTGTTAAGTGCAGGATTAAAAATAGCTTTGTTCAAGGCAAAATATACCTTTACCGAATCACCCTGAGCAGCCCCATACCCGACAAAAACGCT
>CAMWNH010000013.1 GCA_947175605.1 uncultured Porphyromonadaceae bacterium
AGCACCGGCGCTGCCAAGGCTGTAGGTAAGGTTATCCCCGAACTCAACGGCAAGCTCACCGGCATGTCCATGCGCGTGCCCACCCTCGACGTTTCCGTTGTCGACCTCACCGTTAACCTCGCCAAGCCCGCTACCTACGAAGAAATCTGCGCTGCCATGAAGGAAGCTTCCGAAGGCGAGCTCAAGGGCATCCTCGGCTACACCGAAGACGACGTTGTTTCCAGCGACTTCCTCGGCTGCCCCCTCACTTCCATCTTCGACAAGAAGGCAGGCATCCAGCTCACCCCCACCTTCGTTAAGGTTATCTCCTGGTACGACAACGAAATCGGCTACTCCAACAAGGTGCTCGATCTCATCGCTACCATGGTCAAGATCAACGGCTAATAACCATTGAACCCCATAAAACCGGAAAGGCTGCGCCCCGCGCAGCCTTTCTTTTTGCACTCATAAACCATCTTCCCCCCTCGCCCCTGTAGGGACGTGCCTTCGGCACGACAACAACGCCCCCCGGCAAGCAAAATTTTTGTCCAAGCCCCAAGCTTCAGCGCAGGGGAAAACCTCATCCCCATGGCTCAATGCTCGTCGGTCTTATTTCCCCGCGCGCCAGCCTTATAAATCCCCCCACAGCCCGCTCCGCCAGCGCCTCGTTCGCCCGCGCAAGTTCCGGGTAGGCCGTCCCGTAGGCCATCGATAGCAACCTCCGTTCCAGCGCCGTGCTCAGCTGCAACCTCATCGCCGGTCCATGCCTCTCCGCCTCCTCGCTCGTCAGCGTCAGGCTCAGCAATTCCGGATCCTCGTTGGCCATATACGACGTCGGCGTAAAAGCGAAATCCCCTATATACCCGCAGATTTCCCCCATCAGCACTCCCCAGGCCGTCATGCATAGCCGTTTCAGAGCATTTCCCTGTTCCCGTCGCAGCAGAGCAGGGCGGCTCGTGCAATCCGTGCTCGCGCTCATCAGTGCCGCATCCGCATACACCCCCTGAAGCACCTGTGTTATCGATAGTGTTATCTCCATCGCTCACGCCCCCTTTCTCTCGCGCATGCCCTTCCTTCGGAAAGCCAGACACCTGTCCATTCGCTTTGCAATCAGCCGCCACGCCGTCTCCCTCGACATATAGTAGCGGCTCGGACGCTTGAAACACAGCACGAAATTTATAGCCCGCTCCGCCTTCAGCCACGGACGCGCATTCAGCTCCCGGTCCACTTCCTCGCAGAATTCCTCCCAGAGTCCCGGGCGCAGCTTGTGGCCGCAGCGGTGAGCTTTGTACACATCCTGAGCGCGCTGCTGGCTCACGAAATAGCGCGGGGGGCGCATCTCCAGCACTCGTGCCGAAAGCTCCCGCAGCTCCTCGTAGGTTCCTGCCCCGCCTTCGGTGTCAAGCAGCCTTTCGAAGGCCGCGATGTAAGCGTCGTTCCGACGCATTGTTTCTGTCTTGTACATAGTTCGATTTTTTAAGATAAGGTTTAAAAGAAAGAGTCCCGCCTTCCCCCTTTCCGCATGCAAAGATAATATGAAAATTGTATATATGCAAATTTTATTGCAATTTATTTTGCAAAATTGCAATTATGCCCGCTTTCCTGTCCCGCAGTTCAAGGAAACTCCCGAATGTATCCAGCAGATCCGCAAGCGCTATCGACGCCGTCTCCACCCGCGCTCGGTAATTATCCTTTCCCACAGCGGCCGAAACGTTTCTGCCCATCAGCACATCGCTCACCCCCGTGCTGTTCTCGAACAGCTTCATTTGCAGCGTCAGCAATTGGCAGGCCCCGTCGGCCGATCCTCGCGTAGCCACCTGTTGCGGAAGCACCTTCCCTTCTCGCAGCGGAATCACGGCATCCGGGCTTGCCCAGCGCTGCGCCACCTCGTCAAGCCTCACATTGTCCGGAAGCTCGTTGATCGGGAAGAGAAGCGCACCCTTCGCCGACGAGGCCATGATGTGGTCCGCTATGCTGATAAGCCTGTTGATGTACTTCTGATTCTCGATCAGACCCTCCACAAAAGAGTGCACCTCACCGTCCGTCATCGGGTAGAATTTCACCACGAACGGATGGCCCCCGCCGCGGTAGGGTGAGGCAAAGCTGTCTATTCGTCTGCCGTCCGCTGCGAACACGCGGCAGCGCCAGCCGAAACTGTAGGTCCCTCCCTCTCGCCTTGACGCATCAAGCGTCCACACCTCTATCACGCGCATCTTTGCCGAGTCGCCCGGAAGGAAGAAATCCTCGCTCCCCGCAGCAGGCATTCCTAAAGCCTTCTCCGGAGCGTATGCCCCCGCCGAGACGCAGTCCGCGAAAACCTGCTCTAAGAAGCCGCATCGCTCGGCCGAGCCGTGTCCGTAGCGGCTCACAAGCTCCGGGAGTCCCATATCGTGCAACATCCCCACGAGCTCTATATCCGTTCCCCTCGGGTCCTGGAACACATTCACGAAAAAGCGCCGTGGATCCACATTGTCCACCCACACCCCCGTCCCGCCCTCGCGGCATTCGTTCGACAGCCGCTGAATGGCCGCGCCCGATATCAGAAACTCCTCGAGCATGCGGCTGTCGAGCTCCCCTAAAGCGTTGCGCCGGCTCATGGCGTCCTTATACTCCCCTTGTTCCGACGCCTGTGTGCGGAATCGCCCGATTATTGTCTTCACAAGCTGGCGTATCAGATTGTTGGTCAGTGGAGTGCGCCCCTGCCGCGCGAGTCGTTCACCGTCCGTAAGTCTCACGCCTCTGTAGTGCGACACACACTCGTCGCCCCATTGGTCCCCGTAGGTGAAGCGCTTGCAGCGCTCGCGCCTGAAGCGGAAGTCCGCCGCTCCGGTCCATGCTTCGCATGCGCGCTTCAGTATTGTCTTGTCTTTCTTCTCGCTCATAACATAAAATCAGTTTTCATTCTCTCGAAAATCCAGCTTAGTCCCGCCTCCTCCAGCGTGTATTTGTCAGGCCCCGGATCGCGCACCCCGCGAGCCATAGACACCGTCCTCGGGCTTCCGGCCGGGCTCACGACTATCGTGCGTCCGTCGCTCCCCGTCGCCGCTGCCGGATAGCGCGTTGTAGGCGCCGTGTATTGGTTGTCCGCACGCATTTTCAGTGCTTCCGCCTCCTCGGCGTCCTTCACATCAGCCGTCGTCTCCCAGCTCTCGAGTTTTATCTCGTACACTCGTACCACATCTGCCGGAAGCTCCACCAGGCCTGTGTTCGTCCCTAAGTACGCCGCATCCTTCATCGTCGCTCCGAACTCTTCCGGCGCAGTCAGCTCCCGTGGGCCCGTCAGCAGAAGTTCCGTATAGATCCTGCGCAGTTGCTCCTCTATCAGCGCGTTTATGTCCACTCCGTCCGTGGCCTCGATCGCGCAGTCCGAGCGAAGATGCTCGAAGCCCCCGGCAAGCCGGAAACGTTCGAGCATCTCGCCCTTTGAAAGTGTTATCTTCATAATTTCGATAGTCCTTCAAGGGATTGCTTCATTCTCATCCTCCGCCTCACTCCTTGGCCTCGTGTGTGCCCTTCACGCGAAGGTGAGTCGCAGGATAGCGGAGCACAAGGCAGCTTGCCTCCGTCAGAACCACAGCGTCCGAGTTGCGTTGGCCGCTCTTGCGCAGGTCCAGTTTCTCGCAGTTGAAGGGGATGTGCACATACTTCGTCAGATAGTCCGGGTCCAGTATGAAGCCGTCCGTAGCATGACCGCACTGATCGAAGATTTCCGAGTGAAGCACATACAGCGTACCGAAGTTCGATCGGATTTCGCGGAACTCGATGCCCCACTTTACCAGGCTCTCGCCACCCTGCACGGTCTTGCTGTACTCCACATTGCTCAGTGCCTCCATCAGCTCCGTGCCCGCCAGAAGGATCTTGCGCTTCGAGCCCGTACGGCCCACGAACGCATCGCTGCAGAGCTTCGTCAGCGCACGTTGGTCCAGCTTGTCAAGATTCACGCTTGTCTCCGTACCCGCCTGGGCCCAGATACCTCCCGTCAGATACACCTCCTGCTGCTTGTTGGCGTCGAAAAGCTTCGTCCGGCGTCCGAAAAGGAAGCTCTTCTCCATGCCCAGGCGCATATCTATGATTGCTGCCTCCTCCTGGTCCGAGAAGCTCCAGCCAAGCTCCTTGCGTGCTATCTTCATCAGCGTCGACTGCTCCACCTGCATCTTGAAGATCTGGCAATTGTTGTAGTCCTTCGCCGGCAGTGCCGAGAACTGAGCCGTCTGCACATCCAGTTCAGCCGCCGCGCGGCCCATGCGGATCAGCTTCGAGCCCTTCGCCAGCATCGGCATCGTGTGCACCGTCTGGCCTCCGCCCATACCCGTCGTCACGCTCTCCTTCGGGTTGGTCACCATCACGCGGTAAGTCTGAGGCTTCACCTTGCTCAGCACATACAGCACCGTCGCTTCCCCGTCTGCAGGCATCGCCAGCAGAGTTTCAGTCACATCCAACAGCCCGCTTTCGATTTCGATCTGCGTCGAGTAGCCGCCGCCCGCCTCCTCATCCAGAGTCTGGTCACCGCCCACGCCCTTCGCAAGCGTCACCTCCGTCGGGCGAGTATCCACCGATGCGAACTCTACGCACATACCGTCTGTATGGCGGCTCGCCGCGCAGCGGCTTAGCTGGTCAATAGGAGTCGACATCGGTCGCACCTTCACGATGCGTTGGTCTATTCCGTTCATCACAAGACCCGGAGCAGCCATATTTGCTGCCGTGGTCGTCAGAGCCTGCGAGGCAACATGCTTGCCCCCCGCCGCGCCTTCCACAAGATTTTCTTCAGTATTCATAGTTCAAAATTAAATAATTAGGTTTAAAAAAATTTTTTGTTCAAGCCCCCCCTCCCTGTAGGAACGTGCCTTCGGCACGTCATCAACGCCCTCTGCCACAAAGGCTTTTTGTTGAAGCCCCAAGCTTTAGCGCCGGGGAATCCGGTGCCCATCGAAAAAAGGCTTTCCCGCTCAATCCTCCCAAAAACTTTTCCTCGGTTGGAATAAGAAAAAAGGCAAAGCCTCATCCTCATCATCGGCAGCCTCGCGGACCGCCGTTTCAATAGCCTCCGAGCTGTAGAGCGCCTTATCGGCAGCCTCATTCTCCGCAGGCTCATAGGGTGGTGGAATAGTGTCTTTCATTTTGTAGAAATTTTAAATTTGAAAATTTGGTTCTCGTCTTCCGACACCGCAAAATTACAACACCCCGCCTCCCTTCCCACCAAATTTCCCCCGCCGTCACCCGTTTAACAAATTCCTCCACCCAAGCAAACCACCCCGCGCCCTGTAGGGACGTGCCTTCGGCACGTCACCAACGCCCTAACCCTTAATCACTAATCACTAACACTTAACCCCTAATCTCCCCTCTTCTATTCGCAAAAAAAATTGCCCCTTCATCGCCCGCCACTTCGCCGATTCCCGGATTTTGCGTATCTTTGCACTCATTATGAGAGCACTACGATTCCTCCTCGCCGCACTCCCGCTTTTCCTCCCTCTGGCCCTCAAAGCCGATGGACCCGAGATTTTCTGGCGCGAGACATACCACAATTTCGGTGCCTTCAATGAAGACGATGGCCTCGCACGCACGGCATTCCGTTATGTGAATACCGGCGACGAGCCCCTCGTGCTCCTAAACGTACGCACAACCTGCGGCTGCACCGTAGCCGATTGGTCGCGCAAGCCCCTCGCCCCCGGTGATTCCGCCGAAATTATCGTGGACTATGACCCCGCCGGGCGTCTCGGGCGATTTGAGAAAGGTGTGATTGTCGACACCAATACCGAGCCCCGGCGCACACGCCTCACCATCAAGGGCGTCGTGGTCGGAGGCTTTGCCTCCGTGCGCGCTCAGTATCCTGTGCAGCAGGGGCCTCTGGCTCTTCGGAAAGGCTCCGCCCTCGTGGGCGATGTTCTCAAGGGAAAGCTCAAAACCATGTTCGTAAACGCCTACAACTCATCCACCGACACCATTGTCCCGCAGATAGGCCCCCTTCCCGACTGGCTTCACATCTCGCTCGAACCCTCACGCATACCCCCGGGCGAGCAGGCCTCCTTCATCGTCTATTTCCGGTCCGACCGCTGTCCCGTCTGGGGCATATCAGAAACCGTCGCTCGGATTTCTGCCGATTCAGACCTCGAACCTTTCGATTTTCCCGTGGTCGCAAGCGTAGTGGAAGACTTCAGCTCGCTGTCTGATAAGGACTTGGCTCGCGCCCCTGTGCTCGTTGTCGAGCCCGAGCGCATCATCGTCCCCGCGCTCAGCGCTTCTGCCTCCGACCCGGTCCGCACATCCTTTCGCATCATAAACAAGGGCCATACTCCGCTGCAAATCAGACGCATCTGGTCTCCCGACCCTGCAATCAAGGTGGAAATGCCCAAGAAAACAACCCTCAAGCCCGGAAAACATGTCGATGTCCCCTGTCTGATCACTCCCGAGGCCCTGCAGGGCGATATACTTAACTCCCGTATCACACTGATAACCAACGATCCCGCCAATTCCGTAAGCTCCGTGCGGGTTGTTGGAGAAATCCTTCCCAGATAATGTCTAAAATTGCAATAATCGTGGCCATGAGCAAGGAACTCGCGCTCATCACGCCACTGCTCGACGATCGTTCCACTCTCACTGTCAATGGTTTCACCTTCAATACCGGACGTCTCGCCGGTCGCGACGTCGTTGTCATGGAGTGTGGCATCGGCAAAGTCAACGCCGCAGTCGGCGCCCTCACCCTCATCGAAAACTTCCATCCATCCCTCGTCATTAACACAGGTGTTGCCGGCGGCACCGGTGCCACGCGTGTGCTCGACCTGATTCTCGCATCCGGTGTAGCCTATCACGACGTCTGGTGTGGTCCCGGCACAGAGCCCGGTCAGGCCGCAGGCTGCCCACGCATATTCCCCTCGCCCCTCCCCGAGAACCTTGCTGCCGAGATTGGCGCACGCAGCGGCATTATCGCTTCCGGCGATATTTTCGTGTCGCGTCCCGAGGAAGTCAGCCACATTCTCAGCCTCTATCCCGATGCCGTGGCCTGCGATATGGAGAGCGCTGCCATAGCCCAGGTATGCCACATTAAGGCTGTGCCCTTCGTGTGCATACGCGTCGTGAGCGACACCCCCGGCGCAGCCGACAATATCGCACAATATCAGAACTTCTGGTCCGAGGCCCCCGAGCGCACTTTCGCAGCCCTCTGTTCCCTCCTGAAAAAAATCTGACCCCGCTGTGAAGGATATTCCCTCATCTCCCGGCGGACGCAAGATCAGGGCGTGGGTGGCCGAGGGCGAGCACGAGTTGCAGGATTTCAAGCTCACCATATCCGATGCCCGCAAGATAGCCCGATCCATTTCCGCTTTCGCTAATCGCGGCGGCGGTCGTCTTCTTATCGGCGTGAAGGACAATGGCGTCATCGCCGGCGTCCGCAACGAGGAGGACGTGTTTGTCGTCGAGCAGGCCGCCTCGCGATACTGCTCCCCTGCGCAGGACGTCTCATTCCACGCCTACACCGTCGACACGCATGTCACCGTCATCGTCGCTTCCGTTCCCGAGGCCCTTGAGCGCCCCGTGGAAGTGCTCGAAGCCGATGGGCAGAAGCGTGCCTATGTGCGTGTGGCCGACGAAAATATCCTTGCCCATCCCCTCATGGTGCGAGGCTGGCGTCTGCGGGCACGCTCGGCTCCCGGGGCGCTGTCCATCGGACGCGACGAGAGCCGCATTCTTTCATATCTCGCGGAAATCCCCGAACATGGAGTCGATGAGCGCGACATCGCCGTCGCACTTCACCTCTCGCTTGCCGGTGTCAATAGGATGCTCGAGTCCCTCGCGGCACTCGGTTTGCTCAACTTCACTTTCGACGGCACCCGTTTCCGCCTCGCCCCCACATCACTTTAGAGCTTTTCCCGGATAAAGTCTATTATCCTCGCGCAGGCTTGCCCATCGCCGTAAGGGTTGGCTATAAGGCTGTTGGCACGATAGTATTCCGCATCGTCAAGGAAGCGTGCTGCCTCGTCGACAATTTTTCTGCGGTCCGTGCCCACAAGTCGGATAGTCCCGGCCTCCAGTGCCTCGGGCCGTTCCGTCACGTCACGCATAACCAGAACAGGCTTTCCGAGCGAGGGTGCCTCCTCCTGAATGCCACCCGAGTCCGTGATTATCAGATAGCTGTGCATCATCATGTACACGAACGGCAGGTAGTCCAGCGGCTCGATAAAGAACACATTCGGGTGTATCGTTCCCCCGAATGTTTCCGCGATGGGGCGGCGCACATTGGGGTTGAGGTGCATCGGATACACGAAATCAACATCCGGATAACGCTCTGCCAATTCCTTGATTGCCAGTGTTATGTTGTGGAAGCCCTCCCCGAAATTCTCGCGGCGGTGGCCCGTCATCAGCACCATGCGGCGCTTGCCCTCGCCCAGACGTCCGGCCACATCGTAGCCCTCGGCTGCCATGCGCGCTGCCAGCTCCCCGGATAGCGCGGGATCGTTCTCGATCTTGCTCACCACCGTCTGCAGCGCGTCAATGACCGTATTGCCCGTCACGCTTATCATCCCCTCATCCACGTTCTCTTTCAACAGGTTGTCGCGGCTTTTGCCCGTGGGCGAGAAATGCAGGGTCGCGATTCGGCCCGTGATGCGGCGGTTCATCTCCTCGGGCCATGGCGAATAGATGTCGCCCGTGCGCAGCCCGGCCTCGACGTGTCCCACAGGGATCTGCTCGTAGAATGCGCTCAAGGCCGCCGCAGTCGATGTCGACGTGTCGCCGTGCACCAGCACCAGGTCCGGCCTGTCCTTCTTCAGTATATCGCGCATTCCCGTCAGGATGCGGCAGGTAACGTCCGTCAGATCCTGACCCTGTTTCATGATGTTCAGGTCATATTCCGGCGTGATCTCAAACAGCCGGAGCACCTGATCCAGCATTTCGCGATGTTGGCCTGTCACGGCCACGACCGTACGGAATTCATCCCCGCGGCTCTCGAGAGCCTTCACCAGGGGAGCCATTTTGATTGCTTCCGGCCGTGTGCCGAAGATGAGCATTATCGTTTTCATCAGAACTGTTTCGTTATGTACCACCACACAAATCGCAGATAATCAATATCATGCTTAATGCGTTTGGGTTGCTTGTATAAGCGATAGGCAAATTCGAGTTTGTGCTCGGCCATCCATCGCGGTGCCCGGGGCACATTTCCTGTATATACGTCAAAACTCCCGCCAAGGCCCTGATAGATAGCCTTATGGCGTTGGAGCATATCGTTCATCAAAATTTCCTGTGTCGGCGAACCCATGGCCACGAACACTACATCCGGCTTCTTCTCGGCCACATCGGCGATGAGCGCCTCGCGCTCCTCCGCTGTCTTCAGATAGCCGTCCCGATGGCCCAGGATCCGAATGTCGGGAAATTCCGCCCGAAGTTTCGCCACAGTGGCCTCGTGCACGGCCGGCTTGGCCCCAACGATATAGAAGGTCTTGCTGTCGTGAAATCGCTCTATAATCTTGAGCCACAGCTCGCAGCCCGCTATCTTCACGGCGTCCTGCGCCCCCTTGATTTTTGCTGCGGCCACAGCGCCCGCCCCATCGCAGTAAGCGATGTTGTTGTTTATTATCGGAAGGGTTGTCTCGTTGGCATCCAGAAGCTTATGTGCGTTCACGGCCACCAGAATGCCCTTGCGGTCCTCGACAAAATCTATGAGTTGGTCCGCCGAGGCAAAAGGGTAGACCTTCGCCCCGCGGATGTCCACGCGTTCGGGAAAGTTATTTGCTGCCTTCTCGCCTCCGGACATGCTCACTTCTTGAAGATTCCGCAAAAATCGAGTATCACTTTATCATCACGCCAGGGCAGCGAGCGGAAAGGCGTGTGTGCCGTCAGGAACACAACGATATCAGCCTTTTCGTAGGCCTCGGCATAGGGCGTGAGCTTGAACACCCGATGCTCCTCCACATTAGGCTCCACAACAAGTATATCGGCGTTATTGCAGCTCTGCATCACCTTTGTGATGATATACTTGGCCGGACTCTCGCGCAGGTCGTCAATATCGGGTTTGAAGGCAACGCCCATCATGGCCACAACCGGCTTGCGACCCTTTTCCAGTTCGAAACGCAACATGGCGTTCATAACCTTTTCGGCGCACCAGTCGGCCTTGTAGTTGTTCACCGATCGGGCCGTGCTTATCATCCGCGATTCCTTGGGGAAAGCCGCCGTGATGAAATAGGGATCCACGGCAATACAGTGGCCACCCACGCCGCAGCCGGGCTGCAGGATATTCACGCGGGGATGGCGGTTGGCCAGCGAGATAAGCTCCCAGACATTGATACCGGCGCGGTCGCATATCAGCGACAGCTCATTGGCGAAGGCAATCTGCACGTCGCGCGACGAGTTCTCCGTGAGCTTGCACATCTCGGCCGTGCGGGCGTTTGTGGAATGGAGGGTTCCCTGAACGAACTGGCCGTAGAATTCCATGGCCTTGGCCGTGGATGCCTCGTCCAGACCGCCTATCACGCGGTCGTTATGCACCAGTTCGTAGATCACGTTGCCCGGCAGAACGCGTTCGGGGCAGTACGCGATGTAGATTTTGCCCTTGAGTTCGGGGCGTTCGGCGAATATGATTTCGGCCATGGCCTCGGTTGTCCCCACAGGCGACGTTGATTCGATCACATACAGATCTCCCTCCTTCAGGTAGGGTATCACGGCACGAGTGGCTGCCTCCACATAGGAGATGTCCGGCTCGTGGTTGCCCTTGAACGGAGTGGGCACAACCATGAAATATGCATCGGATTCCTCGGGCTTGGAGGAGGCGTGCAGTTTGCCTTCCTTGACTACTTCACGAAGATATTCGCCCAGGCCGGGCTCGATTATATGAAGTTCTCCTGCGTTGGTCTTCTCAACTACAGACGGGTTTATATCAACACCTACAACATCCACACCGCCATTGCGGGCGGCTATTATTGCAGTAGGGAGGCCGATGTAGCCAAGCCCCATAAAACAAGCTTTCATATGATTATGCAGTATAGATAAGTCGTTTTTTATAGCGTCCAAAACGGACGGTACTGCAAATATAAGAAAATTTATTCGGATTTTTACCTTTTCTCTCCTATTTCCGGCGAAAAATAGCTGCGCTTCACCGAATCCGGGCTTATATCAAG
This sequence comes from uncultured Porphyromonadaceae bacterium, assembly GCA_947175605.1. Classification (GTDB taxonomy): domain Bacteria; phylum Bacteroidota; class Bacteroidia; order Bacteroidales; family Muribaculaceae; genus CAG-873. The sequence continues at coordinate 11,082 of CAMWNH010000013.1, forward strand.
GGTCATGAGCTTCGTTTCGTTCACGCCTGCCACGATTATGGCGCTGGCCCCGGCCTTCTGGACCATGATTATCGTGGAGTCCGAACCCAGCACCATCGCCGCCGTGGCCAGAGCGTCTGCAAGCGCACACTCATACCCGGGAAGGACGATGGTCGAGCCCAGAACATCGCTCTGAACGGGATGTCCCGTGCGGGGCGAGATGGTGTGCCCGTAGCGGTGTCCCAGCGAGTCCGTACGGTAGTTGCGGTAATTGCCCGACGAGGCTATGGACGTGACTTCCGGACCAAACTCGCGCATGCACAGTCGCTCGCTCGAGCCCGGTGTATAGTTCGGGGCCTCCACCATTATGTGCCACGGCTGACGGCGCGAATTCAGGCCCGACACCACCAGTTCGCCACCTATCTCGACCTTGAAATCCTCGCATCCGTTGCGGGCAAGCATCTTGGCCACGCGGTCCACGCCGTAACCCTTGGCCACGCCCGAGAAGTCGAATCGTGTCAGCGGATGGGTTTTCAGCAGCACGCCCTCGGAGTTTATCTCGCAGCGGTCTATGCCCACGAGGCGCAGGGCCCTGGCCACATCGGAGTCCGACGGTTCTGTCGTCCCTTCCGCTTCCGATGTCCCGAATCCCCAGAGATTCACAAGTGGCGCCACGGTCGGGTCGAACGCACCGTACGACAGCTGATGCGCCTTCTTGGCTATGCCGATCGCTTCCGTAAGATATTCGTCGGGACGGAATGTGAGCGACGAGTTTACGGCCGATACGCTCGACACGGGATTGAACATCGAAAGCGAATTATCCACCAGCTCCAGCTCGGAGAGAATCGAGTCGTTCAGATCCACAGGCGAATTGTAGACGATATGGTAGGTCGTCCCCCAGGTAAATCCTGAGATTTCCCGGAAATTATCTTCTTTGCAACTTGCAAATGATAAAAATAATACGGATATTAGCGCTGTCAAACAGAAATGTCTCATGGCAGGAATCGATTGATGTTCCAAAGTTACGGATTTTTCGCCGTCTGGCCAACTGTTTGATAGTCTGGAGCGTTACAATTCAATAACATAATAAATACAATATGATAGAATGAAGAATTTTGTTTTTTTGGCCGACGGTTTCGAGGAAATCGAGGCTCTGGCTACCGTCGATATCCTCCGCCGGGCAGGCATGGATGTGAAGACTGTATCCATCAAGAACGAGAAGCTCGTGTGCGGTGCGCACGGCGTGGCCGTTGAGGCCGACATGACATTCAAGGAAGCCGATTTCAGCAATTCCGATTGGCTCATCACTCCCGGTGGAATGCCCGGAGCAAAACACCTGCACGAGTTTGCTCCCCTGAACGACCTCATCAAGATCCATCACGGACGTCTGGCTTCGATCTGTGCCTCACCCTCGCTGGTTCTCGGCCCCACGGGCGTGCTCAAGGATCTTCCTGCCACCTGCTACCCCGGCATGGATGAGGGGCTGAAGGCCGGAGGCGCCATCGTCAAGGAGGATATGGTGGTCGTCACCGACCGTATCATCACGGGCCGCGGCCCCGGTGCAACCTTCCAATTTGCACTTGCCATCGTAGCTGCCACCCTCGGCGCTTCGCAGGCCCGCGAAGTTGCTTCCGGAATGCTCCTGGCCTGATCCTAAGTAAAAATAAAGGCTCCCGCCGCCATGGTCTATGGTTTGCCGGGAGCCTTTATTGTGCGGCAGCGTGTGCGCTACCGTTTGTTTTTTCGACTGTCGTTTACGATCTTGATGGCGAATATGATGGCCGAGCAGATCGTGGTTATGACGTTTGTGATGACCAGTGGCCAGTTTTCAAGCATGATGCCTTGGATCACAAAGAGAATCGATCCGAGACCCAGCATGCAGAACGTGGGCATGGCTATGCCGTCGGTATTGCGGGTACGTATCGTTGCTATCGCTTGAGGCAGATATCCGAATATCATGCATAGGGAGGCCGAGTAGCCTATGATGTTGAGGAGTAGCATGGCGGTGTGTTTTTCGTGTTTCGGGGGAAAAAGATCCTCCCGCCGGAGCCGGAGTAGGCTGGGGCGGGAGGCTGGTTGATGTGTTAGTTCTGTAATTGTGTTATATCGCAGCAGGATTCATTAGTCCTGTTCGAGGGTGCAGATGCTTACGCGGTTCCAGGATTCCTCTTCGAACATGTTGCCGATGCCTTCGCCTTCAGCCGTGATGCGGTCGGCTTTGATCTTGTACTTGTTCACGAGAGCGTTCTTCACGGATTCTGCGCGAGCCTTGGCGAGCTTAACGTTGAAGTCGTAGTTACCGTCCTTCGAAGCATAGCCCTTGATGACTACCTTGCTGGCGGGGTGGCTCTTCATGTAGTCGGCGATCATCGTCACGTTGGGGAGCTGGTCGGAAGTGATGACGCTGCTGCCGATGCGGAAGAATACGAAACGTACGCTGTTGTACTGGTTGGCAACTTCCTTCACTACCTGTACTTCGGGCTTCTTGTTCTTGCAAGCTTCGAGTTCGGCAGCGAGTTCGCCTGCCTTTGCCTGCCATGCGCCGGCTGTAGCTACGCAAGCGTCGAGCTGGCCGCGGAGGTCGTTGATCTGGCCGTTGAGGGCGTCGATTTCTGCCTGGTTGTAGGGCTGTACGCACTGGAAGCCGGGGCCGAAGTTGTAGGTCAGACCTGCCATGAGGTTGAACGTGGCGTTACGCTTGTCGTATGCGGTGGCGGTCATTTCCCACTGACCGGGGTTGTAGAAGCTGCGGCCGTTGTTCATGTTCCAGTTGATGCTCGGCTTCAGCGAGATGGTCACGTGCTTCGATACGTTGAAGTTGAAGTTCAGGCCAACCTTGGTTTCGAAGTAGTTCCAGTCTTCGCGATCGCCCTGCTGGTCGTTGCGGCTTACATATTCATGGCCCCAACCTGCGCCGGCAACGGCCTCGATGGTGAAGGGACGCACGCCGCAGTTATAACCGCCGAAGAAGTTGAACAGATCAACTGCGCCATATACGCCTACATAAGAATTGTCGAATGCTGTGGTCGAGTGAACGTGACCTCTCCAGGAGGAGGTGTTCACGGCGAATGCGGATTCTACGCCCATTGCGAATGCGGGGGTGATCTGCTTCTGGATGTGCAGGCCTGCTACGCCGCGCATGTCGCCCCAGAAGGGTGCGCGATACATCGGGGTGGTGACACCGCCATCAAGGCCAATCGACCAATTGTCAAAGAAACCGGGCTGCTGAACAGCCTGTGCGTTTGCGGCGAGTGCACCCAGTGCTACTGCAGCCGAAAGAAGTACTTTCTTCATAAATAAAAGCTGATATTGTGTCTATTCGAGGACAAAGTTACGTTAATTTATTGAGTTGTGAAAATTTTTCGCTTAAAAATCGTTTAGTTAGCTCGTTTGACGTGCCGCGGTCAGTGTCTTGTTCCGCTTTGCATGACTTTCAAACAAGGCCGGTTACCAATTTGTTTTTGAAAATTTTATATTTAACGCAATTAAGTTAACAAAATATGTCTTTTAACATACTCTGCGCTATTCCGGCAAGTATGGCTCGGCATCCCATCCGCCTCCAAGTGCCTTGTATAGAAGGATTAAGGCCAGATATTCATCGCGTATAGCGTTCGAGAGGCCGGTTTCGGCATCGAAATATCGTCTTTGGGCGTCGAGTACGTCGATATAGCCTATCGAGCCTGCTCTGTACTGCAGGTAAGCAAGCTCTACATAGCGGCGTGCAGCCTCGCGAAGCTCTCGACGCAGGATCGTTGTATTGCGCCGCTCGCGCATTGTCGTAGCCGCATCGCTTACGTCGCGGAAGGCATTGAGCACCGATTTCTCGTACGCGGCCTTAGCCTCGTCGTAGGCGGCCAGGCTGGCCTTGTATTTCCGTTTGTTCCTGCCGAAGTCAAATATGGTGCCTGTTATCGAGCCGATTGCGTAGGTCCATGGCGAGGCGAAGAAGCGCACGAAGCCGTCATCCTCAAAGCCTCCCGTGAAGGCCAGACGCAGTTTGGGGAAGCGGTCGGCATAGGCCACGCCTACGGCTGCAAGGGCCGAGCGCAGCGATTCCTCGGCTGCGCGCACGTCGGGGCGCCGTTCAAGGAGTGTCGAAGGCAGCCATTCGGGCAGTGCCGAAGGCAGATCCTGATCCATGACGAGACGTCCGCGTTGTAGTTCTTCCTGTGGGAAACGGCCCATGAGCATGGTGATGGCGTTTTTGGCAGCAGCAATGCGTTGCTCCAGGTTCGGCACGAGTGAGGCCGCCGTCTGATATTCGACCTGTGCCTGACGGTACACGATTTCCGACGTCAGGCCGCCTTCGAAGCGCAGCTTTGCAATGCGCAGGGCCTCGGCTCGGGTTGTGAGCGTGCGTCGCACGATCGCAAGTTCGTTGTCCAGCGCCACCAGTGTGTAGTAGAGCGTAGCTGCATCGGCAATGAGGCTCATTCGCAGCGCACGCTCGTTCTCCTGCGAGGCACGGAAGTCTGCCGCGGCCTTTCGGCGTGCCCATGAAAGACCGCCCCAAAGGTCGGCTTCCCATGCCACGGTGAATTTCAGGCCGCTTTCAGGCTCTACTTTGGTGTGGTCTCCGCGATTGTCGGTGGATTCTCGGTCCACATAGCCCTGTCCCGAGAGAATGGGCGTGAAGTTTGCGCCCGAGAGACCGTATAGTTCGCGCATCCGCTGCATGCGTGCGCGGGCTACCTCGAGATCGCGATTGTGTTCGAGTGTCTCGTTTATTATGGACACGAGCGATGGCTCGGAATAGAGCTGCCACCATTCCATGTCCGCCACGGTCATGGAGTCGCTGAATGTCACTCCCGCTATCTTGTCGGGCACACGCAGGTCGGAAGGCTGACAGCGGCGAACACCCGAGCATGAGCTCATCGTCAGACCGGACACGGCTATAAGGAGCGCGGCTCCTGCGTTCCGGGCTTTACGACGGGGATAGAGACGGAAGTTTCCACCGCCCCGCACCACCGAGCGCACAGCCACATAGAAGAAGGGCACGAATACGATGCCTACCGTGATGGCCACGAGCATGCCGAAGAACACGCCCGTGCCTATATCGCGGCGAGCGGCCGCGCCCGGACCTGTGGCCACAAGCAGAGGCAGAAGACCCAGCATGAAGGCAAGCGAGGTCATGACAATCGGGCGGAAACGCAGGCGCGCAGCCTGCAAGGCTGCCTGGCGGGGTGTTTCGCCCGCGTCATCGGCTTCTTTTGCGAATTCCACAATGAGGATTGCATTCTTGGCCACGAGGCCAACGAGCATCACAAGGCCAATCTGGAAGTAAACGTTATTCTCGAGACCGGTCACGGCTATACCGAGATATGCACCCAGCAGGGCCACGGGCAGCGATAGCACTACGGCCAGAGGCACGGTCCAGCTCTCATACAGCGCGGCCAGGAAGAGGAACACGAACACCAGCGCTAGTCCGAGCACCAGACCGGTGTTGCCCGACTGGTGTTTCTGCTGGTATGAGAGACCGCTCCATTCAATGCCGATATTGTCCGGCAGGTATTCGTCCGCAATTTCCTGAAGGGCCAGCATGGCATCGCCGGTGGAATAGCCGTGTGCCGCTTCGCCGGAAATGGTTGCGGCGTTGAACATATTGAATCGGCCCACCGTGCCGGGTCCCGTTGTATAGTGGCTTGTGCCAAGCGATGTTACGGGCACCATGGCGCCTCCCGGACCGCGCACGAAGAAGAGGCCGAGGTTTTCCCTGCGGGCTCGGAATTCGGGCGAGGCCTGGATATAGACGCGGTAGATGCGGTTGAACATATTGAAGTCATTCACGTACACCGAGCCCGTGAAAGCCTTCATGGTCGAGAATATATCGCTTACGGGTATTCCCTGCAGCTTGGCCTTGTCACGGTCCACGTCAAAGAACAGCTGAGGGATATCGGCCTGCATCGAGGATGAGAGCGATTCGAACTCGGGGCGTTCCGCTGCGCGGGCCATTATGGTGTCGATGGCGGCACGCAGGTCGTCGTAGCTTGCGTCGGCGCGTGCCTCGACTACCATTTCAAAGCCGCCCGACGTACCGAGTCCGGGGATGATGGCCGGCGAGAATAGATATACGTTGCTTTCGGGATAAGCCGAGAGCTCGGTGCGCAGGCGTTCGCGCACGGCGGCCAGCGAGCCGTTGCCGCGTTCTTCCCATGGCTTGAGGATGACGGTGAGCAGTGCGTGCGCCTGATTCGTGCCCACGCGAGGCGAGGATCCGGTGACGTTGAGCACATACTCGACGTCGGGGTCGTTCTCGAGGAAGGCTATGGCGCGATCGGTCACGGCGCGTGTGCGCTCGATTGTGGCACCTTCGGGAAGCTCCAGCTCCACGGTGAAGTAGCCCTGATCCTCGGCCGTCATAAACGATTGGGGCATGATGCTGTTGAACACCCAGATGCCCACGAGCACCAGCCCGAAGGCCGCGATCATACGGCGCGGATTCCGGAAGGTGCGTCCCACCATGCGGCAGTAGAATTCATTGCCGCGGCGAAGCCAGTAGTTGATCAGCCGGAAGAAGCGGGGCTTGGGCTTGTCCTTGCGGGAGGGCTTGAGCAGGGCCGCGCACATCACGGGCGAAAGCGTCAGCGCAACCACCGTCGATATTATCACGGACACGGCGATCGTCACCGTGAACTGCCGGTAGAGCTGTCCTGTTATGCCCGGCAGGAAACTTACGGGCACGAACACGGCGCAAAGCACGAGACTCATGGCTATAAGCGCGGAGCTCAGTCCGCCCATGGCTTCACGGGTGGCCTCCTTGGGGCTTATGCGGCGCGACTCCATTATACGGTCCACGTTCTCAACCACCACAATGGCATCGTCCACTACGATACCGATGGCAAGGATCAGCCCCAGAAGCGTGAGCATATTCAGCGAGAAGCCGAAGATGAGCATGGCGCCGAAGGTGCCGATAAGGGATATGGGCACGGCAATGACCGGGATGAGCGTGGCGCGCCAGTTCTGCAGCGACAGGAACACCACGAGGATCACCAGCAGAAGTGCCTCGAAGAAAGTGCGGTAGACATGATGTATCGACTCGGAAATGTAGGTCGTCATGTCGAAGGGAATTGCGAATGAAAGACCCTCCGGCAGCGTGGCCTCGATTTCTTTCAGGAGTTTCTTCACCTCTGCGGCCACATCCAGGGCGTTGGCCCCCGGGAGCATCGAAATTTCCATGATGGCTGCGTTGCCGCCGTTGATGCCGCTCTCGGTCGAGTAGCTCTGGGCCTCGAGACGCACTTCCGCCACATCACGCAGGCGCAACAGCGAGCCGTCCTTATTGGCGCGGAGAACAATGTCCTCGAACTCGCCCACGGTGGAAAGTCGGCCGCGCGCAATGATGGGTACGGTCAGGTCCACGCCTTCCATCGGCGCCTGTCCGAGGACGCCCGCAGCCGATTCGCGGTTCTGGTCCTTTAGCGCGCTCTGGATATCGCTGACGGTTATGCCCATGTCGGCCAGTTTGTCCGGAGCCACATGGATGAGCATGGCGTAATAGCGGGAGCCGACGTTCGAAACGCCGCCCACGCCCGGCACGCGACGCACCAGGTCAACGACGTTCAGCGTGGCATAGTTGCTGAGATATATCTCGTCGTATTTTGTGTCATTGCTTTGCAGCGCCACGGTCATGAGCTTCGCGGCTGTGGTCTTCTGCACCGTGATTCCGTTCTGAACCACTTCGGCCGGCAGGCGCGCCTCGGCCTGCTTCACGCGGTTCTGGATGTCCACGGCCGCAAGTTCGGGATCGACGCCTATATCGAAAGTCACAGTGGCGTTGAAGCCTCCGGAGTTGGAGCTCGACGAGTTCATGTAGATCATGCCCGGAGTGCCGTTCAGCACCTGTTCGATGGGCGTAGCCACAGCCTGGGTCACGGTCATGGCGTCCGCGCCCGGATAGGAGGCCGATACGCTCACAACGGGCGGCACGATGTCGGGATATTGGTCCACGGGCAGCATCGTCAGGCCTATGCCGCCGATAATCGTGATTACGATAGATATTACTACCGAAAAGACGGGGTGGTCAAGGAAGAAATTTTTTTTCATTTCTGTGCGGCTGCCTCAGGTGTGGGTTGTACGGGAGCTACTTTCATGCCGTGGCGCAGCTTGTGATAGCCTTCCGTGACTATCTGTTCGCCACGCGCTATGCCGCGGTCGATGATTATCTTGTTGTCTCCGACCTCGGGACCTGTTTCCACGAATCGCTTCTCGACCACGCTGTCCGGGCGCACTACATATATATATGCGCCGCCTTTTTCTACGACTATGGCTTTGGAGGGTACGGTGAGGGCGTTGCCGCGGACGTCCATCAGGAGTTTCACGCGCGTGAATTCGCCGGGCAGCAGCCGGTAGTCGGGGTTAGGCATGGCCGCGCGCACCGAGAAGGTGCCCGTTGCGGGGTCTACTTGCGGCGATGCGAAGTCCACGATGCCCTTGTGGGGGTAAATTTGACCGTCGGCAAGCGTCACCGTCACGGTGGGCTGCCAGCCGCGCGAATCGTCGCGCGATCCGAAGTTCACGTTCCTCTCCTTGCTGCGCAGGTAGTCGTTGGCCGTCATCGAGAAATAAACCATGACCGTATCGCTGCGCACGATTGTGGCCAGAAGCGATTTGCCGCCCGGGCCAACGAGTGTTCCCAGATCGGCCTGAGGTTCGGTGATGATGCCGTCTGCAATGGCTTTTACCACCGTGTAGCCCAGCGTGAGCTCGGCCTGGGTGAGGTCCGTCTCTGCAACAAGCACTTCCGCCGTGGCCGTCTCGTAGGCCGTGCGGGCATTATCGTAGTCCAGCTGCGAGGCGGCGTTCTGTTCGTATAGCGGTTCTATGCGGCGCAGGTCGCGCTCGGCTTTCTTCGCGTTCACGCGGGCCTTATTGAGCTGTGCGCGTGCGCGCTCCGCGCGGGCTTTATATAGGGTTGGATCTATGACAAAGAGGTTCTGCCCCTTTTTCACAGACATGCCTTCGTGGAACAGTATTTCCTGAAGATAGCCCTCGACCGGGGCGCGCACTTCCACGAACTGCAAGGCGCGGATACGGCCTACGTATTCGCCGTAGATATTTACGTTGCCCGTCTTGACTTCTTCCGTCGCTACTGTCGGCAGGGGTGCCGGAGCGGGTTTCGGCTTCAGGAAATGCCACAGACCCACTGCGATGGCCACGATTATAAGCAGGGAAATGATGATGACGAGAATGCGTCGGAAATTGCGCCTGAATGCGGCGGTGGATACGTGCATTTTCTTTTTCATATGGAAACGCGATACTTTTCCGCAAAGATACGTATTATATCGAAAATATAAAGCATGTGTGTATATAAAAAAGAAAATTGAGAACCCGCATTAAGCTGATTCTCAATTCTTGCTTTCTAATTGTCGGGGTGACTAGACTCGAACTAGCGACCTCACGCCCCCCAGACGCGTACTCTAACCAACTGAGCTACACCCCGATATTCCTGAAAAGCGATGCAAAGTTAGCGCTCTTTTGCGAAATATGCAAGCGATTCGGGCTATTTAACTCTCGTTAACTATAGCGGAGGCATCTCCGCATGACATGCCTCCGCTGCTATTCAAAGGTCTTCTTCAATGGAGAAATCGTCGGGCAGCTCGTCGTCAAAAAGATCGTTGGCTGCCGTGGCCTTCTTTTCTTCGGCCGGTGCGGCCTTGGCTTCCGACTGCTCGCGACGCGCACGCGCCATGGGCGAATTGTCTGCCGCGCGGAGAGCTTCCATGATCTTTGCCTCCAGTTCGTCGGCCAGTTCGGGATTGTCTTCGATCACCTTCTTGGCTGCGTCGCGGCCCTGTGCGAGCTTCGAACCATTGTAGCTGAACCACGAACCGCTCTTCTTGATGATCTCGTGCTCCACACCCAGGTCCAGGATCTCGCCTGCACGCGAGATGCCCTCGCCGAACATGATGTCGAATTCCGCGCGCTTGAATGGGGGTGCAACCTTGTTCTTTACAATCTTCACGTAGGCGCGCTTGCCCAGCACGTCGTCGCCGTCCTTGATGGGGTTGCGGCTGCGGATATCAATGCGCACCGACGAATAGAATTTGAGGGCGTTGCCGCCGGTGGTCGTTTCGGTGGGGCCAAACATCTGGCCGATCTTCTCGCGCAGCTGGTTGATGAAGATGCACGTTGTATTGGTGCGGGCGATGGCTCCGGTGAGCTTGCGCATTGCCTGCGACATGAGGCGTGCCTGAAGGCCCATATTGCGGTCGCCCATCTCGCCTTCGATTTCACTTTTGGGGGTGAGGGCTGCCACGGAGTCTACGACAAGAATGTCGATGGCTGCCGAACGGATTAGCTGTTCGGCGATTTCCAGAGCCTGCTCGCCGTTGTCGGGCTGCGATATGAGCAGATTATTCACGTCCACGCCGAGGCTTTGGGCATAGAAGCGGTCGAAGGCGTGCTCGGCATCGATGATGGCAGCAATGCCCCCGCGCTTCTGGGCTTCCGCGATGGCGTGGATGGCCAGCGTGGTCTTGCCGGACGATTCCGGTCCGTAGATTTCGATGATACGGCCACGGGGATAGCCGCCCACGCCGAGTGCGTGGTTGAGGGAGATGGAGCCTGTGGGAACAACCTCGACGTCTTCGATCACGTCGTCGCCCATCTTCATCACAGCACCGCGCCCGTAGGTCTTCTCGATGCGGCCCATTGCCTGGGCCAGCGCGTCGAGGCGAGCTGCGCGTGCAGCCTCTTCGGGATTGGCGGCTGCCTTCTTGCTGTCTTCTTTCTTTGCCATAATTTATTGAGAGTTTGAGAGATTTATATTATCAGAAAAGTGCCTGTCTGCCGGTGGGCCCGCAGCCTTCCGTCGACATTGCAAAGTTACGCACAAGCATGGGCAATATGCATGCCCGCCGCTCTTAAGACGTCCAAAAACCGCACCCCGGGCCTCCTGCAAGCCCTCCGCAGAAACTTATCATGCAAATATACGAAAATTCATTTTTCTTCAAAAATTAAATTTTACATAATGGTATTTGGAGAAAAGATGCGGTGGCGATAAGAACTGTGTTATAGCCAAGAACATGTATTCCTTTCTCCTTCATCTTAAGCCCATAATCCTGACTGAGAGTGAAGGCTCCGAATGGAGCTTTATCGCTATGCTCAGGTATGGAGAAGGCAAAATATACACGTTTTTGAGTTCGGGAAGTGAGATTCAATTTTTCGAGCTTGCATAGGGTTTCCTCCATTTGAGAACAAGCTTTGATTGTATAGTCTTCGATATTATGTGCTTCGCAATACTTGGTTTCTAACATTAGGATCCAAGTCTTTTTTGCCTCGGAAAGAGATGAAAACACACATTCGCAGTTCTCAATACCTTTGATGAAGGCTGGATATTTTTCAAGATTTACAGCCAGATATGGTAAATTTTGATCAGAGATCTTTTTTTTGAGATGAAAGTAATCTATATCGTCAAAGGGACTTGTGGAAATTTCTACTCCACGGGCATTTCCCGTTGAGTTCGTATAATCAGCCACATAGCAATCGCAGTTTAATATTGCAGAATTTCTAAAATAGTTTATCATCTGACTCATTCAATAACATTCAAGAGATTGGTGAAGTCAGCCATTACGTTGTGCATGACACGATCGAAGTAATTTCCACGTACAAGACCTCGTTCATCCTGAATACACTTTACCGAAACGTCGCCATGTCCTCCCAGTTCCCATACGGAGACGATTTCAGGATTTAACCAAGCGTCTTTAGGTATATTGGCAATATCTTCAAGGCCTTCGGATGAATCATGGGATGCCATATGTGCGAGCATACAGTTATTGAAGGCATACAGAACATAAGGGCTATGGGTTGTGATAACTAAAGTGTCTCGTAAATTCCGATGTGAGACTTTAGATAAGATGTAATAAACAAGTTTTACCTGAGTCTCTGGAAACAGATTTTGCTCCGGTTCCTCAATTACTAAATTTGTTGATGTAGGATGAGTAATTTTGTAGTTGTATAGGAGACCTTGATACATGGCCCTTAATATAGAAGAATACTGTTTGTTCAGTTCGTCGTATTCGACGTCTCCTCGTTTGAAGTCCTTCATGACATGAATGAACTTCTCCATTTCTTCAGATTTTTCTAATACATTCTCGAGTTTGGACAAGCCGTCTTGATCGAGATTGTTGAATAACTCTTCAGAATATTTATGCAACATCATGTCGCGATATTGCTTACGGTTTTCTGCGGAGCGATTTTCCTCATTATTGTAAATCCATTTCGTAAGATAGTCGATACACACGCATAATGGTGTTACGGATTGAAGTCCGCTGGAGGCCTGACTGAAACGAATATCAAGACCATTCTCAAGATGAATCATGTCTGTGGAGTCCGAAGCGCTGAAGAAGTAGCTGTCTCCGAGATTCAGTAGGCCGAGTTCTTCATCACGTGTATATTTTGAACGGATTTCCTGCCAGTCATCAATGAATTCAAGCAAATAGTTATAAGGCATTTTTAAGGAAAATATGCCGGGAAGAGCAAGCATATTGCGCTCGGACGGCAAATATGCATTTTTGCTCAATTCTGCCTTGTGGAAAGTCTCTGTTTTTTTTACACTGAATTCTTTTCCGCTGATATGAAATTCAACGGCCGAACCAATGTAGTCAAGGCAAGAATTTTCGGTGAAATAGCCTTCGAGATTATGGTATACGATAAGATTCTGATCGATATAATTGCGATCAATGTGACTCGTCCCTTGTTTTAACACGCAATCTTTTTCCATCCAATTGCAGAAACTGATCAATTTTGCAATCGTACTCTTACCGATACTTTGAGGGCCAATGAAAATATTGATTCTATTGAGTTCAATATCCACATTTTTAAGAGAGCCTATATTCTTTAGAGAAAGTTTTGCCATGCGTGTGTTTGGATTATAATGCAAATATACACAAAAATAACGGATTCGCCAAAATTAGGGGCGGGGGATTGTTTCGGGGCGCTCAATTGCTCTGTTTGGCCAGCGACGTATAATGTTTCACAAAGTCGCTTTTGGCATTGGTATATCCGTCGCGGTCATGCTCAAAACGTTTCCATAGCGAAAGCTTGAGCGCTTCATATTCTTTTGCAACATCCGGATGCGCGTTCAGATAGTCGCGGAAATATATCTCGTCGTGGTCCCCATTCAGACGCAGATGTAAATGAAAAACCTTCTCTGCAAACCCTGCCGGAGTATATCCCTTATTAAAGTCTATACGAGTTGGAGTCTGATTCATGCACAGGTATCCCGCGGCGATAATTTTGCGCTTGAGCCCCTCGAAGTCCGATGCATCGGTCGTTTCGACAAGCAGGTCAATGATTGGCTTGGCCATGATGCTGTGTATCGCCGTGCTGCCTATGTGATGGATTTTTAATGCAATCGGACCTAAACGCTTATGCAGGTCTTCCATTTCCAGGCGCGCCCAATCAGCCCAATCAAGATTAGGCTTGGAAATAATTATGGGAAACAGCTGCCATAATTCGGAAAGTGACATTTTGCTAAGTTGCTTCATATCGGGGGTTTATGGGGCGAACCCAAGCGGTCTAAGAAAGTTTTCGCTAATTTCTGTGATTTTTTTTTATTTCCGGGCGAACTTTTTTATCGGCCCACGCGTTTGGTATTATGAAAGCAAGAAATTAGCTTTTTCCATTGCAAGAAATGTGATAATGATTGGTTTATTAACCAAGCAGGAGACACCGGGAGGCGTCTCCTGCTTGGCGTTTGGGGCTATGCTATAATCAGGGCACGACAACACCCGTGATTTTCAGCGGCACGCGCACACTCTTTTTTCCCGAGCCCTTGATGCGCAGTTTCACTTCGCGGCTTATTTCTCCATGTTGGCCCGCAGGGTTGAATTTCACCTTGATTTTTACGCTCTTGCCGGGCTTGACAGGTTCTTTGGGATACTCCGCACGCGAGCAGCCGCACGTGGTGGAGGCCGAAAGAATGGCCACGGGCTCGCTGCCCGTATTGGTCATCACGAATTCGGTCTGAACCGGAGCGGCACTCTCCCGCACTGTCCCGAAGTCGAAGTGTGTATTGTCGAAGCTCACCTCCGGCTTCTTGTCGCCGGCGTAGACGGTCATGGCGCACGCGAATATCAGCGCCACGGCGCACATCAGTCTGTAGATATATCTTTTCATATTCATAAAACGCAATGCCTGCGCCCTTTATTTTTTGAAGTTGGCGAAATAATGGTCCAGCACATCGGAGGCAGCTGCGAAGCTCGAGCGGCGGTTGGCCAGCACCTCGCGTTCGTTGCGCGCGAGCAGTCGTTCGATTTCCGGATTCTCGTAGAAGTTCTTGCGTAGCTGCTCGTTTATCGTCTCGAACATCCACCAGCGCGCTTGTTCCTGACGTTTCCGCTCGAAGTAGCCGTTGGCCTTCACGAACTCGAAATATCGGTCTATCATGTCCCATACCTCCGTGATGCCCAGCTCGTAATAGCCTGAATACGTCAGCACTTCGGGCTGCCAGCCCGAAGCTGTGGGCGGGAATAGGTGAAGTGCGCTCCGGAATTGGGCTTGCGCAAGCTGTGCCGGACCCACGTTGTCGCCGTCGGCCTTGTTGATTACTATGCCATCGGCCATTTCCATGATGCCGCGCTTTATGCCCTGGAGCTCATCGCCCGTTCCCGCAAGCTGAATCAGCAGGAAAAAGTCCACCATGGAATGCACGGCAGTCTCGCTCTGACCCACGCCCACCGTCTCGACGAAAATATTATCGTATCCCGCGGCCTCGCACAGCACGATGGTCTCGCGCGTCTTGCGCGCCACGCCGCCCAGACTGCCGGCCGATGGGCTGGGACGGATGAAAGCCCCGGGATGGGTGCTCAGCTTCTCCATGCGCGTCTTGTCGCCGAGGATGCTGCCCTTGGTGCGTTCGCTGGATGGGTCGATGGCCAGTACGGCAAGCTTGCCCTGTGTGCGTCGGATCACCTCCAGACCGAACACGTCGATACTGGTACTCTTGCCCGCGCCCGGTACACCCGTGATACCTATCCTGCGCGAGCGGCCGCTCGAGGGCAGGCACTTTTCGATCACCTCCTGAGCCAGCGCATAGTGGTCCGGTGCCAGACTCTCTACAAGCGTCACGGCGCGGCTCAGAGCCGTGATATCGCCCTTAAGTATGCCTTCCACAAGTTCGGAGGCCGTAGGGATGGGCTTGCGCCGGGGGCGCGTGGCCAGATATGGATTTACGCTCGGGGGCTGGGCAACGCCGGAATTGACGTTAAGCCCCGTGTATCGGCTGTCGTTTTCAGGATGTTCCATTAGAGATCTTTTCCGTTTAAAATGTCCAGAATGTGACGTGGAAGGTCGGTATTGTTGTTGAAGCCCTTGAAGCGGTCCGCGCCCACGCCTACCGCGAAGACAGGCACAGGATTGCCCGTATGGCTCGTGGTGGTGAAGCCCACGCCGGCCGCATCGTTCAGGATGCGGAACACGTCCACGGCAAAGGCGTTGAAGCTCGCGTAAAGCGTCTCCTGATCCTTGCTGTTGCGTTCGTGGAAAGTCTTCTCGAACTGTTCGCGCAGGCCGGTTTCCTGTTCGGCACTGACCGGCACTACTGTGAAGAAGCCGAGCTTCTCGGTCAGTATTTCCTTCATGTCGTCCCACGTATAGTTGCGGCGGCTCTTGAGCAGCCCTTTGCAGAGCTCGCTGAACTCTTCCTTGGAGATGCGCTGCGCATCGAAAAGACCCAGCTTGGCCTCGTAATGAAGCGCGCGGTTGCCCAGGGACATTCCGCCCGTGTCGTGGTCGGCAGTCACCAGAATAAGCGTCTCGTCGGGGTGCGCGAGATAAAAATCGAAGGCCACGCCTATGGCCTCGTCGAAGTTGAGGATCTCCTTGATGGCCGCTCCGCCGTCATTTCCGTGCAGGGCATGGTCGATATTGCCGCCCTCCACCATCATGAAGAATCCCTGCGGCGCACGCTTCTCGAGGTGTGCCAGACATGTGCGCGTCATCTGCGGCAGGTTCAGCGTCTGCGAGCCTATCGAGTCGATCGTGTAACCCACGTTCCATGGACGCGACCCCTCGTAATTCAGCAGAAGTACCCGGCCGTCGCCTATCGAGTCGATAGCGCCGGGGCCATACAGCACCTGCACCTTTTCCGAGGCAAGGCGTGATGCCACGTCCGTCGGTGCCCCGTCCTTGTCGCTTGTGCCCTGGATGCCCGCACCGCCCACGAAATCGTATCCGCTGGCCGCCAGCGCGCAATCGATGTCATAGAACATCTTGCGGTAGGGCACATGCGCGTAGAAAGCGCCGGGTGTGGCGTCATCGGCAGCCACCGACGTGAGCACGCCCACGCCCATGCCGCGGTCCTTGCAGATTCGGGCCACCGAAGTCACATCCAGCGAGTCCGCATCCTGGCCCAGCATTCCGTTGCGGGTCTTCGAGCCGGTCGAGAGAGCCGTGCCTGCGGCCGCCGAGTCCGTCACGGGGCTCGATGCCGAGAATGTGCGCGTCCATCCGGCCACGGACATCTGCATCATGTTCAGAGGCTTTTCCTCACCGCGGATTTCACGCCAATAGCTTTCAGCGGCCATTATAGGACCCATGCCCATGCCGTCGCCTATGTAGTAAAAGATATATTTCGGCGCCTCGGCTGCCGCAATTGCGCCTCCCGCCAGCGTAAGCGCTGTCAGGATAGATAGAATATGTTTTTTCATTTCTGTATATCGGATATGCTGTTGTTCATTTCAAGAAGGCGATCCATCAGTTCGCGCGAGTTGCTCAGGCGTGGCACTTTCCGCTGCCCTCCGAGCTTCCCTGTCTGAGCCAGCCATGTCTCGAACAGTCCGGGCCGGGCCGTACGCACTTCGGGACCGTCAAGGAAAATCCCTCCTGCGCGCTTGGCCGCGTAGTCGGAGTTCACGCGTTGCAGTTCGCGGTCCAGTGTTTCCGCGAAGGCTGTCACGGAAGCCGGCTCGCGGCGCCATTCCACGAGCCACTGATGCCGCCCCCGGCTTCCGTCGGCCCGGGCATAGACAGGAGCTGCCGTGTAGTCGGCCACCTCGCACCCGTGTGTGCGGCATGCCGCAGCCATGGCCGCCTCGGCATTGTGCACCATCAGCTCCTCGCCGAAGGCATTGATGTATGATTTCGTGCGCCCTGCCACGCTTATGCGTAGCGGCACGGCGCTTTCTATCCGCACGGTGTCGCCCGGCGAGTAGCGCCAAAGCCCGTTGCAACTGCTCACGAGCAGCTCGTACGTCCGTCCTTGCTCCACCTCTCCGGCTCCGACAGCCTCGCCCCCGTCCAGCGGGCGGAACTCG
The DNA here is from genome assembly GCA_947175605.1 of uncultured Porphyromonadaceae bacterium. Classification (GTDB taxonomy): domain Bacteria; phylum Bacteroidota; class Bacteroidia; order Bacteroidales; family Muribaculaceae; genus CAG-873. Next base: position 28,316 of record CAMWNH010000013.1, read on the forward strand.
TAGTATATTCCGCGGTCGAGCAGCAGGAGCATTCCTGCCTCCGCGTCAGGCGTGTCCTGGGCGGCGAAGAAGCCCTCCGAGGCATTGTAATTCTCCACATAATGCATACGCCTTGGATCCGTCAGGCGGCGGTATTGCTCGCGGTAGGGCGCGAAGGAAATGCCCCCGTGGAAGAAAACCTCCAGATTGGGCCAGACATCGTGTATCGTATTCGCTCCCGCACGCTCTATCACCTTCTCTATTACGGTCATGAACCACGACGGCACGCCCGAAATATTCGTGATGTCGGCATGCAGCGAAGCCTCGACCAGCGCCGGGAGTTTCTTGTCCCAGTCGGCCATGAGCGCTGTCCGGCGGTCCGGCACGCGGAAGAGGTTCACAAGCGGATTGATTTCGGCGATGAGCGTGGCCGAGAGGTCGCCCACACGCACATCCGGAGGCAGATTGGCAACTTCATTCGCATAGCTGCCGCCAAGAATGAAACTGCGCCCGCCGAACAGGCGACTGTGCGGATTCATACCGAGGTAAAATGCCACGGCATCCGATGCCCCGGCGTAGTGGTTGCGATGCAGAGCCGCGTCGGTGATGGGGATATATTTGCTTTTCCCCCCTGATGTGCCCGAGCTTTGCGCGAAGCGCAGCGTGCGTCCCGGCCACAGGATGTCCCGCTCGCCCATGACCATGCGCATGATGTCCGGCCGTACATCCTCATATCCCGCCACCGGCACGGCAGCGGCGAATGCTCTCGCCGGATCGGGCGAGAGTAGAATTTCCGCGAATCCGTAGCGGCGCCCTGCCTCCGTATCCCGTGCTTGCTGCAGCAGGCTGCGGAGCTCGCGCATCTGTGCGCGTTCGATACCCTGCCGCGACGCCGTCCATTCCAGGATGGCGCGTCGCCGCAGGGCAAAGTATGGACGGGCGAGAGGCGTAAAGTTCACGGCTTCAGTATGTCTGTCTTATCTCACAACCGCCTTTACAGGTGTAGGATGCTGCGACGTACGCACCAGGTAGATGCCGGCGCACATGGGAATGTCCGTATTTTGCGATACCTCCGGCACAACTTCCACAAGACGGCCCGCGGGATCGTATATTTCGCATGCCTGCTGCGGTGCCGAGCAGATGATGCGCAGGAAGCCCGTAAAGCCCTGAACCACCAGGGGCTCTTCCACCTCTACACCGCGAATGCCCGTATGGTCCACGGTTACGACGTTCGACATCGGCGAACGTACGCCCAGACGGACGCTCTGCACCGAGTAGGTCTCGCGTTCGCTTTCGTCGAAGCCCGTGATTTCCTGCGGAGAGCCTTCCGACAGGATTTCCTCCGTCTGCACACCGCCTCCGTTCAGATACTGCGTGCGCGTCACGATCCAGTAGTCCACCGTCTCGCCCTCGGGCGTATCCCATTCCGCAAGATAGCGGTCGCTCTCGATCGAGGATGCCGGCAGAGCCGTGCATGCCGTCAGCGTGGGCACCGCAAGGCACTCGCCGCGCAACGTCACTGATACGGAGCCCGTTATGCCGCCGTCGCTGATCACCAGCTTCGATTCATGCTGGCCCAGCGCTGTCGGCCGATAAGTCACGTTCAGCCAATAGCCCTCATCGGCATTTGCCAGTGTGGCGTCGAGGCTCCCCGACGGAATGGCGAACATGCCCCTGTCGCCCGAATATATGGTCAGCGACAGCTTCCCGCGCAGGTGGTCGCCCTTGATATAGAGTTTCGTTAGTGAAGTCTGGCCTTCCGCCACCTGTCCCATCTCGAGGGTCATCCCGCGCGTGGGAGCCACCAGGTCCGGCGTGCCCTGATCGGGAGGAGTAACCGTGCCCCCGCCCGACGTGCTGCCGTCATAAGCCTGTCCCTTCATGTTGCCCCATAGATACTCGGCCAGTATCGGGCAGTCGATGAATGGATTGCGGTTGTTCTGTATGCTGTAGACGGTCTCGTTGCGGTCTATCTCCTTCTGGCTCACGGGGTCTTGCCGGTGCCATTTCATCAACAGGTCGATGGCCCATGGCGTGAGGGTAGGGTAGAGGTTCTGTGCAACCATGAACGTGTACTTCCATGTCAGATCCTGATAGCATGTAGCCATATAGAAATAAGTTCGCGCGAAGTCCCCTTTATATTCGTCGTCAGGTTCGAACACGAAGGCTGCACCGCCACCCTGGCCGTTCACCGGATAGCCCACCTTGGAGATTCCGTTGTTGAATTTCACCGAACTGTTCATGTCCACCATTCCCAGCGGATAGTTGCTCTTGGCCGTATTGGCCTTCATCTCCGAGGGGTAGAGGTGGTTCAGGTCCACGTATGCGCTCACGGTCGTCGAGCCGCCCCACCAGCTTTTGGGGAAGGAGTGCTCGCGATTAAGACCGGAGAACGAAGGCGCGTAAAAAGGTATGTCGGAGTACATGTCCCACCACCGGCGCGAGTCAGGATACACGTCCGTGCGCTGGAAATACTTGGGCAGATCCTGATAAGAGCTGATCAGCGTGAAATTATGGATACGGTTGTAGATAGCCGTCTTGAGTTCGCCTTCCTTCTTGCCTGTGAGCGAAGAATAGTAGCCTGCAGGCACATCGGCTGTCGCTGACGGAGCCAGCACGGACGCTGCGGCCGAAAGGATTAGGGTGCGGAAGATTTTCATTTTTCAGGTTTAGCGGGTTACAGCGCGCACCTTGAGCATAAGGGCACAAAGCGCACACTGCAAATTTACACAATTCCCCCCACACCGCCAACTACAACCCCCGCAAAAAACCGGAATAACTCCCGATTAATCCTGATTAATCCCGATCAATCATGAAAAAATCCGCGCTTAACCCCGCCCAAGAAATCTTTTTGTTCAGGCGGCGAGCTTCAGCGAGCCCAATCCTTCTCGATTATAAGATTTTAGAAGTATAAAGATTACAGATATTTATAGCGTAGATATGGCCGAAGGCCAAAATAATCACGTACTAACGTAGTTCAACGCTTAAACCCATTGCCGACACCATACGGTAGAATGTTGAGATGGAAGGAATGGTTAGACCTCTTTCTACACGTGAAATATAACTTTTATCAGTGCCGATTTTTTCAGCGAGCTCCGACTGTGTCATACCGGATTCCTTGCGTGCGTCAAGCAAAATCTGAGCGTTGTACTCCTCCCAAGCCTGATCTTCTGCTTTTCTGCGGCTATCTGTTCCTGGTGCGCCAAATGTACGATTGAGTTCTTCACTCACATTGTATGTCTGCATTTTTGTCTTCATAATATTCTCGCTTAAGTCGTTTTGCTTTTGATATTTCGCTCCTTGGAGTCTTTTGAGTCTTCTTTCTGAAGGCGTTGAATAAAATCACGAGCCGTTCGCCGTCGTATATAAAGAAAATTCTGAATTCATTAGTACCATAATTTACTCTGAATTCATAAATCCCGTCATCTATATACTTTATGAAATGAGATGGAATCCGCTCTGTGTCAGAAAACAACAATAGCGCTCTACGTATCTTCAGCTACTCCTTTTCGCTAAGCTTGGACATGAAGTCGATGTAGTAGTCTTTATATGCTATAATTTCCCGGACCATGTCGCAAAGTTATGTAGAGTTGTTTAATTATACAACAAAATTCCGAAAATAATGTTGACTGATGAACATAGAAGGTCCTACTCTCCCTGTTCGGCGGTCTTCGTCGGGAGCCAGCGGTAGAGGCGGTCGGCCGGGCGGATCTTGGCCGGAACGGCAATGGAGAAGGCATCGCCCTTCACGGCCTTCGCCACCGAGCGGCCCCCGACGCGGATGTCCTCGACCTTCACGATCAGCGCTCCCGTGGTCGGTCCCGTTATCACAACCTCCTCGCCCACGTTCAGCTCACCGGCCTCCAGGAAAAACTCCCCGACGCCCAGCTTCGAGAACCACTTCACGCCCTTGGCCGTGTACTGCTTCACACGCGTGGCCGACGAACCGTACTTCGACGACCATTCCCCCAGACGTTGCCCCAGATAGTAGCCGTCCCAGAATCCGCGGTTGAAAATCTTGCGCAAGCGCTCGTCCCATTCCGCGATGCGATCCTCCGAGTAGCTTCCGTCGCACAGCGCCTCCAGAGCCTCCGAATACGCGCGCACCACCGTCAGCACATACTCCGGTCCGCGGGCGCGTCCCTCGATTTTGAACACACTCACACCCGCATCCACCATCTTGTTCAGGAAATGGATGGTCTTCAGGTCCTTGGGCGACATGATATACTTGTTCTCCACCGCCAGCTCCTCGCCCGTCTCGCGATCGCGCACCGTGTAGCCGCGGCGGCATATCTGTGTGCACGCCCCGCGGTTGGCGCTCGAGTTCATCTCGTGCAGGCTCAGATAGCACTTGCCCGACACGGCCATGCACAGCGCCCCGTGGCAGAACATCTCTATCTTCACGAGCTCACCCTTGGGCCCGCGTATGTCCTCGGCCACTATCGCATCGTGGATAGCCTTCACCTGCTCCAGGGAAAGCTCGCGAGCAAGCACCACCACATCCGCATAAGCCGCGTAGAAGCGCACCGCCTCGATGTTCGAGATATTGCACTGCGTCGATATGTGCACCTCCACGCCCCGGCTGCGCGCATAGCTTATCGCCGCGATGTCCGTGGCTATGATGGCCGTCAGCCCGGCCGCCTTGGCCGCGTCTATGATGGCATGCACGGCAGGAATATCCTGATCGTAGATGATTGTGTTCACCGTTAGATACGTCCGCACGCCCGCCTCGCCGCATATGCGCGCTATCTCGCGCAAGTCGTCAAGCGTGAAGTTCGCGCTCGATTTCGAACGCATGTTCAGACCTTCCACGCCGAAGTACACGGCGTCCGTGCCCGCGGCTATGGCCGCCGACAGCGATTCGTAGCTCCCTACCGGAGCCATTATCTCAAAATCAGTTCTTTTCACGATCCTACAGTGCTATACACCGAATCATATCCCGGTGGTCCATGCCTCCGGGATATGACCCTGTATTCTTGTTTGTAAATTTCTTGGCGCAGCGCCGGCTCTCGGCCTCGCGTATTATTCTGCGCTCTCCTCCTCTGCGGCAGGAGCGGCGGGAGCGGCGGGCAGCTCGGCAGCAGGAGCCGGTGTCTCGAACTGGCCGGCGGGAAGTTCCGTGGCAGGAGCCTTCGTCTCGACGTTCGTGCGGATCTGGGCGCCGGCGTTGCTCTTCGGCATAGTGAAGGCCGATACTACCGACAGGATGAACAGAAGCGCGATAAGCGTCCAGGTGCCTTTTTCAAGGAAGCTGTTCGTCTGACGAACGCCCATCACGGCACCGGCGCCGCCGAACTGCGACGACAGGCCGCCGCCCTTCGACTTCTGGATGAGTACGATGCCGATTAGAAGTACGGCTACAATTACGGTAAGGATAATTACAACTGTATGCATAGTGCTTGATATGGGTGCGGCCTCATTCGTCGGCCGCGGAATTGGTGTTGTTTTGTGTCTTGGCGCGCTCGTTTATTATCAATTTTTGAAGGAAGCGCAATTGGTCTGCAAAGTAAACACTTTTTTTTGGAAATTTCAAATTTAGGCCCGAGATAATTTCATATGCCCGCTCATAACGCCCCTGTTTTATGTATATTTTGGCCAGACTCTCGCTCAGCAGCGAGTCATCGTGTGGTTCGGGTGCGCTCGCAGGTTGTTCGGGCGTCGAGGTCGCCGGGCCGCTTTCCGCCGTCGCTCCCGTGCTTTTCGAGGCGGGATGCCGCTCGAGTATGAATGCGGCGATCCTACCCTCCGGCGAGTCCTCGTCCCCGGCCTCCGGGGCTTCGGGCAGGTTGTCCTGCTCTTCGCGGGCGAGGATCTCGCCATAGTCCGGAACAGGATTGAATATCAATCGGTTCAGCAATTCTTCCTCTTCGGGCGACGTCTGTCCGTATGTGCTTAGGAAGGTGTCGATGGCGCTTTCCGTGTCCGGGGTCGGCTCCGATTCGGGTGCCGGATAGAATCCAAGCCACTCTCCTCCCGACGTCGCAGCCTCGAATTCCGGATGCCCCAGTCCGCGCATGGCCGCGCGCAGACGCAGCTCGCGCCCTTCCTCCGTGTCGGGGTCCGAAGCCAGCGCCAACGCCGTCTGGGGCCCCGCGAAATATGGATAGAGGTGCGATGCCTCCTCCAGCAGGGCAAGCTCCCCGGCATCCGGACGGAAATCCGGATTGCGTTCCGCGCGAAGCAGTAGTTCTGTCAGTGCATGCAGGTCCATAGCCTCTTACCAGTCCCCAAGGGTCGAGTTGAAAATCAGTTCCACAAGTTCTTCCGAAATCTCCTGACACAGCTGGTCCTGCACGTCCGTCAGCATCTCCGTGGCCGGGAAGTCGCGGTAGGCGCTGAATGTCTGGTCCATGCTCTTGTCCGGATTTTTATCGTCCGTATATTTCACGCGCACCGATATCGTCAGACGTGTCTGCGAGGCATAAGCATCCTCCGTCACAGCCTGGGGCGACAGCGAGTAGCCCGTGATCTCACCCTCCAGACGCAGGTCCGACGCCCCGTCCGTTGTCTGCAAGCGCGTATTTCGCGATATATAATTCAGCAGCTCGTTCTCAAAGGTCTGCTGCAGCGGAGGATACACCAGCGCCGCGCGTATCGGGAATTCACCCACCGATATCGTGTGATACACATTGTAGTCTATCGACGACCCGTTCAGCGTATAGCGTATCTTGCAGGCCGTCGCGCCCCACATCAGCACGGCACACGCCAGCGCGAGCCCCGCCATGTAGCATATAGTTTTATTCCAGCCCATACTCTCTGATTTTGCGGTAAAGGGTCCGTTCCGAGATGCCCAGTTCGTCGGCCGTGGCCTTACGTCGGCCGTCGTTGCGCAGCAGCGCCTCGCGGATAGTTTCGCGCTCGCTCTCGGCGGGCTCCACGGGTGTGGCTGTAGCGTCTACAACTTCATGGCCGGCGCCCGCCGGATGGTGCACGCTCGCGCTTGGGTGAGCCGTGCAAGTCCGTGCCAGAAGTCGTCTGCCTGGATCCTCCTCGCGGGCCTTTACGGCAGTACCATCGGTAAACTTCTCATCGCTGTCCAGGCGCTCCTCGAGCTCGTCAATACGCTTCTGCAGCCGGAATATCATGTTGAACAGCGCTTCGCGCTCGCGCGAATACGCATCTGTCGCACCGGCCACGGCCGGAATATAGCTATCCGGCGCATCAGGCGGAAGATAGCCCCGCAGCGTCCTCGCGTCCACATCCTTGCCAGCCTCGAACAGTGCTATCTGTTCCACCACGTTCTTCAGCTGACGCACATTGCCCGGCCACCCGTAGAGGCTCATCTCGCTCATGGCCTCCTCCGTGAAGTGGATTTCAGGCACTGTATAGCGTTCCGCGAAATCCGAGGCGAATTTCTTCGCCAGCAGGCGTATGTCTCCGCCACGCTCCCGCAGTGGCGGAACATGAATCTGAACCGTCGAGAGACGGTAGTAGAGATCCTCGCGGAAGCGCCCCTCGGCTACTGCACGGAGTAAATTCACGTTCGTGGCCGCCACAACGCGTATATTCGTCCGCTTAACTGTTGACGATCCCACGCGCATATATTCCCCCGTCTCCAGCACGCGCAGTAGCCGCGCCTGCGTGGTCAGAGGCAGCTCCGCCACCTCATCCAGGAATATCGTGCCCCCGTCGGCCTCCTCGAAGTATCCCCGCCGCGATTCGACAGCGCCCGTGAAGGCGCCCTTCTCGTGGCCGAACAGCTCCGAGTCTATCGTGCCCTCCGGTATGGCGCCGCAGTTCACGGCTATGTATTTCGAATGCTTGCGGGGACTGTATGCGTGGATTATCTGCGGAAAGAACTCCTTGCCCGTTCCGCTTTCGCCCGTCACAAGCACCGACAGGTCTATCGGAGCAACACGCACGGCGCGCTCCACCGCGCCGATCAGTGCCGGCGCGTTGCCCGTGATTCCGAATCGCCGCTTCGCGGCCTCCGTCTGTGCATCCATTTCTGTCTTCCGTGATTATATTATACCATTATATTTAGCCCGCAGTAGCCCTTCCCTGCATGTCGGCCATTTATATGTCGCTGTCCTTTCCCTTGTTGTGATAGAGCTTGCGCAGAGGGTTGCTCGTTGCCTCCTCGTAACGGCTCCGGTTGCGCAGTATGTCCAGGGCCATATACATCGCATTACGCATCGAAGCCTCCGAGGCCTCGCCCTTACCCGCGATGTCATACCCTGTGCCGTGGTCCGGCGACGTGCGCACATAGGGCAGACCGGCCGTCACGTTCACGCCCGCATCCATCGCCAGAGCCTTGAATGGTGCCAGTCCCTGATCATGATACATAGCCAGTATGCCGTCGAAGTGCTTGTGATGTCCTGCGCCGAAAAAGCCGTCGGCCGCATAGGGCCCGAAAGCCTGGATTCGCTTTTCACGGGCCTCCGCGATTGCCGGCGCTATGATTTCGCTCTCCTCCTTGCCCAGAAGGCCTTGCTCGCCGGCATGGGGGTTCAGCGACAGCACGGCTATGCGCGGTGCATGCACGCCGAAGTCGCGCTTCAGCGACAGGTCGAAAGCCTCTAACTTCTCCACGATCAGCTCCTTGCTCAGTGCGCCCGGAATCTCGGCTATCGGCTTGTGTGTCGTTGCAAGTGCCACGCGCAGACCGTCCGCCGTAGCCATCACCATCAGCGCCTTGGCCGGCTCGCCGTCCTCATCGTCGTCGTGACCCAGCGAGGCCTCCAGATATTCCGTATGGCCCGGAAAGCTGAAGTCCGGGCTCTGGATGGCATGCTTGTCGATCGGAGCCGTCACCAGCGCGTCTATGTCGCCCTCACGAAGATCACGCACCGCGGCCTCGAGTGCCGCGAAAGCTGCCGCGCCGGCCTCTGCCGTCGACTTACCCGGCTCCGGATGAAACTCTTCACCCACCACGTTCACAAGGTTCACGGCCCCGTCGCGCGCGTCATCCGCCCCATCGATGCGTTGGAAACTGAAGTTGCCGCGCCCGCTCTCCTCGAGCGTCTTGCGGTAGAAATTGGCAACCTTGCCCGAACCGTACACCACCGCCGTGAAGAGGTCCGGCATGCGCGGATCGTCAAGTGCTTTCAGGATGGTCTCGTAGCCTATCCCGTTCGGGTCGCCGTGGCTTATGCCCAGGCGTATCTTGTTTTTCTGTGTGCTCATTGTTGTTCTTCTCCTTTATCCTTCCCCGCCAGCATTCCGCATGCCGCGGCTATGTCCTCGCCGCGCGAGGCGCGTATCGTTGCCGTCACGCCCAGGGCGTTCAGGCGGTCGCGGAAGGCCTCCATGCGCTCCTGCTCCGCCGGGCCTCCCTCGAAATCAGGGATGCGGTGGAAGCGGATGAGGTTCACCCTCGCGTCCGTGCCCTTCAGCAGGCGTGCCAGGGCCTCCGCATGGCGCAGGTCATCGTTGATGCCCCGCCACATTATATATTCCATCGACAGGCGCCGCTGGTGTGCGAAGTCGTAGTTGCGCAGCAGATCCACGATTTTCTTCGCCGGCCACGCACGCTCCACGGGCATCAGGCCCGCACGCTCGTCCGAGAATGGTGAATGGATGCTCACGGCAATGTGCACCTTCGTCTCCTCCAGCAGTCGCTGCAGCCCCGGTAGATTACCGATGGTCGACACCGTGATGCGCTTCGGACTCCACCCAAGGCCCCACGGGGCCGTAAGGATCTCTATAGCCTTCAGCACGGCGCTGAGATTGTCCGTCGGCTCGCCCATGCCCATGAACACGATGTTCGTCAGCTCCTCGCTCTCGGGCACCGACAGCACCTGATTGATGATAGCTCCCGCGTCAAGATTTCCGTGGAAGCCCTGCCGCCCCGTCATGCAGAAGCGGCAGCCCATCTTGCAGCCCGCCTGTGAGCTCACGCACAGCGTCGCACGCTCCTTGTCCGGAATCATCACGGCCTCCACTTCCAGACCGCCGGCGCCGGGAAAGAGATACTTCGCCGTCCCGTCCATGCTGCGTGTTTCCGCCACGGGAGCCTCACGACCGACGCGGTAGCGTTGCGACAGACGTTCGCGGGCGGCCTTCGGTAGATCGGTCATCTCGGAAATCTCCGTGGCGCGCTTCACGTAAAGCCAATGAGCTATCTGCTTGGCAGCAAAGGGCTTCAGCCCCTCCGCCTCGCACACGTCACGCAGTTCCGCCGGCGTCTTGCCTAAAAGCTTCTCCTTCGCCTCGCCCATGTCTTAGCTGAACGTGGCGGCCATCTCCTTCACGGCCTTCGATGCGCTCGCGTTGTGATACAATATTTTATATACGGCATTCAGTATGGGCATGTCCACACCGTAGCGTTCATCGTTGATGTCCGTGATGCATTTGGCGCCGTAGTAGCCCTCGGCTGTCTGCTCCATTTCCATGCGTGCGGCCTTCACCGAGTAGCCCTTGCCTATCATCGAACCGAAATTGTGGTTGCGCGAGAAGCGCGAGTAGGCCGTCACCAGCAGGTCGCCAAGATACACCGAGTCGCATATCTGGCGTGGGGGGGGGGTAGGCCCGTCCCCCAAAAACTACAAAAAACAGAAGCGGATCCAAAAAAAAAAATACGCTCAAAAGAAACTGAAAA
>CAMWNH010000014.1 GCA_947175605.1 uncultured Porphyromonadaceae bacterium
CTGCTGATGAATCATTAGCTATATTAATTCATAAATTATTTATTGACAGTAAAATATAATACCAATCAGAATCAACTGCAATATGAAATACACTCCACTTCAAATAAGCATGCTCATAATTTGCTGCATGTTGTGCTTCACATCGTGCAGTTCTGACTCCGTGTACGAGCCGGAGGCAGGCAGGGGTGTGGAAATGTCGTTTGACGTGGCATCCGAGTCGCGCGCGACAACTACTGCTATTAACGAGTTTTCGGTTTATGGTGACATGAAATCCCAAGCAGGTATTAATGCTCCCATAGTGATTTTCAACAAAACTTCTGTAGTAAATCGCGATGGTGTCTGGTGCTATGACGGTACTCAATATTGGTTTCCGAAGCATGAGCATTCTTTTGTCGCAGTAAGTCCGTCGTCTGCACTCGAACCGGAGGCCTCGCCTCAATATCACGACACGAAACTGACGTTCGATTATTCGATGCCTACATTTTCAGGCAAAGAAATGCAGGAAACTCAAGACAGAAGTAATATTCTTGATATTGTCGCGGCCACACATCGCCGCTTATATAACGAAGGCGATTATGTCAATACGATATTCCTAAGATTCGGTCATTTATTGTCTATGATTAATTTCGCTCCCAAACTTGACGACAAAAGTATAAAGAGCGATGATTATATACAGTTTCACAAAATAGAGATTTCAGGATTAAAGACAAAGGTCAAGATAACAGTTGCTCCGGCGCCGCGAACTGGTAGTTCGCAGACCGACGACCGCATGATAGAATTTACCGGATACGAAGGTGACGATAATTTGACCATAACATTCAATGGTACTAAAACAGTACATAATAACGAGCAAATCAAGCTCTTTGCTAATGAGGACGCCCTCTTATTGCTCCCCCAGCTCTTCGAGGATTCATCGGAGGCTATAGTCAGGTTCACATATTCATTTAAGGATGATCCCGAGAATCTGCTCCAGGGATCCTTCTCTCTGATTGGGCAGGAATGGAAGCCCGGAACCGCATATATCTATAACTTTACAGTGGACAAGTTGGGACTGAATTTAGGAACGGCTACCATCAAACCATGGGATTCACAGAATATACCCGATATTGAATGGAAGATTGAGTAATCACGAACAAATATCTGTCCAGTACAAACGCGCAAATTAAGAGAATCAAAGATGAAGAAATCCAATATAAATATATTGCGGACAATTCCGGCACTGCTGCTTTTTGTCTTATCCGCGTCATGCTCGCAGGATGACATTGAACAGAGCGTGCCATTGCCGCACGGACAATATCCGCTGGATCTTACAGTTTCTGTCGAAGGAATGAAGAGCCGTGCCGCCGGTAAGGACAATTGGAAGGATGGCGATGAGATTGGAGTGAAGATAGGATCAGATGATGAGATAGGACGTTACACCTTGGATAAAGATGGCAATGTCTCAATTGAAGAGTCCGCCCATATTCTTCACTGGAAGACGACCACACCCGCCACTGTGAATGCCTGGTATCCGTCTGAACCGCAGACCAATGTTTCGATTGCCGATCAGTCGAAACTTTCAGATTTCTCCTCAATCGACTATCTGGCAGCTACAGCTGAAAATCAGAGCTACAAAAACACGGTAGGCCTGACTTTCAAGCACCGGATGGCAAAAGTAAGATGTTTGCTCACAACCGCAGATGAAAGACAAGTATCCTACTATGATCTCTCCGATGCTACAGTTACCTTCTATGGTTGCACCGTGGCCTCATTTGCCGAGGGTGAGCTCACCGGTGATGCTTTCGGAGAAATTATCCCGGTTAAAGGCTTCCTCACCCGCGAGGCTCTGCTTGTGCCGGCCGACATGACGGGTAAGGAACTGTTCCGGATCGATTTCAATGTGGGTGGCTATGACAAAAGCTTCAGCTACATCCCGGATGGCGATTTTGCAAACCTGCAGCCGGGGATATCGTATGATTTCTCCGTAACCTTGAGCCGAGATGAGATGGTTGTCAACGCCATCTCTGCCTCTTGGGATGGTAATGAAGAAAATATAAAATCCGAGCCAATTCCCATAAGTCTATATTTCTCTGATGATCTGACTCAAGAAATTTTTGAATCTTACGCCGACCGTAGCCAGAATATTTATTGGGATGATGGGGAGGAGTGTTATAAAGCAGAAGACAACACCTTCACCATCAGCCTCACGCTTGATGAGGACGGAGGAAACTTTATGAAGGGGTTTAAAGTGACAGAAGGCATAGTTTCGGTCAACCGTGTCAGGGTTGAGAACCGGCATGTGTTCACATTCAAGTCGAATAGCGAGAAAGTGTGTATTGAATATGGCGATTACGTACAGGAGGGAGATTTCATATACTCCAACGGGAAGTGGCGCCCTGACCTATTTAATAACACCGCCGTCAATGATGACGGCGATGAAGAAGACCCCGAAATAAGAGATGAGGATTTAGAAGATCTCAATAAGAACCCTAACTTCGGCTATGGCTACGATTACAATGGCGAAGAATGGGAATGTATCGGCGTTGTTTTCAAGGTTGGCCCCGGCAATGGGGATACTGTAGAGAATTATGGCGGACGTCTGGAAACCATCCACGGCTATGCAGTGGCCCTTCACGACGTTTCGGCCCCTGACGAAATCGGCAACTGGGGTGGTGGTCTTAAAGGTGATGCAAAGGATGCAGAAACGGCGATTGGATTATATGATAGTTTTACCGATCTTTACAATGGCTATACGAATACTCAGAAAATGTTGCAAATCGCCGCTGCAAATACGTCACAAATAGATAGAGAAGGTGAGCCTGCTTATTGGGTATTTTACAAGTTGAATGACTATAATAAGACTGTGAAAGCACCCGAATCCTCCAGCCCATGGTATCTCCCTTCCATCGGACAGCTCAACGACCTGTATAAATTCTCCGGGCGACGCGAGCGCCTCTTAATGGCAGGCGGTGAGGAATTCATATTGAGTGACGTGGGGATTTTTCCTTACGAATCGACGAAATTTGACACATTCGGCGCAAAATACTGGTCATCGACTCAGCATACAAGGGACCTTGTATGGGTATTCAGATTTCAGGGCGGAAAAGTTGGAAAATCGCTCAAGCTTGGTGTGTCTTTAGGTTCCCGGAGCAGCCTAAGTCGTGCCCGTGCGGTTTTGACATTCTAAAAGTAATTGAAAATGAATAAACAGATTTTAGCATATATTCTTATTCTTACGAGCATCTTGTATGCATGTCGTGATATTGACGAGCCATTGATTGCGGGCGTCGATGATAGTAACATAATTTCCCTCAACGTCACTGTTGCCGACAATGTTAATTCAGGCGACCCGCACTCGCGTGCGATAGATAAAGGTATGTCCACATTTTTTGAGCCTGGCGACTCGGTCGGTCTCATCGTTCTTGACAGAAACGGCGATTTTATCGTGAATAATGCCAAGTATATTTTATCTGACAACTACAACTGGAAATTCCAGAGAACCAATAACAGGACGCCATTCTACGACAGCGAGATGCAGACCTACATCGTCTATTACCCCTACGACAAGTCGGTGACTGGCGCAAATTGCAGGAGCGCTGAAGACCTCTTGGCCTTGGACGCTTTCAAGCATCAGGAGGACCAAACGTCTAAAGCCGCATATCGCAGCTCCGACGTGATGGCATGGGAGTGGTCCGACGGACCTATTAAGGAAATAAAAGCCGAACTACGGCATCTGCGCAACTGCGTCTCTCTTGACATAAGCGTCCGGTGGACACTTCTCACCGAGCATCCACGGCATTTCAACAATAATGACAATGTTGAATATTATGAGTATGAGGAGGAGGAGAACGAGAACGAGGACGAGGACGAGGAAGGCAGAGAGATAATCACCTTTAAGATTCCCAACGAGGCTGCCATTAAAGATAAGGATGGCAATCTTCTCAAGACCCATCAGGCCGATGACGGCTCCTTACGCTTTATTCTCCCCGATGGATATGAGGGTGAGGTAACTTATTACTACAACTATCGTGATTTGATGTTCAAAGGTTCATTCGAAATTCAACCCTCCGAGACCGGCACAAACTATTTCAAATACGAGACTGTAGATATGGAAGTTTACACCTTTGACCAGGTGATTGTCGGTGATTATTATTGTAAAAACTCCCGGAATCATGGCTTTGTCCTCCCTTGCGAAGCTACCAAATATTTGGATAATGATAACCACCGTTGCATAGGACTGGTGTTCTACACCGGCCAACACGATTACGATAACGGGTCTGACTACAGTCAAACGGGTATAGATGATAGTAGTTGCCATGGTTATGTCTTGGCACTGACCGATGTACAGAATGACCTTAATAACATGTTTGAGTGGGAACTGAATGATTTCTATCTTCCATATGACGAAGAAAATATACGAGCATTGATGTATGTCAATAACAGTCCCGATGATTGGGGCGGCTATTACAATACTCTTACGATACTGAATACTTGCAAGGAGAACGAGTGGTACACAAATTTTTATCCCGCTGTATACGCTGCATACTATTACGGCAATCTTGCAACCGGGACATATATATACACAGACCCCGATACTGAAAAGGAGTTAAGTAAAACTATTCTCTTCAATAACCGTGATGAGAATACGCCGAGCGGCGGAGAACAGGATGCACAGAATCCCTACGCATGGCAGGAACCTCTGCAGGCTCCTGAGAATACGTCCGGCTGGTACCTGCCGGGTAACGGCATGCTTATCGAGTTTCGGAAATATAAAGACCTTTTTGAGAAGCGCTATGAAGAGATAAAAGAGAAACTGGCCGACAGCATTCCCTATAAAGAACACATAGGTTGGTTAAAATACGACATCTCTTGGCGCGGCGTTCCCTATTACTGGTCTTCCACCGAAAGTAATTTTGAGGGACGAGCGTTATCACATGAATACTCCACGCAGAACTATACTTATCCTTCCCACAAATCATACCCATACGCTGTGCGAGCAGTACTGGCCTACTGATTTGTGTCGTCTGTCTTTCATATCAGTCACCAATAAAGCAAGATAAGCATTAGAGCCGGTTCGACTATATATGTTGAACCGGCTCTAAACACGTGAAGTTGAACGAGGGCGGGGATTTTTTCGGAGAAAATTTTGAGTTTTCACATTTAATTGTTAATTTTGGGCCGAAATGTTAAAACAAGAACGATTTCGTCTCGATGCCAAAAACAAAGCTCGGATGGAATTGTTAACATATAAAGGTTAATTTTAAAATTACGTCCCGGAGAACATTTGCCTCCCGCAAAGATATGAAGAAACAGACAATCTGGATTTTAGCCATACTGATGGCTATTACCTTCATTGGACTGCTGTGCATACAGATATTCTACATGCGCAACATCGTGGGACTGCGCCACGAGCAGTTCTCGCAGGGTGTCCGTCAGGCCCTCGTAGCTACCAGCGCCCATCTCGAGCAGGACGAAACGCGCCACTATCTCGAGGACGATGTGCGCCAGATTGAATCTTCGTCGATCATCGCCCAGTATATGGGAGATGCCGTGCCACGTGTGGGAGGAATCAAATACTCGTTCACGACATCCACGGGCATCGAGGCCGATCTGACCATCAAGGGTGACGCCAATGCCATCTCGAAGATTCAAAGCTCTGAAGAACGCGGACCTCAGGCGCACTACCGCACGCTGCAGGACGCCTACCGCAACAAGTATCTGTATCAGCAGGGAATCCTTGATGATGTGATTCTCAACATTATTTCCAAAGCATCGACTCGGCCCATTACGGAGCGTGCGGATTCGAGTGTTGTCAACAGATACCTGCGCCAGGAACTGGATACGCTGGGACTGAAAATGCCCTTCGAGTATGCGCTTGTGAATCATTCTGGTCTGATCCTGTATAAGAGCGACGGCTATGTGCCGGGGCAGAGCGATGGCGACGCCATGTTCGCCCAGGTGCTTTTCCCCAATGATGCCACAGGCATTCGCAATTACCTGAAAGTGTACTTTCCCACGAAGAAGGACTATATTTTCAAGAGCATCTCCTTTATGGTTCCGGCCTTCGCCTTCACGCTCATTCTGTTGATAATCTTCGTCTACACCATCATTGTTGCTTTCCGCCAGAAAAAGCTTACGGAGATGAAGAACGATTTCATCAACAACATGACACATGAGTTCAAGACCCCGATATCCTCGATATCGCTTGCGGCGCAGATGCTCAATGACCCGGCCGTGCGCAAGTCGCCGGAGATGATGCAGAAGGTGTCGTCGGTGATTACGGACGAGACCAAACGCCTGCGTTTTCAGGTGGAGAAGGTGCTCCAGATGTCGATGTTCGAGCGACAGAAGGCCACGCTGCGCATGGAAGAGACGGACGCCAACGTGCTTATATATAATGTCGTGAACACTTTCAAACTGAAGGTAGAACAATATGGCGGCACGCTTACGGCTGACCTCGATGCGATGGACGCCATCGTGAACGTGGACCAGATGCACTTCACGAACGTGATCTTCAATCTGCTGGACAATGCCGTGAAATATCGTTCGGAGGAACGTCCGCTGAACCTGCGCGTGACAACCGGCGATCAGGGCGACACTAACCTGCGTATCGTCATCGAAGACAACGGCATAGGTATCCGCAAGGACGATCTGAAGAAAATCTTCGAAAAATTCTACCGCGTATCCACGGGCAACCGCCATGACGTGAAGGGCTTCGGCCTGGGTCTGGCCTACGTGCACAAGCTTGTCAACGACATGGGCGGCAACATCAGCGTGGAGAGCGAATTCAACTCAGGAACAAAATTCATAATAACACTACCACTTTCTAAAAACTGACAATTATGGAAGACCGCATGAGAATCCTCCTTTGCGAAGACGACGAAAACCTCGGTATGCTTCTTCGCGAATATCTTCAGGCCAAAGGCTACAACGCCGACCTGTATGTGGACGGCGAGGCCGGCTACAAGGCATTCCTCAAAGGCAAGTATGACATCTGCGTTCTGGATGTGATGATGCCCAAGAAGGACGGCTTCACCCTCGCACAGGAAATCCGTACCGTCAACTCCGAAGTGCCCATAATCTTCCTTACGGCAAAGTCGCTCAAGGACGATATTCTCGAGGGCTTCAAGCTTGGCGCCGACGACTATATCACCAAGCCCTTCTCGATGGAAGAGCTCGTGCTTCGCATCGAGGCTATCCTTCGCCGCGTGAAAGGCAAGAAGGGTAAGGAAGTCACGATGTACAAGATAGGCAAGTTCACCTTCGACACCCAGAAGCAGGTGCTGATGATAGGCGACAAGACTACCAAACTCACCACCAAGGAGTCCGAGCTTCTGAGCCTGCTGTGTGCCCACGTCAATGAAATCCTTGAACGTAACTACGCTTTGAAAACCATCTGGATCGACGACAACTACTTCAACGCCCGTTCGATGGACGTGTACATCACCAAGCTGCGCAAGCACCTGAAGGCCGATCCTTCCATTGAGATCATCAACATCCACGGCAAGGGCTACAAGCTCATCGCTCCGGAACCTGAAAACGAAAAGTAAACTCGAGCCCGTCCTGCTGCCGATATGGCTAAAGAAGAATACAAGGAAAAGAACCGTCAGTGGCTGGCCGACAAGGCTGCCGAGCCGGGCGTGAAAGCGCTCGACAAAGGAATACTGTATAAAGTCGTGAAGAGCGGACGTCCTGACGGGCCGCGCCCCAACCGCGGAAGCGTGGTCACGGCACACTATACGGGCAAGACCATAAACGGCAAGACATTCGACTCCAGCCGCGGAGGCACCGCGCCGGCCTTCCGGCTTCGCGACCTCATTCCGGGCTGGATCATCGCCCTGCAGCAGATGCATCCGGGCGACCGATGGGAAATCTACATTCCGGCCGAACAAGGCTACGGCCGTTTCAGCCAGCCGGGTATTCCAGGAGGCTCTACCCTCATCTTCGATATAGAACTTTTAGGAGTGAGCTAAAAGGCCGGTGTACGGAATCGGACACAAGTCCCCTGTGTAAGTTGCTGTAAATCAATAGCACTTGACACAGGGGAATTTTTTTTATTACTTTGCGGCATGGACAAACAAATTTCCAAGCAAGAACAGCGGAGCCGTCGCCGCCGCACAATCATAAAAACGACGGCCATATGTCTGGCTGTCTTCGGCGCCACGGGAGCGCTGCTTATGACGCGCGGAGGCAAAAACGTGAATGAAGCCGACCTGCGACTCGGCAGTGCAACACTCGGCCCCCTGGAAAGCTCCGTGGCCGCCTCGGGCCGTCTGGTTCCTGCGTTTGAAGAAATCGTAAACTCTCCGGTGAGCAGTCGCATCATGGAAGTTTACGCCCGTCCAGGCGACAGCGTGCATGCAGGCGAACCGCTCCTTCGTCTCGACCTTCAGGAAGCCGACGCCCAATATCAGAATCTGCGCGCCGCATACGAAATAAAGGGCGCCCAGCTGCGTCAGCTTCAGCTTTCCAACCACTCGACGCTCTCCGACCTCGAGATGCAGTCGCAGATCAAGGAAATGGAGGTGAACCGTCTGGCCATCGAAGTCGAGAACGAACGCCGACTCGACAGCCTGGGCTCCGGCACAGGCGACCGTGTGCGCCAGGCCGAGACAGCCTACGCCACGGGCAAGCTTGAACTTCAGGGCCTGCGCAAAAGGCTGGTGAACGAGCGCGAGCGTCTCAACTCGCTTGAAGAATCGGCACGGCTCGAGCTGGGCAATAGCACACGCGACATGCAACTGATGGAGCGCACGCTGGCCCAAGGCCGCATCCCGGCTCCGCACGACGGCGTGCTCACATTCCTGAAGACACAGATAGGAAGCACCGTAAGCGCAGGCGAGAAACTGGCCGTGGTGGGCGACCTCAGCACCTTCAAAGTGGAAGCCGAAGTGCCCGAGGGCAGCAGTTTCAAAGTAAAACCGGGATCTGTAGCAATCGTGCGTCTGGGCAATATCGAGCTTGCAGGCACTGTGGCAAGCATCGAACCTCAGTCCAACTCGGGTGCCGTACCATTCTCCGTGAGCCTTGACGATGCCTCCAATCCCCGCCTTCGTGCAGGACTTCGCGTACAGGTCTACGTGGCCTACGGATTTAAAGAAGAAGTACTGCGAATCCCCATGGGCAATTACTTCAAGGGGCCCGGCGACTACATCATGTTCGTGGACGACGGAAGCGGCACGGCACGCCAGCGTAAGGTGACACTCGGCGACAGCAACCGCGAATGGGTGGAAGTTGTGTCGGGTCTCAAACCCGGCGAACGTGTGGCAACCGCCGACATGAGCGCCTTCGAAAAATACAAGAAACTAAATCTCAAAAAATAAAACCCTCTGACATTCTACAATCAAAAGAAAAAAGCTATGGCACTGATTGAATTAAAAGGAATAAGCAAGGTCTACCGGACCAAGGAAATCGAAACTACCGCTCTCGAAAACGTGAATCTTAGCATCGAAGAAGGCGAATTTGTGAGCATCATGGGCCCCTCGGGCTGCGGCAAATCCACCCTCCTCAATATCATCGGCCTTCTTGACGAGCCGACGGAAGGCAGTGTGCGCCTATGCAACACGGACTGCGGCAAAATGAACGACAGCGAGCTATCGCGCTTCCGCAACGAGAAGCTTGGATTCGTATTCCAGAGCTTCCATCTCATCCCGTCGCTGAACGTCGAGGCCAACGTGGAAATGCCCCTCGACTACCGCAATGGAGGCAGCCACGCTATGCGCCGCCAGCGCGTGGACGAAGTGCTGGAACGTCTCGAAATATCTCACCGCCGCAAACACCTGCCCTCGCAGCTGTCGGGCGGACAATGCCAGCGCGTGGCAATCGCACGCGCCATCGTGGGACGCCCGACCATCGTTCTTGCCGACGAACCGACCGGCAACCTGGACTCGAAGATGGGAGCCGAGGTGATGGAACTCCTGCACAAACTGAACAAGGAAGACGGAATCACCATCGTAATGGTGACGCACAACGAACAGCAGGCCCAGCAGACGGACCGCATCATCCGCTTCTTCGACGGACGTATAATCTCCTAAGGCCACGAGAACTATGAAAAAACAGCTTCGACAAATAATCTACGACATGCGCACCCAGCCCGTAATAGCCTGGGTGACAGTCTTCGGCACGGCAATGTCGATATTCCTGATACTGATCATGCTGACGATGCAGATGCTCTACATCATGCCCATCTCACCGGAAAATCACCGCGACCGCATGCTATACGGTGTTTACTTCCACTTTGAAAGCACCGACCCCGATAACGGGAGTTCGGGCTCCGGCGAACTATCGCTGCTCCGCGCGCGCCAGCTCTATCAAGACCTCGAGGGCGTGGAGGAAGTAAGCTTTCAGGATAAGGAGCCGGAACACAAGAACGTGAAGGGCCCCAGCGGCGAGACTTTCGAAGTCTACAACCGTCGCACCGACGACGGCTTCTGGCGCGTATTCGATTTCGACCTTATGGAAGGCCGCTACTACACACCGGAAGAAATTGAAGCGGGCACCCGCGTGGCCGTGGTCAGCGAATCCACAGCCCGACGCCTGTTCGGTTCAGAGCCCGCAATCGGAGGACGGATCCTACTCAATCACAACTACTATGACGTCATCGGTGTCGTGGGCGATGTTAGTCGCCTCGCAACATGGTCGTTCGGCGATGTCTACACGCCAATCAATACCCGCAAAGACGACAGCAGCATCTGGAGCGTGAATATGGGCGATATCAGTGCGGCCATGCTGGTGAAGGAAGGAGTGTCGTTCGAAAGCGTTCGCGATGAAGTCAAGTCGCGCTACGCCATGGTAGATACCGAACTCGCCGCCGACAACATGCGCACGGTATATCACAATGCGCCCTTTGATCAGGAAACCACCACCGGGGGCCTCCGTGGCAGCAATTACACACCGGATATGTCGGACTCGCACATGATGCATGCAATCATCTATGCCGTGCTTCTGCTTGTTCCCGCCATAAATCTCAGCAGCATGCTTCACAGCCGCCTGCGCCGTCGCATCAGCGATATAGGCGTCCGCCGGGCATTCGGGTGCACACGCAGCCGCATTATCCGCGACATCATCGCCGAGAACCTTATCGTGACAATTGCGGGTGGCATAATAGGACTCGTGGCGGGTGTACTGTTCAGTATGTTCTGGGACGGCATGTACACCACCGATTACAACGAATCGATCCGTCCTACCCTCGGGATGCTTCTGAACTGGCGCATTATCCTCGGAGCCTTCGGCGCATGCTTCATCCTGAATCTCATCAGCGCAGCTGTGCCGGCATGGCAGGCCGCCCGCGTAAACCCCGTGACAGCCATCAACGCAAGCAAATAACGCTCATCCCAAAAACGATCAATATAATCCATGAAACGGAAACTCATACAGCAGATGCGCAATGAATGGCGCAGCAATATATGGATGTGTGTGGAACTGATCATCACCGGTCTGGTTCTGTGGGCCATCTTCTCTACATTCCTTTTCCTCTATCACGTCTATCAGGAGCCGGAGGGCTATGATCTTACGGAAATCTACGTAGGCTGGGCCGGTGAAGTGAGCGAAGACGCCAGCACATACACTCCCTACCCCGATTCCTTGCACAATCAGCTCACGGACTATGAAACCCTTCTGACCAATCTCCGCAATAATCCTTATGTGGAATCAGTCGGAGGCGGCAATAACGCGATGCCTTACAGTTTCAACTACTCGGGCAATATGCTTGCAGCCGACATCAACGGCGAGCGACAGCAATATGGCGGCAATCTTCGCCACATGACGCCCGAGATGATTCGAACAATACGCCTGACCGGCGTTAACGGCGAAACGACCGAAGAACTTGCACAAATGATAGAGAACGGCCAGACCATCCTCTCGCTCTTCGAGGATTCGCGATTTAACGCCAAACCGCTGGAATGGCGCGGACGCGACGTGTTCTGGAACTATGACTCCACCCGCATAGAGCATGTAGGAGCTGTCATCAAGGGCATACGCCGCTCGGACTATGAGCCTATCTTCGACGGCATGATGATAATGAAGACACCGTCGACGTGGGTGCCCGATCAGGTGGCTATCCGCGTGAAACCCGGCAAGGGTGCCGACTTCATGGCATCGCTGAAAGCTGAAGATCTGGAATTCGGCAATGTATATCTCTCCAACCTTTCGAGCATAGAACAGATGCGTGACAGGGCTCACATGAACATCAACGACACTGTCAGCACCCTCATCGTCAGCGCTATATTCGTTCTTACGGCCGTATTCCTTGGATTCCTGGGCTCCTTCTGGTTCCGCACGCAGCAACGTGTGCCCGAACTGGCGCTCCGCCGTGTGAACGGTGCAACGCGCGGCGATCTCTTCCGCCGTCTGCTTGGCGAAGGCATGATTCTGCTTGCCATCTCACTGCCTTTCGTAGCCGTCCTGGGATATACGCTCCTTTCCAATGTGGATCTCTCGTCCGAACTTGGCATGAACGTTTCCTCCGGTCTCAGTTGGGGAGGTCTGCCCTGTGCAATTCTCGCACTGGCTTTCATGATAGCCGCCGGCCTCACCTGGCCTGCGCTGAAAGCCATGAAAGTGAATCCCGCAGAAGCTCTCAAAGATCAATAACACAAGTATCATGAAAAGAATCCGTCTCACACGGCTTCCATTATTCAGCTGCCTGCTCGCGGCCAGTGTCATGCAAGGGTATGGCCGCGAGCTCCGGCTGACCCTCGACGACGCGATTGCAATGGCGCGCGTGCAGAGTGTGGAAGCTGCATCCGCCCTCGACGAGCTACGCACGGCATACTGGGAATGGCGCACCTTCCGCGCCGACCAGTTGCCCGAGCTGAGTTTCACGGCCACGGCTCCTTCGTACGCTAAACAGTACAGCTCGTATATGAATGAAAACGGCGACTATAGTTTCGTGCGCACGAATACACTGCAGGCACATGGCGAACTATCGGTGAATCAGAACGTTGCCCTTACCGGTGGCAAAGTGAGTCTTAGCTCCTCCCTGGATTTTTTGCGTCAGCTCGACGGCGCGAAATACAACCGCTTCATGACCGTGCCCATCGCCCTGACTCTGGACCAGCCTCTCTTCGGTGTGAACACCATGAAATGGGACCGCCGCATCGAACCGGTCCGGTACTCGGAGGCTAAGGCTGCATTCCTGAGCGCTACGGAGGATGTGGCACGCCTGACGGTGGACTACTACTTTAATCTCCTTATGAGCATGGAGAATGTGGCTATCGCCGAACAGAATCTCGAGAATGCCTCGCTGCTGTATGCAGTGGCACAGGAGAAGCGCGAGATGGGCAAAATAAGCCGCAACGACCTTCTACAGATGGAGCTCAACGAAATCGAGGCCCGCTCTGAACTAACCGACACGCGTAGCTCGCTGAAAGCGATGATGTTTCAGCTTCGCTCCTTCCTCGGATTAGGAGAGGACGTAGAAATAATACCTGTCGTTCCGGAAAATGTGCCAAGTGCCGAAATCAGTTATGGCGATGCGCTGGCCAAAGCTACGGAGAATAATAAATTCATGAAGTCGATGCTGCGCGAACAGCTCGAGGCCGATTATGAAGTGGCGCGGGCCAAAGGCGATATGCGCGAAATCAAACTCTTCGCCCGCATTGGATACTCGGGCACAGATCCGGAAATCGGGGGCGCCTACGGGCATCTGAAATCCAATCAGCTGGCTTCTGTTGGCTTCTCCATTCCGCTTGTGGACTGGGGCAAGCGGCGCGGCAAGGTCAAGGTGGCCGAGAGCAAGCGCCGTGTATCGGAAAGCCGCATACGTCAGGAAACCCTGAACTTCAATCAGGAGCTCTTCATACTGGTCGAGCGCTTCACCAACCAGCAGGAGCAGCTGGCGCTATCCACACGCGCAAGCGAAATAGCCTCGCAACGATACCAGACCAACGTGGAGACATATCTGATAGGCATGCTGTCGCCTCTGGAACTGAACGATTCGCGTTCGAGCAAGGACAGTTCGCGCCGCGAATATGTGACGCAGCTCTATAAGTTCTGGACATACTGGTATCAGCTGCGTTCGCTCACACTCTATGACTACTCCGGCCGGTGCGATATCAATGCCGATTTTGAAAAACTGGTAAAATATATGTAATTTTGCAGCAGTATGATTCTTATTGTTGACGACGACCGCACTATACGACTCTCCCTCGGCCTGATGCTCAGGCAGGGAGGGTTTGAAAGTATGGCCGTAGGCACTGAGGAGGAAGCTATCGACGCCATTCGCGGAGGCGGAATCGAACTGGTGATTCTTGACATGAACCTATCCCTCTCCACCACCGGCAGGCAAGGTATCGAGATGCTCCAGGGCATACGCATACTTGCGCCCGATGTGCCCGTGATCATGCTCTCGGCCTGGGCTACCGTGCCCCTTGCAGTGGAAGGCATGGGCCACGGTGCCGTCGACTTTGTGACAAAACCGTGGAGCAACCGCGACTTCATGGCCCGCATACGTGAGATATTGAAACGCACAAAAGCCCTGGAGGAGAGCAAGGAACAGGACCTCACGCTCGAAGCCTCGGAGCGGGAGGCTATTGTGCGGGCACTCCGGCGCGCCGACGGCAACATGACGGACGCCGCACGGATGCTGGGCATCACGCGGCAATCGCTCTACAGACGCATGGAAAAATTCGGATTGAAAGAATGAAATCTCTATATCTCTACCTCGTACTCAGCGTCTGCTGTATCGCAGGCACAGCCATCTGCACCCTCCTCGGACATCAGACGCTCTGCGTAGCTCTCGCCGTAGCAGCCATTGTTTTTCTCTGTATGCTCTACGGTGCTGTCATAAAGCCTTTCCGCGCCCTTCGCTCGGGCATGGATCTGCTGCGCAGTCAGGATTTCGCAAGCCGTCTGCGCAAGGTTGGACAGCGCGACACGGATGAGGTGGTGGAGGTCTTCAACCGCATGATGTCGACCATGAAGGCCGAGCGCCTGAAGGTCGAGGAGCAGCAGGCATTTCTGGAGAAGCTCGTGGCCGTCTCGCCCATGGGTATAGCCATCTGCGATTTCGACGGCGAAATCACAAGCAGCAATGATGCCTTCCGCAAACTCGGAGGCCCGGAACTTGAGAACATACTGAAGAGCTTCGCCGACGGTGAGGAGCGCGTACTCCGCATTGGCGGAGGCGGAAAGGTGCTGAAATGCACGAGGCTCCACTTCATGGACCGCGGATTTCGTCGCAGTTTTTTCCTGGTGGAGATGCTCACTGATGAAATAATTCTTGCGGAAAAGAGTCTGTTCAATAAGATAGTACGCACTATGGGCCATGAGGTTAATAATACGCTTGGCGGTATCATGAGCCTTTTGGAGACCATGGAGGATATTCACGAGGGAGATGAGGTCGTGGTGGCGGCTTTGCAATCGGGAAAAACTTCGGCGCGCGCATTGTCCGAATTCGTAAAATCGTATTCCGACGTCGTAAAGCTGCCCGAAGCTCAACTCGACGACCTCAATCTCGGAGAATTTCTGCGTGGTTCAGCCCCATTCCTCGCCGCCATATGTCCGCCGGAAATCGAGCTGCGCCTCGACATCGATAAAGCAGGGACCGTAAAAGGCGATGAGATGCTGCTTCAGCGGGTGCTTGTAAATGCCGTCAAGAACTCAGTGGAGAGTCTTGCAGGATGTAAGGAAGGCGTTATTGTGCTACGCTCGGTCGGGAATACACTCGAAGTAGAGGATAACGGGCCGGGCATCTCCGCCGAGAATGCCACACGTGTTTTCTCGCCCTTCTTCTCCACTAAAAACGCTGATCGCGGTCTGGGTCTGATGCTTATTTCCGATGTGCTGCGCAAGCACGGTGCCGATTACGGACTTAGCACCGGTGCCGACGGATTGACGCGACTGCACATAGAATTCTAAGCGTTGCTCAGAACCAATACAGGGGTGAATTTGTTGTATTGATACTTAGAAATATAATACAACATTACAATATGGAAACAATCTATTTCAACGGCACCCCGTGCCACACCTACGGCACAGTTCCCGTAGTAGGCTCACAGGCCCCCGATTTCAAACTCACCGGCAAGGATCTGGGAGCTGTAACCCTCGACCAATACAAAGGCAAGACGGTAGTACTCAACGTATTCCCGAGCCTCGACACGCCCGTTTGCGCTGCTTCCGTGCGCCGTTTCAATCAGGAATTGTCCAAGATGAAGGACGTAGTAGTCATCTGCGTCTCGATGGACCTTCCCTTTGCCATGAGCCGCTTCTGCACCACTGAAGGCCTCGACAACGTAGTGGTTGCTTCTGCCTTCAAGTCGCCCGAATTCGCACAGAAATATGGCCTGCTGCTGGTAGACGGACCTCTGGAAGGCCTGCTGGGACGTTGCGTGCTTATCATCGACAAGGACGGCAAGGTAGAATACCGCGACCTCGTGAATGAAATTACGATGGAGCCCGACTACGAAGCCGCCAAAGAAGTCCTCAAAGGCAAATACCTCTGATAGCTCTAAACGTAATCCTTAAATTACGTAGGAACAATTCTTTTTATCATGGGACGGTCCATTATCCGGGCCGTCTCGTTTTTCATTTTTACTCCTCCTTGGGAACAACTTGAACACTGAAGATTCGCGGCATGGCGAGTTTGACGGCTACCGAACCTTGAGGCGACTGAAAATAATTTTGTTCCGTCACTTCCACATTGACTTTCACGCTATGGCAAGGATTGGGTCTGCCAAGGAAAGCTCTGACTTTATTGCGTACACCCGCCATATTATCATATTCAATCTCGATATTTAAACAGTCTCCTATCTTTGGCGCAACCTTTTCTTTAAACCATACATATTTATATGTCTGAAACATAGCATGATTACTATCAATACACCGATCCACTCCGGTCAGATTCACAGAATCCTCGCGGATCGACCAATCAAGTTCATCAAATGGGAATATATGCTTTTTACCATTAGTATACCCCATTTCAAGTGTTTGCATCAGCCACTCATTTATATCCGAGGTAAACCAATTAAAAACAAACCCTTTTACATCTTTAGGCATCTCTACCGTAGGTATTCGCACAGCACCATCCGGCGTTTTTAAATACTCTGCTACAAAACTCGCATGGATGTCTTTAATGTTTTTAGTGGCCGAAATAATCCTGCATTGATGAACGACAATAAGAATAATCCCTATTATAGAAATCACAAAATTCCTTGTTTGCTTTTCAAGGAAAGAATCAGGGATATATGCAGCCAAGCGGAAAAGCGCTATCAAGGAATAAAACGATATCCCATTAAAAGAATGCGGACGTGAATTCGCGACCAATCCAAAGCACACCCCAATAATAAGAGTAATCAGAATCAACTTATTACCGGATAGATATTCTAAAAACACCCGCTTATCACACACCCTCAACGCGATCGAACAGATCAGCAAAAACCAGAATGGATAAGTGCCCGTCAGCAACTCAAATCCATTACTGATAGATTTTAATATTCGCGGACTTTCGGCCAGTCTAACATAATTACCCGGCGCTAAAACAAGTATCAGCGCCCCAAGCCATAGCGATATTGCCAGCGCCCATGTGTAAGGCGATATTCTTTCTCTCTTGTATATTTTATAGTCAAGAATCAGAAACAATCCCCCTGAAAGAGGCAGCGAAAAACATTCCTGCGACCATCACGTCGCCAAGCCAACAATGCATAGGCCTATAAAAGACAGCACGTTTTTACGACGACTTCCCTTGCTATAATCCAGCAAAAGCAGATATGAAAAAACCACAACATAGGAAATAAATAATTCATTCCTATTGCTATAGAGAAAAAAGATTCTTTATCCTGAAATAAATATAGATACGCTATAGCTATCAGCATCCATAACAAGTGATTATAGCGCCTACGCTTCGGTATACAATAAAAGCCAAACAGAGTCATTATAGCCACAATGAGTATACCTTCAAAAACAGCAAAAGCAGTAAAGCCCCACGGCCCTGCAAACATCTGGACAAGAATATGAATCAGCGTTCGTCCGTTGGAATAGAAATACTGTATGCTTTGCGATTCAATCGCATCACCTAAAGTCTCGACCAATCGTGAGCAATCATTTCGTCCCAGAATATTATCGTCAAGCACAAAACGATAAAGCAAATCATCGCTTACAGGCTCTTGATAATAACACCTTAGTCCGAAACTAATGCCCGTCGCCAATAACACAAAAGAAATGAGGACAATCGACGCACTCCTGCCTGATATATAGCCACGCACACTGTTCATCCCCCGCTTCTATTACTGCTCTATCACACTTATCCGCGGATTGCGCGCGGAAGCGTGCGTACGGAAGGCCGCTATAATTTCGTCGGCAAGGGTGCGGATCTCCTCATCCGTTGCCGGATGATAGATATTAACTGTCATGAGCAGGTGCACCGTGGCCTCGCTCAGCTTCGTGCGCTCGTTGTCGGACGTGGGAGTGCCTATACCTCCCATATCATCTCGCCATACGGGCAAACCTTCGATATTTAGCGGTCCTCGTCCAATTGCATCATAGGGCTCATCCGCGCGTCCGCGTCCATACACCAGCCGCCTGCCCGAGATACGGTCCGCATCAAAGCCTCCGATGCTGATGCCCGTGCGGAGCGAAATGAGATTGATAAGGTCGATAGCCGTCAGCGTGCGGTAAAGCTCCATACCCTTAACCGCGCGTCGGCTCAGAGCCTCGGCCGAAGGGCGGTAACGGTTAGGCTCCTTTCCCAGAGCCTTATATGCCCGGCGCGTGGTGTCAATAGCCGGACGCAGACGGATCTCCTCCATCTTATATCGTGCAGCCACATCCTGCGCGCACGCCCTGATTTCCTCCCACAGCGCATCGGATGTGGGTCCGTTGTCGATATCGAGCTCAATGGCCAGCAGTGTATAGTCCGGCGCTGCCGAACGGATTTCCGGCCCTATCTCAAAAGTAAAGCTACAGGCTACCATCGTCATTTACGGATCGATTTATGATGCAGATAATAATGCACACATCCCACGAACACCGCGCCGCCCACGATATTGCCCACCGTGGCAGGGAACAGATTGACCGTAAAGAGGTCGAGCATGCTAATGTTGGCTCCCTCCATCATGCCCAGAGGGATAAAGAACATATTGGCCACACAGTGCTCATAGCCCAGGATTACGAACGCCATGACGGGAATCTGACACGCTATCAGCTTCTCGCCCAGGCGTCGGCCCGAGAGCGCGAGCCACACGGCCAGACACACACACCAGTTCGCGCCTATGCCTTTCAGGAATATGACGCCCGGCGACGCACTCACCTTCGCCTCCGCCATACGGCATATAGCACCGTGATATGGCTCGGGGGTAGTGAGACCGCAGAGATACACCATGAAATAAGCCACGGCAAGCGCACCGGCGAAATTGCCCAGCCACACGAGCGTCCAGTTGCGCGCAACGCAGATGAAGGACACTCGCCGCTCCAGCAGCGGAGGCATCAGCAGGGCATTGTTGCCCGTGAAAAGTTCTGCGCCGAGCACCACCACAAGCATCAGGCCTATTGGGAAGACCAGACCGCTGAGCAGACGCTGGAGCGATGGATTGGAGGCTGAAATCTCCGGAAAACCGAAACCTGTGATCAGCGACAGCGCTCCGCCGAGCGCAATGTATGCACCGGCAAGGATACTGAGAACGGCAAAGCGCCCGAGCGATCCGCCGGGAGCTGTCATGGATGCCTTACGGGCGCCGGCTTCGAGGCCGACACGTAGAATTTCGTCGGGAGTGCGGACGGGCATGTTGGTCTAATAGTGTGATATTGTGATTGATTCGGATATTTGCTTACGGAGCAATAAATCAGGACCACGCCTGGAAAATCAGTCTGTCATACAGTCGTTTCCGTAGCGTGGTCCTTTTGCTGCTTTATTACTTTTGTCGTTGTGGCGAGACATCTTCAGCACGATTCTGCTTCCCGGCTTGCCGGTGATGTCTCATCAGTTTTTGTGTGAACTTTCGTTCGGTGTTTTTGAGGCGTAGTATCTGTCGATTGTTTAGTATTTTCGAAAATTTCTCGTAGAAAGCCATTTCGATCTGACCCTCCTTGAGGCGCTGCGAGTAAATCGCGATAGCCGCTGCTTCAAGTTCCGCTTCCGATGCGTCCGCATTGTCCGCAGCCTTGCGCTCGAGTTCGCGGGTCTCTATGTTCAGCTTCATTATCTGATCCTCCATATCGTCGTAGACAGGGAAGAATTCGCGTTGCTGCTCCTTGCTCAGGTCAAGCTCGCGAGCGATGGCATCGTGCTTGTACTGACGGATTTCGGCCACATACTTCTCGCGCTGCGCTTCGCTGATATCGCCCTTCTTCTGCGCGGCAAGAGGCATGCATGCACCGGCAAGGAGGATAACTGAAATCAGAAACTTGTTCATTCGTTTACGTCGCTTGAATAAATTTCATAATCGTCGGCCCATGCTTCCGAGGGGTCGGACAGGCCGGAAAAATCAAGCTCGGACAGTGAGCCGTCGGCATCCATCTCATCGATGATATCCCACTGGTCCAGACCGGCCTCGTTGATGAAATAGTCCACGATGAAGTCGTCATTGCCGAGGGCCTCGGCCATAACCGGATTGGAATCCATCGGACTGAGGCGGCCGGGGTTGCTCACGAGTGTGAACACCTGCAGCATGAGCCATATTCCTGCGAACATGGCGGCCATGTATGCATAGGGGCGCACACGCTGCCAGAGCGAGCGCTGCGCACGCTCGAGAGCGGCCTGCTCCCGGGGGTGCTCAAGCTCGGGTCGCTCGGGCAATGAAGCGGCCATCCGCCGCGTGAATTCGGCAAAATAGCCCTCCGGCACGGTCATGCCGCCATTGGTATTGCGGAGCTTGTCGAGTATGTCGGTGTTTTGCTTCATTGAACGATTGATATTAGAGAGAGGAGAATTGAGACAGGCGTTTACCCCCTTTCGGGAGCGCCTTCGTTGTATTTGACTTCACGGACCGCGAAAGGTTTAATCGCGATCCGAAAAAAATTGTTCTATTTTTTTTACCGCGAGATGGTACGATGCCTTCAAGGCGCCCACAGATGTGCCCAGAATCTCCGACATGGTCTCGTACTTCATGTCGTCGAAGTACTTCATATTGAACACAAGCCTCTGTTTTTCAGGGAGCGACGCCACGGCCTTACGCAACTGCAGCGCCAGCTCGTCGCCGTCGATATCCTTGTCGGCCTCGATTGCGTGGATCAGACTCGCTTCAGCATCGTCCAGCGACACTCCCGCGCGCTTGCGTTCGCGCGCCAGAAAAGTTATGCTCTCGTTGATAGCTATCTTGTAGAGCCATGTCGAGAGGCGCGCCTCGCCGCGGAAATTCTCCAGCGAGCCCCAGGCCTTCAGGAATGTATTCTGCAGGATGTCATTAGAGTCCTCATGATTCTGCACCATGCGCCGGATCTGCCAATAGAGGGGCTCACTGAAGAGATTTATCACTTCAGTGAAGGCCTCGCGCACGGTCATCGGATCGCGCAGGCGGGCTATCAGGGCCTCATCGGGCACAGGCATTTCAGGCATCGTTCGTCAAAGATAGCAAAAAAATTCCATAATCCCGCAAAAAAATCAGTTCGCACTGTAATTAATTTGATTCCCTTGCGTCATACATTATGCAAACACGCGAAAACTACAATCATAATTACGCTAAATCCTCCCGAACAGATGATACGGCTGCACGATGTAAACAAGACCTATCCCGGCGCTGTGCCCCTGCACGTGCTTAAAGGCATAAACCTCGAGATCCGCAAGGGCGAACTGGTGAGTATCATGGGGGCTTCCGGCTCCGGAAAGTCCACCCTCCTGAACATTCTCGGCATACTCGACAACTACGATTCCGGCGAATACTTCCTGAACGGAACTCTCATCAAGGACCTCGGTGAAAATCGCGCCGCCGAGTTCCGCAACCGCATGATAGGCTTCGTTTTCCAGAGCTTCAATCTAATTAACTACAAGAACGCGCTCGAAAATGTCGCGCTTCCGCTGTTCTATCAGGGAGTGAGCCGGAAAAAACGCAACACACTGGCAATGGAGCAGCTCGAACGCATGGGGCTCGCCGACCGCGCCACCCATCTGCCCGGCGAACTCTCCGGCGGACAGAAGCAGCGAGTGGCAATCGCACGCGCCCTCGTCACCAATCCCGACATAATACTGGCCGACGAGCCCACCGGTGCCCTCGACTCCCGCACATCAGCCGACGTCATGGATATATTCAAGACCCTCAACCGCGACACGGGCATGACCACCGTCATTGTCACTCACGACCCCAACGTCGGCGCTCAGACCGACCGCATCATCCGCATCTCCGACGGCAAAATAATCACCGAGGCATGAGAGACCTGCTCGACGAAATAATGCAGGCGTTGCGCCACAACCGTCTACGCACAGCCCTCACCGGACTCTCCGTAAGCTGGGGCATATTTATGCTTATCGTGCTGCTCGGACTCGCCGGAGCCACGCTCAGAAACTTCGAGGAGAACGTGAGCTCCGACAGCAGCGCCAAAATCAGTGTCTGGGCCGGACAGACCTCCCGGCCTTACAAAGGCAACCGCGAGGGAAGGCGCATACATCTGCGTCCGGCCGACATCGCCACCCTCAAGGAGCAGCACAAGGAATTCGTGTCCGACGTCTCTTCCATCATCTACTGCAACTATCAGGAGCTCTCAGGTGGCAGCGAGAGCGTCAGCGCAGGCCCCGAAGGCGTCAGCGCCGGATTCATCGGTCGTCAGAGATTCACCAAACTCATGGCCGGTCGCGACATCAATGCACACGACATCGCCGCCTCCGCCAAAATCATGATCATCCCCGAATCGTATGCCAAGACGCTCTTCCCCGACATTGATCCGGCCCATGCCATAGGCAGGCGCGTCAGCTATGCCGGGCTGTCATTTCTCATAGTTGGAATACACGACGGACGCTGGGACCGCTCGGTCTACATCCCTTTCACTACAGCCATGATGCTCGTTGAAAACAAGGATGCCCTCGGCTCCATGGAAGTAGCGCTGAAAAATGTCTCAACCATGGAGGACGGCGAGGCCGCCGAGGAGGGCATCACGCGCACGCTTGCCTCCGTACACGACTTTGACCCCGACGATTCCAGCGCCCTCTGGATCTCCAACAGCTTCACACAGGCCATGCAGGGCCGGAAGGCAGGTTCGATCCTGCAGCTCGCTGTGTGGATTCTCGGTCTCCTCACGCTCCTCACCGGCATCGTGGGCATTAGCAACATCATGTTCGTGAGCGTGCGCGAGCGCACACATGAAATAGGCATCCGTCGCGCCATAGGCGCCCGACCCCGCTCAATCCTCACGCAGATTCTTGCCGAGAGTGTGGCCATAACCGTATTGTTCGGATATATAGGCATCGTGCTGGGCACCGCCTTCGTACAACTCCTGGCCTTCTTCCTCAAGGAGAGCGATGGAATGTCCGAGCCCGCAGTCAGTCTGGGCATGGCCTTCCAGGTAACGGCCGTTCTGGTCGTGGCTGGAGCCCTGGCCGGACTCTTCCCCGCCCTGCGTGCCCTGAAAGTAAAACCCGTTGAAGCACTTAGAGACGAATGAAAACACCGCTTTTCGATATCGACAACTGGAAGGAGATCGGCGCCACGCTCGCACGCAACAAGACAAGAACCTTCCTCACGGGCTTCGGCATCTTCTGGGGTGTGGCCATGCTGGCCCTGCTGCTTGGAGGTGCAAGGCTCACCACCGAGCTTCTCTCCCGAAACTTCGAAGGTTTCTCCTCCAACTCAGGTGCGATCATCGCCGGAACTACCGGTATACCCTACAAGGGCCATGCCAAGGGACGCAGCTGGAGTCTCGACCTCACCGACGTTGAGCGCCTCCGTCAAAGTTTCCCCGAGCTTCGCGCCGTCGTGCCCATCTTTCAGTCGTGGGACAACGTATCCTGCACCAACGGCAGCTACAGCTATTCCGGCTCAGCTCTCGGAGCTGTGCCCGAGTATGTGGAGATCTGCACCCCTCTGATGTATTCCGGACGTTTCATCAATGCTGCCGATGAGTCGCAGGAGCGCAAAGTTGCCGTCCTTGGCAAGAAAATAGCGAACGAGATTTTCCCCGATACACCCGACCCCGTAGGCCTGCAGGTCGAACTGAACGGAATCCCCTACTCCATTGTCGGTGTAGCCGGAAATCTTGGCGAAGCCTCCATAAATGGGAAAATGGACGAAAAGGTCCTCATCCCCTCCACGACCTTCCGCAAGGCATTCGCCCGCGCCGACCGCGTGGACTTCATCACCTTCGTGGGCCGCGACGGCGTGCGCCTGCGCGACATCCTGCCTCGCATGCGCTCGCTCATCTTCCGCCGCCACGGCATCCATCCCGACGACGAAAGCGCAGCATGGACCATCGACATTTCCGAGCAGTTCGAAAAAATCGACATGGTCTTCTCCGGCCTGAATCTGCTCGCACTCTTCATAGGCGTGTCCACGCTGCTTGCCGGCATCATCGGCGTAGGCAACATAATGTGGGTAATCGTCAAGGAGCGCACGCAGGAGATCGGCGTCCGGCGCGCAATTGGCGCCAAACCGCGCGACATCGTCACGCAGGTGCTCTGCGAGGGCATGGCGCTCACGGTCGTGGCCGGCACGGCAGGCATCTGCTTCGCCGCACTCGTGCTCGGAGTTGCCGGCTTGGTGCTTAGCGCCGAACGCCCCACCGACGTGCAGATGAGCATTGGCCTCGCCATGGGCATTATGACCACATTCGTAGTCCTCGGCACGCTCGCCGGACTCATCCCCGCAGCCAAAGCCATGAAGATCAAACCCGTGGAAGCCCTCAATTCCAAGTAACATAACCGTTTCAACCCCCGAAAACAATATACAATCCGATATGAAGAAATTTTTCAAGATCCTGCTTCGAGTGCTGGTGGTTCTCATTTTCATCGGCACATTTGTCTACCTCTATCTCAACTCCCGCGAGAAGGAGGACGTCTACGAAACCGTCGAACCGCAGACAAGCGATGTCGAGCGCACGACCGTGCTTACCGGCAACATCGAGCCCCGCGACGAAATCGAAATCAAACCACAGATTTCCGGCATCATCAGCGAAATTCTCGTCGAGGCCGGCGACCACGTCAACAACGGCGACATTATAGCCCGCATCAAGATCATCCCCGAAGAAATGCAGCTTTCGAGTGCCGAAAGCCGCGTGCGCTCCGCTGAAATCAACCTCGAGAAAGCCCGTCTCACATACGAACGTACAAAAGCTCTGTACGATAAGAAATACGAGAGTCGCGAGCGCTACGAGGCCGACCTCGCCGCCTT
Organism: uncultured Porphyromonadaceae bacterium; assembly: GCA_947175605.1. GTDB lineage: Bacteria > Bacteroidota > Bacteroidia > Bacteroidales > Muribaculaceae > CAG-873. The sequence goes on from CAMWNH010000014.1 coordinate 25,224, forward strand.
CCGCAGCGCCGAGGAAGATCTTATGCAGGCGCGCGACCAACTCACAATCGTGCGCGACGGTGTATCTGCAGCCAACGCCCAGGGCTCGAACACGCTCGTGCGCTCCACCGTCACGGGCATCGTGCTCGACGTGCCCGTTAAAGTCGGCAGCTCCGTCATTCAGTCCAATACCTTCAACGACGGCACAACAATAGCCAAAGTCGCCGATATGACGGACCTCATCTTCAAAGGCAAGATCGACGAAACGGAAGTCGACCTGCTGCGCGAAGGAATGGACGTGCGCATATCGGTCGGAGCCATCGCCAACAGCGACTATCCTGCACGCGTGGAAAAAATCGCACCCATGGCCACAAACAACAACGGCACGAACACATTCGAAGTGAAAGCCGCGCTCGACGGCGTGGACACAGCCAAACTCCGCGCCGGATACAGCGCAAATGCCACTGTCATCCTCGAACGTGCCTCGCAGGCTCTCGTCATCCCCGAAAGCGTCATCGAATATACGGGCGACTCCGCCTTCGTCTACATCCTCGAGGAAGGCTCGGATCCCCAGAAGTTCACGCGTCAGGCTGTCAGCACCGGCATTTCCGACGGCATCAATGTTGAAATCCGCGATGCCGCCCCCATCGCCGGACGCAAGCTCCGCTCTCGCAAAATCTGATTTAACGCCTTCACCTCCATGAAACTGAAATACATAAGCATACTCCCCCTTGCCGCCCTCGCCTTCGGCGCTTCGGCCGAGACCTGGACACTCGAGCAGTGCGTGGACTATGCGCTCAGCCACAATATATCCGTGCGCTCCGCGCAGCTCCGCATTGCCGATGCCGAAAACTCCCTCACCTCCGCAAAGGATGCGTTCTTACCCTCGCTTGACGCGTCGGCATCACAAAGCTTCAACTTCGGACGCGGACTGACATCCGAAAACACCTATGCCAACCGTAATACATCCAATTTCCAGTGGGGTGCGAATATGAGCCTGCCTCTTTTTCAAGGCACGAGGGAATACCACCGGCTCAAAGTTGCTCGGCTGTCGTTGAGTCAGATGCTTCTCGAGCACGAGGCCACCAGGGATAATGTGGTGCTGAACGTCATTACCCAGTATCTCCAAGTGCTCTACTGCAAGGAAGTGGAGCGCAGCGCCGGATCGCAGGCCGGATACTCCGCCTTCGAAGTCGAGCGCCAGAAAACCCTGCTCGCCGAAGGGCGTATCCCCGAGGCCGATCTATACGATGCAGAAGCGCAGGCGGCGCGGGATAATCTTCAGCTCGTCGAGGCCCGCAACGACACGCAGATAGCACTGGTGAATCTTGCCAACCTGCTTCTGCTTCAGGGAACCTCTGACTTCGATGTGGCGCCCCTGCCCGAAGGCGAACCACTCCTGCCCGGAGCCGACGCCGTCTACGCGGAAGCCCTCACCATAAATCACAGCCTGCTCGGTGCACGCGAAGCCCTCCGTGTGGCTGATGCCAATATCAGCCTTGCCAAGAGCGGCTACATGCCCACTCTTAGCTTCAACGCCGGAATCGGATCATCCTACTACCGACTCAGCGGTCTTCCCAACGAGGCATTTTCACAACAGATGCGCCACAACTATTCCACATATCTGGGATTTTCCCTGCGTGTGCCCATCTTCGACGGATTCTCAACACGCAACAGTGTTCGCTCGGCTCGTATCAACCGCCTGTCCGCAGAACTTCAGGTCGAACAGCAGCAAAGCCGGCTCTACACCGACATCCAGCTTGCATACCGTCAGGCCTTAGGCGCGCGCGAGCGTTATAATGCATCCTTTGAAACCCTTGAAAAGACAAGACTATCCTTCGATGCTACACGCGAGAAATACTCGCTTGGCCGTGCAACCCCTCAGGATTTTGAAATCGCTAAAAACAACCTGTTCCGCACGGAAGTAAGCCTCATACAAGCTCGATTTGAATATCTGATGCGCTACCGCATCCTCCAGTTCTATCGCACAAACCGCATTTGATTAGTTGCTCTGCTCTCTCCTGTCTTAAGCCCCGTTTTTGTTCAAAAAAACATCAACGGGGCTTGTTACATATGTGTTACATTTAGCGCACAATTTCGATAACCAACCCCTGATGTAACAATTGTGTAACAATTTTGTCAATTTTTATATCTCTATCTATCAAGTATTTACACACACAAACCGCCAAAACACCGCTAATTAACTTTCGTTAACATTAAAAACTTGCACACCGGGGATTTTGGGCGTAATTTTGAGCGTCGAACAACAAAAGACACCTCAAAAATTTAATTCTAACTCCTCAAAATTTCAAAGTTATGGCAAGCGCAAAATTCCAAAATAATCTCATGAGCCTTCAGTCCAATATGCTTAACTTCGCATATATGTTAACATCTAATCGCGATGATGCTTACGATCTCTTGCAGGATACAACTCTCAAGGCTCTCGATAACGAATCCAAATATGAAGAAGGTACAAATCTCAAAGGTTGGGTATTCACAATCATGAGAAACCTTTTCATCAACAACTACCGTCGCGCATCCCGTGCTGCTACTGTAGTCGACACTACCGACAACCAATATCTTATTAATATATCCGCCGAATCCGCACAGGAAACTCCCGACGGCACTTTCACCGCTAACGAAATCACCGACGCCATCAATGCTTTCTCCGACGAATACCGCATCCCATTCTCAATGCACGTTGCAGGTTATAAGTATGAAGAAATCGCTGAAGAAATGAATCTCCCCCTCGGCACCGTAAAGAGCCGCATCTTCTCCGCTCGCAAGCGTCTCCAGGAACGTTTCGCCGACTACCGCTGAAAATAATCCTACTTAAAACATATCGAAAGACAAGACATTAGAGCAATTCAATCCATTTTAGAATATTGCGACTTACCACAGGCTGCGCCTTCGCGCAGCCTGATTTTTTTGTATATTTGCAACATGAAACCTAAAGCCATCGCATCTTTCATACTACTCTCGACTTTTGCGCTGTCATTGCACGCAAACATCCATACATTCGACATCGACGCATCCGCTCCGGGTGTTCCCGTTCCGCCCACCCTTTACGGCGTGTTCTTCGAGGACATCAACTTTGCAGCCGACGGAGGCCTGTATGCTGAACAGATCAAAAACCGCTCATTCGAGTTTCCTCAGCATCTGATGGGATGGCAAACATTCGGCAACGTAGAGCTCCACGACGACGGCCCCTTCGAGCGTAATCCACACTATGTGCGCCTCACCCCTCCCGACCACCATGCAAAACTCACAGGCCTCACCAACGAAGGCTTTTTCGGTATCGGACTCGAACGCGACTCAACATACCGCTTCAGCGTGTGGGCGCGCACGCTAACGGGCAATCATACCGCACATCTGCGCGTAGAGCTCGTCGACCCCGCATCCGCTAAGGACACCCAAGTACTCGCTTCATCACGCCTCATCATCGACTCGCCCGTGTGGAAGCGCTACGAAACCACATTAAAGCCCGATGACACATGCCCTACCGCCCGGCTACGCGTTATACTTGACAGCCGCGACTGCACTCTCGACCTCGAGCACCTTTCGCTATTTCCCGCCGCGACATGGCGCAATCAGGAAAATGAACTCCGAGCTGATCTGGCACAAATGCTCTTCGACCTCCGTCCCGGCGTATTGCGTTTCCCCGGAGGATGCATCGTCGAAGGCACCGACACCCACACACGCTACAAATGGAAGGAAAGCGTCGGCCCCGTGGAAAACCGTCCCACAAACGAAAACCGATGGCGCGACTGCTTCGACTTCCGACTCTATCCCGACTACTACCAGAGCTACGGACTGGGATTCTACGAATTTTTTCGGCTTGCCGAAGATCTCGGGGCCGAACCCGTGCCGGTGGTTAGTGTCGGCCTGGCATGTCAGTTCCAGAACCAACCGGCCGAACAGCCATCCGTCGAATCTCTCGACGAATACATTAGCGATGCTCTCGATCTTATCGAATTTGCCAATGGTCCTGCCGAGTCCACATGGGGTGCCGTGCGCGCCCGGATGGGCCATTCCGAACCCTTCAACATGAAATATCTCGGCTTAGGCAACGAGCAATGGGGCAGTGAATACATCGAACGGCTCGAGACCTTCATCACACGCCTACGGTATGAGCACCCCGAAATCCGGATCATAGGTTCCTCCGGTCCATATAGCAGCGGCCCGGATTTCGACTACCTCTGGCCTGAAATGCGCCGTCTGAATGTCGATTTGGTCGACGAACACAACTACAGCGATAAAGATTTTTTCCTCTCGCAGGCCAATCGCTTCGACTCCTACGACCGCAACGGACCAAAGATATTTGCCGGAGAATATGCCTGTCACCCCAAAGGCAAAAAATACAACCACTTCGAAGCCGCGCTGTGCGAGAGCGCATTCATGACCGGACTCGAACGCAATGCCGATATCGTAGAAATGGCCACATATGCTCCACTCCTCGCTCACGTCGACGGATGGCAATGGCGCCCCGACATGATCTGGTTCGACAACCTCCGCGCCATGCCCACAAGCAGCTACCACGTTCAGAAGCTATTCTCCAACAATCGCGGCACCCACGTCCTCCCTCTCACCATGAACGGACAACCGGTAGCCGGACAGGACAGCCTGTATGCAAGCGCCGTAGCCGATAAAAACAACAATAGCATCATCGTAAAAGTCGTAAACACAGCATCCGGTTCTAAGGAACTACACATAAACCTTGCCGGACTCGAAAAAGCTCCCGTCGGAGGTCGGATCATCACACTCACGAGCGGAGACCTCGATGCCGAAAACACCCTCGACAATCCCAATATACTCACCCCCGTCGAAACACCCCTCCAACCCATCATAGACACAAGATACACCGGCTCCGTACCACCTCATAGCCTCTCCGTACTGATCTTCGAACAATAATCCCGGTAGCCCCACCCGATGGGAATTTCAAAACACAGATGTTGCACATTTGTCCAGGCCTTGCTTTGGCTTGTTGAAACATAAATCTGTCAGATAGCGTGCGGGTGCTTGACGCATGTAGCGGAACACCTTTGTTTTGAATCTCCCCGAGACCTTAATTCCGTACCACATTTGATTTTGTTATTTCGAATTATATTGCTACCTTTGCAATGTCATTCCGGAATGACGCGACATATTAATTGAAGAAGAAGCGTTTTGCTTATCTTGCAGATGAAAACCTGAGAAATTTTCAACACGAGCAAGAGATAACAGAGCGGTTCTCACGCTATAGCGTGGGCTACTGGTTCATATCTTTGCTCTAAGGTTTTCTCAGGACCGTCATCTGAAGATGTGGCAAATTCAGTCCACGCTTCTGCATTTTCTAAACCGGTCTGTAGGGCTGAAAGACCATCTTTCAAAACCAATGAAAACATTCAAAAACATCTCCTTATGGAGAATGATGATGTTGCTCATTGTTGCCTTGTCGGCTTCCATGGCAATTTCATCATGTTCAAAGGACAAGGACGATGATCCTTCGTCTTCCAATTCTAACTCAATTGTCGGCACATGGTATTTTGTAGAAGATGACGGCGAACTCGACTATGAGGACTGCTTTGTCTTCAAAAGCAACGGCACCTTCTCATGGTATGACGATATGGGTTCCTACAGATTCAATGAAAAGACGAGCATGCTTGTGTTAGACTGGGATGAGTATGGCGAGGATGATCCGATTTACGTTGAATTCCTCGGGAAAAACATGATATATCTCGAAGACTACGGCGTTTACAAGAAAAAATAAACTCATCTCTCAAAGCCGAAAAGCACTACAATTCAAAATTTAGGGCACATGATCTCTCCTTCTTACCTCGGGCATCGCCAATAAAGATCCCAACACTAAATCACAAGCCCTTGACCACACAGGCTGCCCCTCCGCGCAGCCTGTGTTTTTTACGCCCCCTTTATCCCTTGCCATTTCAAACATATTAGACTATCTTTGTGAATAGAAATATTATTTACATTTAGACGAATGTGGCATGAATGAATTGATCCCAAATACCGGTAATTATAAAAACTGATAAGCTATCAAAAAACCGACGTTATCTTTCAGATAACATTCTACTTTTGCACCCATTTTCTGAACAGAGGCGATCGAACTATAGACCAGATGATTCAGGCGGCGAGGAGCGGGAAACAAAATATTGTAGAAGGTTGCGCAGCCTCATCTACATCCGCCAAAACAGAAATCAAGCTTATCAATGTCGCAAAGGCAAGTCTAAAAGAACTGTTGGAAGATTATGAAGACTATCTTAAAACTCGAAACTATCGTAAATGGGAACGAGGGAGTCGCGAATATGAAGCAATGCGTAAAATAGGTAAAGAGCATAATGAAGCAGAGTTTTTCATGAAAATTGTATCTTCGCGTCCACCGGAGACAATTGCAAATATGGCCATAATTCTTATCAATCAAGCAGATTATTTACTTTTCAAGCAACTTCAACGCCTCGAGAGGGACTTCATCGAAAATGGAGGTTTCTCCGAACGAATGGCCTCCCTAAGGAAAAAACAGCGCGGATATTAACGCCAAAGTCCCAAAGGTCCTTAATGACCTTAAAGTCCCAAATTTGTTGATAGTGTACTTTTCTTTCGACTCCGCAAAGTTACGCTCCCCTACTGCCATTCTCGCCTAATTTCGACGATTCCCCACCTTTTAACATTCATTAAGCACTCGCATCCTGCTGTCATCAATTTTCTTCACTATCTTTGCACGTAAAATCCTAATTAATAACTACCATGAAACATTTCAAGCTTCTACTTTTTGCAGCAATGGGCCTTTGCGCCTTAGGGTCACATGCCCAGCAAGCCCTGTGGGGCGGCTCAACCCTCATCTCCCCGGAAATCAATCCCGACAAGACTGTCACCTTCCGTCTGCAGGCTCCAAAAGCCGTGCGCGTACAGGTAACCGGCGATTTCCTCCCCACACAAAAGATTCAGACACCTTATGGTGAGTTTGATGCCCCCGGCACCGCTGACCTCGTTGAAAAGGACGGCGTTTGGGAATATACGACCCCCGAGCCCCTCAGCCCCGAACTCTACAGCTACACCATGCTCGTGGATGGTCTGAAAATCAATGACCCCTCCAACGTATACCGTATCCGCGACGTCAAATCCGTTACGGACGTGTTCATCATTCCCGGCGACCGTGCCGACCTCTACAACATCAATCAGGTACCCCACGGCACAGTGTCCAAAGTCTGGTATCACAGCCCGACACTCGGCAAGGACCGCCGTCTCACCGTCTACACTCCTGCCGGATACGAAACAAGCGGCAAGCGCTATCCCGTCTTCTATCTCCTCCATGGCATGGGTGGCGATGAAAACGCCTGGACCGAGCTCGGCCGTGCAGCACAGATTCTCGACAACCTCATCGCACAGGGTAAGGCCGAACCCATGATTCTGGTAATGACCAATGGCAACGCCGACCTCGAGGCTGCTCCGGGCGAATCAAGCCTCGGCTTTGCGCAGCCCACTATGGAACTGCCCAAAACCATGGAAGGAAGCTTCGAAACACACTTCCCTGAAGTCGTGAACTTTGTCGACAAGAATTACCGCACAATCAAATCCAAAAAGGCTCGTGCTATCGCCGGCCTCTCCATGGGTGGATTCCATTCGCTCCACATCTCGAAACAGTATCCCGACATGTTCGATTATGTGGGCCTGTTCTCCGCTGCCATACTGCCCCATGACGGCACCACATCGCCCATCTACGACAACTTTGATGCAAAGCTCAAAACTCAGTTCAGTAAAAATCCCGCCCTCTACTGGATTGCAATCGGCGATAAGGACTTCCTCTATCAGGCCAATGTAGATTATCGCAAGAAACTCGATGACAATGGCTACAAGTACGAGTACTTCGAAACTCCCGACGGCCACATCTGGAAAAACTGGCGCATATACCTCACCGAATTTGCACCCAAGCTCTTCAAAAAATAATAGCTGACCATGAAAAAACTAATCCTTTGCACAGCCCTTAGCAGCCTGATTATATCCGGATGCGGCGATAAGACCCCCAAACTGGGTAAAGACTCCATCGACGACGTAATCGCCGCCATGACCCTCGAGGAAAAAGCCCACCTGGTTATCGGCACCGGCATGGCCGGCTTCTCAAACGGCGACAGCGCCGTAGTTGGCGAGACACAAGCTATCGTTCCCGGTGCGGCCGGAACAACCTACCCCATCGAAAGACTGGGTATTCCCGCGATCGTCCTTGCCGACGGCCCTGCCGGTCTGCGCATAAACCCCACCCGCGAGGGCGATTCCGCAACATACTACTGCACCCACTTCCCCATCGGCACACTGCTCGCATGCACATGGGACACGACTCTCGTGTCGAAAGTCGGTGCGGCAATCGGTGATGAAGTTCTCGAATACGGTGTCGACGTACTTCTCGCCCCGGCCATGAACATCCACCGTAACCCCCTCTGCGGCCGTAACTTCGAGTACTACTCCGAGGATCCCCTCGTTGCCGGACGCATTGCCGCCGCATACGTTCGCGGTGTACAGAGCAAAGGTGTAGGCACTTCCGTGAAGCATTTTGCCGCCAACAACCAGGAAACCAACCGCATGGGCAACGACGCACAGATCAGCCCCCGTGCCATCCGCGAAATATATCTCAAGGGGTTCCAGACCACTGTGGATGAAAGCGATCCATGGACCATCATGAGCTCCTACAACCGTCTGAACGGCACATATACCTCTGAAAGCGAAGAACTTCTTCAGACACTTCTCCGCGACGAATGGGGCTACAAGGGCATGGTCATGACCGACTGGTTCGGCGGCTCCGATGCGGTGGCACAGATGAAAGCCGGCAACGACATGCTTCAGCCCGGCCTCCCCGCTCAATATGAAGCGATTGTAGCCGGTGTTAAGGACGGCACCCTCGATGAGGCCGTACTCGACCGCAACGTTCGTCGCATCCTTGAGCTCATCATGCGCACTCCTCGCTTCAAGGGCTACGTAGCAGGCAATAAGCCCAATCTTGAGGAACATGCCAAAGTTACTCGCACATGCGCTGCCGACGGTATGGTTCTCCTGAAAAACGATGCCTCCACCCTGCCCCTCTCAAAGGACAACAAGAAAGTAGCGCTCTACGGCACAACCTCTTACGACTGGGTTCCCGGCGGTACAGGCAGCGGCAATGTAAACCGCGCATACACCGTGTCGCTGCTCGACGGTCTCAAGAATTCAGGTCTCGAACTCGTAGATCCCGCCCTGGAAGAGAAATACACACAGCACATTAAGGCTGAAAAGGAAAAATACCTCGCCCAGGGAAATCAGATGACCCCATTCATCGCCGCTCCCCCGGTTGAAGAAATCAACTTCAGCGCAGCCGAACTCAACTCTCATGCAACCGATGCAGATGTAGCAATCATCACAATCGGCCGCAATTCAGGCGAATTCATCGACCGCACCACATCCGACTTCACCCTTTCTCCTGCCAACAGGAAGCTCATCAGCGATGTGACCAAGGCCTTCCATGCAAAGGGCAAGAAGGTCGTTGTAATCATGAACGTTGGCGGCGTTATCGAGACAGCCTCCTGGAAGGATCAGCCCGATGCAATCCTCTGCGCTTGGCAGGGCGGCCAGGAAGGCGGCAACTCCGTTGCCGATGTCCTCACAGGTGTCAGCTATCCCTCGGGCAAGCTCACCATGACCTTCCCCAACGCACTCGCCGACCACGCTTCTACCGCTAACTTCCCCCTTGATTTTGAGCCGGAAATCCGACTCGGCGGCAACGACGACTCCGATAAGGAACCCGTACGCACATACCACTTCACACCTTATGAAGAAGATGTTTATGTAGGCTATCGCTACTTCGACAGCTTCGACAAGGGTGTAAGCTATCCCTTCGGATATGGCCTCTCCTACACGGAATTTGAATATGGCCGGCCCACCGTGACAGAGAAGGACGGCAAGTACACCGTAAGCCTCGATGTCAAGAACATAGGCAAACGCCCCGGCCGCGAAGTCGTGCAGCTCTATGCCGCCGCCCCTGATGCCAAAGCCAACAATAAGCCTGAGAAAGAGTTGAGAGCCTTCGCCAAGACCGCAGAACTCCAGCCCGGCGAAAGCGAAACCATCAGCATGGTGTTCGACGGCAAGAATCTGGCCTCTTTCAATGAAGAGTCTTCAGAATGGGTTGTCGCCCCCGGTACATACGAGCTTCTCGTAGGCGCCTCCAGCCGCGACATCCGCCACAAACTGGCCGTAGACGTCGAGGAGAGCCACACCCCCGTGCATCGTCTCTTCACGCCCAAAGCACAGATAAACACCCTCAAGCGCTAATCCGCTTATAACAACCGAAAAAGCCGGCTCGCCGCCAAGCGTCCCGGCTTTTTTAGTTATGTCTCAAACCTTATCTCCCGCCTATGTTTGTACTTTT
>CAMWNH010000015.1 GCA_947175605.1 uncultured Porphyromonadaceae bacterium
CGAATCCTGCAAATGGATGCGACCCTAATTTTTCCCCACCTCAAATATTTTTATCAGACAGCAATAAAATAAATTAGAACAACTCTTAAAATAAATAGTTTGGCTCTGGACGACTATTTATGAGGGGGAAATAAAGAAACTGTGCCGTAAGCGAGGTTACGACACAGTTTGAATGAATCTGTCGGGACAAGTGCCTTCTATTAGAAGACCTTGATATTTATGTAGCGCTTGGGGTGTGCTTTGATATCGGTGAAGAGCGAGTCGAGCGAGACGACTGTTTTGTTGATATTCTCGTATAGCGCGGGGTCGCGGGTGAGAAGGCCGATGCTCGAATTGGGGTCGTTGAGCTGTTCGGTGAGGGCATGTACATTTGCGGCTGTAGCTTCGAGATCGCGCAAGATGCTGTCGACATGTGCCTGGCTGAGTTGCGTGCTGACATCCGCGAAATTGCCGGTGATGGTATCGACGTTCTGCGTTATGGAGCGGATATTGGCCGTGGCCGGACCCAGATCGGCAAGCATGCGCGATAGTGTGGCGGTGCTTTTGGCCAGCTCGGCGGTAATGGCGTCGAGGCGAGTGATGGATGCCGTAAGTGCGGGGTTACCCGTTATGGCGTTGAGGTTGGTCAGAAGAGTATCGATTTTGGGGACTACAGCTCCGACGGAGGGCAGTAGTGTCTCGGTGACGGAGCCCATAAGACCGGGATCGGTCATGCCTTTGAGGGTATCACCTACGGATAGATATCGCCCCTGTTTTCCGAGCTCGAGCACGATGGATGCCGTGCCCAGCAGGTCGGACGACAATTTTGCCACGGTGCCTTCGGGAATCTGCAGGCTCTTGTCGAGGTTGAGTTCGACCACCACGTTGCCGGGACGGTCGTACTGATAGATGATTTCATGGACCTGTCCTACTTTGAACCCGTTGAGAGTGACGGGAGCAGACTGGGCAAGGCCTTCCACATTGTTGTAGGAAGCGTAGTAGTAATTGGCGGGATGAAAGAGGTTGATGCCCTTGAGGAACTGTATTCCGAAAATGAGAATGAGCAGGGCGACTATGGCGCAGAGACCGATGATAACTTCTTTACGGAAGATTTTTTTCATATGTAATTATGTCTGTGTTTACGTTTATATGACGAGGCTTCACGAGGCATTGGGCCTGTGGTGGCGGTAGTATTCCTTGAAGGCGCGGAACAGGGCTTCGGCGCATTTCTTCTGTCCGTTTTTCGAAGCGAGAAAGCGCTCGGCCTGCGGGTTGCAGATGAAATCGAGTTCGACCAGTACGGAGGGCATGGATGTGGACCAGAGTACCCAGAATCCGGCCTGGCGCACGTCCTTGTCGGCACGGCCTGCATAGCCGGTGAGCTGTCCTTGCATCAGGGATGCCATTTCGAGGCTTTGTTTGATGTTTGCATCCTGACTTAGCTCGAATATGATGTAGCTCTCGGAGGAGTTGGGGTCGAAGCCCTGATAAGTCTCCGAGAAGTCTTCTTCAAGTTCCATCACGGCATTCTCGCGCATGGCCACCCCGAGGTTGTTCTCGCTCTTATGGAGGCCGAGTGTATAGACGGAGGCTCCGGTGATGTTGCGTCGCCCGGGGGAACGCTTGTCGACCGAATTCACGTGTATGCTTACGAAGAAATCTCCTCCTGCACGATTGGCGATATTGGCCCGCTCCTGCAGGGAGATGAAGGTGTCGGAATTGCGGGTGAATACGGTCTTCACACTGTCGCCATAGGCCTCCTTGACCATTTCGCCGAGCATCTTTGCAACATTCAGGACTATGGTTTTCTCATTGCTTATATCGCCCACGCAGCCGCTGTCCTTGCCGCCATGACCTGGATCGAGCACCAGTGTGAATGGTTTCTGCGCGGCGCTTTTATCAGAGGTGCGGGCCCAGAGCGGCCCTACGGCTCCAATGATCAGCGATGCAGCGAGGATAATGGTACGGATGCGCATGGCAGGATGGTGGCGTAGAGATTTATCCGCCGAAGTTGTCGTAATGGATGTTTTCGGGGTCGACACCGAGAGAGTCGAGCATTTTGTTCACGGCCTGGCTCATCGGACCGGGGCCGCACATATAATATTCGATATCTTCGGGATTGTCGTGGTCCTTGAGATAGGTGTCGTATATGACCTGGCCGACGTATCCGGGCGTATATTTTATGCCGGCGGCATCGGCTGCGGGATCGGGACGGTCCAAAGCGAGATGGAACTTGAAGTTAGGGAATTCCTTCTCGAGTTTCAGGAAGTCGTCGAGATAGAACACCTCGTTGAGCGCACGCGCGCCATAGAAGAAGTTCATCTTGCGGTCAGTGGTCTTGAGGGTCTTGGTCATGTGCATGATCTGTGCACGCAGGGGTGCCATACCAGCGCCGCCGCCTATCCACATCATCTCTTTTTTGGAGTCGAAAATCGGATGGAAATCGCCGTAAGGGCCGCTCATCCTTACCTTGTCGCCGGGTTTAAGCGAGAAGATATAGCTGGAAGCGATGCCGGGCATCACGTCCTGGAAGCCGACTTCGGGTTTGGGCTTGAAGGGTGGGGTGGCAATACGCACTGTGAGCATGAAACGATCGCCCTCGGCCGGATAGTTGGCCATGGAGTATGCGCGGACAGTCGTCTCCGTGTTGCGGCATTTGAGGCTGAAAAGGCCGAATTTCTCCCACGAGGGCAGGTATTCCGGACCGATGGATGCCTTGTCGATGTCCTTGTCGTAGTCCATCTCGTAGGGCGGAATCTTGATCTGCGCGTAGGAGCCGGGAATGAAGTCCATGTGTTCGCCCGGGGGGAGCGCCACGATGAATTCTTTGATGAATGTGGCAACGTTGTTGTTAGAAATTACTTCACATTCGTATTCCTTGACATCCAGGGCGGCAGCGGGGACTTCGATGGTCATATCCTGCTTGACCTTGACCTGACAGGCGAGACGCCAGTTGTCCTTGATTTCCTTGCGTGTGAAATGCACGGTCTCGGTGGGGAGAATCTCGCCTCCTCCTTCAAGCACGCGCACGCGGCACTGGCCGCATGAACCTTTTCCGCCGCATGCCGAGGGGAGGAATATGTCCTTGTCGGCCATAGCGGAGAGAAGCGGTTTGCCGGAGGGTACGATGGCTTCGCGGCCGTCGTTGTATGTGACTGTGACGTCGCCCGACTGTACAAGGAAGCGCTTGGCCACGAGCAAAAGGATCACGAGCAGAAGCGTCACACCCAGGAAGAATCCTACACCGGCGAGGAATGTGAGGCCGGAGGCAGACATCAGCGGGATATAGAGCGATAACATGTTCATCTTTGTCAGATTTTAATGCCGAGGAAACTCATGAAAGCAATGCCCATAAGTGCCGTCAGGATGAAGGTGATGCCCACTCCGCGCAGGGGGGCGGGAATATTGGAGTATTGTGCAATGCGCTCGCGCATGGCAGCGATGGCCGTGATGGCCAGAAGCCAACCGATGCCCCATCCGCCGCCGGCGCAAACGGCTGTCCAGACGGAAGTCCATTCGCGCTGCTGCATGAAGAGCGAGCCTCCGAGAATGGCGCAGTTCACTGCGATAAGAGGGAGAAATATGCCCAGCGAGGCGTAGAGGGCGGGAGCATAGCGCTCGACAGCCATCTCGACGAGCTGAGTCATCGAGGCTATCACGGCGATGAAAACTATCAGCGACAGGAAGCTAAGGTCGACATCGGCATATTCAGGCCCAAGCCAGCTAAGGGCGCCGGCACGGAGCACGTATGTCTCAAGCAGGTAGTTGATGGGCAGAGTTATCGTGAGCATGAATGTCACGGCGATTCCCAATCCGAAGGCTGTGCGCACGTTCTTGCTCACGGCAAGGAAGGAGCACATGCCCAGGAAGTAGGCGAAAATCATGTTGTCGACGAAGATCGACCGTATAAAGATATTGAAATTCTCCATTGTCTGACTCGTGGAATTGGGGAGAAAATATTGTCTTGGGTTTATTGTTCCTGAAGATCTTTATTGTAGCTGCGGTGTACCCAGATGATGCATGCCACAACGATCAGGGCCATAGGAGGCAGAATCATGAGACCATTGTTCACGTAGCCGGCTTCGTAGAAAGCATCGGGGACAACCTGAAAGCCCAGGAGTGTGCCCGAGCCAAGAAGCTCGCGGAAGAAGCCTGTGATGATGAGAATCATCGCATAGCCGATGCCGTTGCCTATACCGTCGAGGAAGGAAGGCCAAGGCTTATTGGCCATGGCGAATGCTTCGAGACGCCCCATGAGTATGCAGTTGGTGATGATCAGACCGATGAACACGCTCAGCTGTTTGCTAACATCGTAGGCATAAGCCTGGAGCAGCTGCGATACAATCACGACCAGACCGGCCACGACTACAAGCTGTACGATGATGCGTATATTGACGGGTATAGTGTTGCGGATGAGGGAAATGATGACATTGCTGAACGCAAGCACCACGATTACGGACAGTCCCATGACAATTGCCGGCTCCAGCTTGGCTGTTACGGCCAGTACCGAGCAGATGCCCAGGATCTGCACGATCACCGGGTTGTTCTTCGAGAACGGATTGAACAACACGCTGCGGGATGAAACTTTTTCTGCCATACTACTTATTTTTGAGAGTTAGCGCGCACGGATTCGAGGAAGCGTGCGTAAGGTTTGAGACAGTTGTCGATCATTGCGCCTACGCCTTTGGAGGTGATGGTGCCTCCGGAAACGCCGTCCACGTAGTCTTCATCGCCTTGCGGCTTCTGTCCGGCTTTTACTACGGCAATAGGCATGAACTCGCCGTTCTTGAAGAGTTGTTTGCCGGCGAATTGATCGGAGAACGCGGGCTTTTCGATTTCGGCGCCGAGTCCGGGAGTCTCTCCCTGGTGTGCGAAGTACGCTCCGTATACCGTGCTGCCGTCGGCGTCCAGCGAAACGTAGCCCCAGATAGGACCCCACAGACCTGCGCCATACATGGGCAGGATGTATTTGAGTGCGCCATCGGCTGTACGGCATACGTAGACGGGGAGCTCGCGGGAGGAGTCGGCCTTCTTTATTTCCTGAGCCACGTTGACGCCGAATGCATCCACGCCGTCAATGTGCTGTCCTTCGTCATTTACGGCGTAGCTTTCGACGACATATTTGTTGTAATCCGAGATAATGGCGTCGGATGCGGGATAAATTTTTACGGAAGCAAGAATCTGGCGCATCTTGTCGGCATCGGCGTTGGCCTGCTGTCGGTCTTTCAGCGATATGGATGTAAACGCAAGTGCTGCGCCCGTGACAACCACCAATATTATGATGTAGATGAGTGTGTAGGTATTACTTTGCTTGTTCATCGTTGCTTTGGTATAAGGTGGTTTGCACTTATTTTTGTGAGCGCACAAGGCGTGCGAGGCGCCGGCGTGCGTTAGCCTCTACGATACACCAGTCGATAAGCGGTGCGAAGCAGTTCATCAGCAGCACGGCAAGCATGGCGCCTTCGGGATAGCCGTTGTTGTATGTTCTGATAAGTACGGCCACGACACCTGTGAGGAAGCCGTAGATATACTTGCCTTTCGATGTGCGAGCGGACGTGACGGGGTCAGTGGCCATGAACACAGCTGCGAAAGCAAGGCCGCCGTACAGAAGCTGTTGGAAGGGCTCGACGGAAGCCATGGGATATGTGGGCGTGGCAAAGATGTTGGCAACCCAACCCATGCACAGTGCGCCGGCAAAGACCGTGAGCATTACACGCCATGAGGCTATTCCGGCAAGCATCAGAAGCAGGCCGCCGACGAGAATAAACAGTGTGGAGGTCTCGCCCATGCAGCCGGGCATGAGCCCCAGAAAGGCATCCCATGTGGAGATGGCATGGCTGCCAACGCCTGTAATGTCAAAGGTGCCCTGCGAGATCTGGCCAAGCGGCGTGGCGCATGTGAATCCGTCGGGCACAGCGGGACCGAAGCCAAAGGGCTGGCCGGTGGCAACGAATACCTTATCGCCCGACATGTGGGCCGGATATGCAAAGAAGAGGAATGCGCGCGTGACGAGCGCCACGTTCAGCAGGTTGTAGCCCGTGCCGCCGAATACTTCTTTCGCGAATATCACGGAGAATGCGGTTGCCACGGCAAGCATCCACAGCGAAATCTCCGGCGGGCAGATCATGGGAATGAGAATGCCGGTCACGAGGAAGCCTTCCTGAATTTCCTCATGTTTCTTCTGTGCGACTATAAACTCTATGCCAAGACCTACGACGTAGGACACGACAAGACGCGGAAGCACCGTCAGGAAGCCGTAGAAGAGCTCTTCCCAGAAGTGTCCCGAGGGTTCGAGCCCGGCGGCAAGCCAGTGCTGATAGCCGATGTTGTACATGCCGAAGACGAAGCAGGGCAGAAGGGCCATGATGACTATCGTCATCGTTCGCTTGGAGTCTATCGAATCGTGGATGTGGGTGGTGTAGCGGGCGGCAGAGGTAGTCCGCGGGGAATAGAGAAAGGTCTCGAAGCCATCGAACACAGAATGGAGCGCCTGAAAGCGGCCTCCCGGCTCGAACTGGGGCTTGATTTTATCGAGATATTGTCTTAGACGTGCCACTTTTCTTGAGTTGAAATGTGTGGTTGATGTGTTTGATGCTGATTATTCTAATTCTTTGCGGAGGTAATCCAGTCCGTCGCGTACGATTTGCTGAAGCGGGAGCTTGGATGTGTCGGCAAATTCCGCCAGTGCGAAATCCTCGGGCGCAACTTCGTAGATGCCAAGTTTTTCCATGCCCTCGACGTCTTTTGCAAGAATAGCCTTGATGAGATATTCGGGCAGGATGTCCATGGGGATGTAGCGTTCGTATTCGCCACTCATTATCATGGCGCGGCGACCGCCATTGAGGCGTGCGTCAGGATTGAAGATCTTGCGCATGAAGCTGAGAGGGAAAGAACGGTTGACGCTCACTTTCGACGGTGCAAGGCTGGCCCAACCCATGAATTCGTCCTTGTCGTCGCCTTCGGGAATGATCGTAAGCTGGCGATAAGGGAAGCGGAGGTAGCCGTCTTCGCTCTCGCTTACGCCCGTGAATACGTTTCCGCTGATTATTCGCTTGTGCTCCGGGCTCTTTTTAAGATGACCGTTCACGAGAGCCTTGATGGACATGCCGTCGCACGCTTTGGCATAAAACGGCTTTTCGACTTCGTAACCTACGACAGCCACGGTGTTTTCGAAGCTATAGTGTCCGCAGGCCTTCAGCTCGCCGATGCGCAGGGCTGTGGTAAGATCAAGCGACCATACGCGTTCGCCTTTATTGAGTGGAGCCGTCGCGGAGATGAGGCTGCCGGGCAGGCTGGAGGGGTAGAGACCGGCAACGGACAGAACCTCTATGCCTTTGCCTCCGGCTGCGATTCGTTCGGCAATCGCTGCGAAAGACGAGCCTGCGCGCACAGCCAGATAGACCTTGCCGTCGGTGAGGCGGGAGAGGATTTCGAGTCCGCCGGCGAGGCGTTTCTCAACCTCGGTGCCTTCAACGCATTCCGCCGGGTCGACGGCCAAGGGCGCGGAGTCGAAGCAAATTACATAAATATCGCGAACCTTGCAAACCCCGGCCGTGGGCACAACATCGTACGGGCGCTCGCGGAAGCGGGCCAGAAGACCTTTCGAGGCAAGGACATCGACGGTGGCCTGTGCATCGGCATTGTCAAGTATGCCGGTCTGTTCAGTAGCGGGATCGACTTTGGCCGGCTCGATTTCTACACGAAGAATACGGCGTCGGTCGCCACGGACCACTGCGCGCACCTTGCCGTCGATAGGCGAGGCAAGAGCCATGGTCTCATAGTCCTTGTTATATAGCACGGCGTCGCCGGCATTCACCAAAGTGCCTTCCTTGATCGAGGTTTTGGGCTTGAACCCGGGAAAGTCTTCCGGGCAAAGCGCGCATACACCTTCGACAGCCTTAAGCCCGGCGCATGCATTCTTGGGATTCTCGATGCCGCCGACCAGTTTCAGGTCAAGTCCTTTTTTGATTTTTATATCCATAGCAGGAAAGTTGAGCGTGTTGTGGATATTATTATGCACAATACATCTGCAAATTTACAAAAAATATTAAAGCATGTGGCATAAAGTGCCACATGCTTAACATATAATAACAATAAGATGTCTGCGTGCGATCAGGCTTTGACGCGTCGGCAACGAATGACGCCGTTACCGTCAGTCACTACAAAGTCCACTGCAACATCAAATGGCTCCGAATCGATGTCCTCGACCAATTGGAAGCCATAGCCTACACCTATGGTGGTCAAGGCGCGGGCGGTGGAAAGAAGACGATCGTAGTAGCCCTTCCCTCGACCTACACGATTACCCCGGCGATCATAGGCCACAGCAGGGACTATTACGAGGTCAATGTCGTTGATATCCACGGTCTCCGTTCCATCGGGTTCTTCAATCTGGAACGCGCCGAGATGAAGCCTCGAGCGGTCGTAAGGAAGGATCTCGAGATTCAGGCCGTTCACACGCGGAAGGAAAAACTTCTTGCGCTCGTGCCAGCGGTCGATGAACTCCCGGGTCGACAGTTCGTCGGGCAAAGAATGATACATCAAAATGCGCTCCGCCATAGTGAATGCAGCCATATTCTGTACGGCTTCAAACACTCTTTCGGCTGCTTCCACGCATTCTTCAGCGCTCATAAGCGCCTTGCGTGCTCGTATTTTTCTTCTTATCTCGTCTTTTTTCATTTGTTCTGTTCCGGTTGGATAGGGAAATCCGCTCCGCCTTTATCAAGTTGTTTAAGAGCCTCTTTCACCACGGGATCGGAGGAGTTGACAACTTCGTAATAGCTCGAGATGCCGAGAATATCGCGCGCTATGAGGCCCTTTATCTGGTTAACAATCAGACGGCGCGAAGGTTCAATGTAATACCAGCGCGGACGCACATTGCCCACTTCGTTGGCATACTTCACAAATGACTGCAGGATGACCGCATCCGACGGAAGCAGGTTCAGCAGCTCCTCCGTATTATTTGCCTCGGACAGGTTCTCGCGATTGAGGTCGCTGAATTCAAAGGCATATTTCTGGAGCAGGCCGGCATTGGCTACGCTTAGATAATAGGGCGTTACACCGGTTGTGTCAGCGGGAACAAACACGTCCGGCATGATGCCACCTCCGCCGTAGACCGTTCGGCCTGTGACGAGTGTGCTGAAGACCTGTGTGGAGTCAACTTTTATGCTGTCGGCGATGAAGCTTTCGCCATGGTTGTAGCGCTCCATGAGGTCCATGGCATATTCGGTGTTTTTGCCGCGTTCGAAAGTCTTCTGGATGCAACGTCCGGAGGGGGTGTAATAGCGTTGGACTGTCAGCCTTATCATCGAGGAGTCCTCAAACTCGAAAGGATGTTGCACGAGACCTTTACCGAAGGAACGTCGGCCCACTATGAGTCCTCTGTCATTGTCCTGAATAGCTCCGGCAAAGATTTCACTTGCACTGGCAGTATACTCGTCGATAAGCACCACGAGACGTTCACCTCCGAAAGAGCCCGTGCGATCGGACCCCAGCACCGTATTGTCGCGCCATTGACGACCGCGAGTGCTCACAAGCACGGTATTATTGTCGAAGAACTCGTTGGCCATCAGCACAGCAGGCTGCATGTATCCTCCCGTATTGCCGCGGAGGTCCAGAACGAGGGCTTTGGCACCTTTGAAGCGCAGTGCATTGAAGTTGCGGATGAAGTCGGGATACGTAGCATCGGAGAACTTGCTGATTTTAAGGTATCCAGTCGAATCATTCAGCATATAGGCCGCATCCACGGGAGTCACCGGAATCTGGACGCGAACAAGATTGAAATCGATAAGCGCCGGAGAGTTATAGCGTTTTACGCTCACATCGACGTGCGTGCCTTCCGGACCGCGGAGCATGGAAAATACACTGTCCGTAGTTATCTTCGGTCCCGTGATGTCACGGCCATCGACCTTCACGATGCGGTCGCCGGCCAGCATTCCTGCCGTTTCAGCAGCTCCTCCCGGAATAACTTCGACCACATACACTGTATCCTTCTGCATTTGGAACTGGATACCGATGCCGAAGAAGGAGCTTTCAAGTTCGCGTTCCGAGCTTTCGCGTTCACCGGCCGAAATATACACAGAGTGTGGATCGAGATTGGTGAGAATCTCATGCAGGGAAATATCCACGAGACTGTCAAGCGACACATCGTCCACGTAGTTTGCTTCGATGATATCGAACACCTCGTTGAGTTTCTGTCTTGCGGCCGAGTGGTCGGCAGAGCGTGAAAGCGCCATCCCAATCCATATGCCTGCGGCAAGAGCCAGCGCCGTTACGGCGGGCAACATATATAAGTACTTGATGTACTTGTTCTTTTCGTTAGTTGAGCTCATCTATATGAATACATTCGATTCCGGCGCGCCGCATCAGGTCGATACCGTCGCTCAGACGATACAGTTCGTTGAATACCACGCGGCGGATACCCGACTGAATGATAAGTTTCGCACATTCGAGACATGGCGAAGCCGTCACGTATAGCGTGGCACCCTCGCTCGAGTTGTTGCTTCTTGCCACTTTTGTAATAGCATTAGCTTCGGCGTGCAGCACATAGGGCTTGGTCAGGCCGGTTTGTTCGTCCTCGCACACGTTCTCAAAGCCTGCCGGAGTGCCATTATAGCCATCCGAGATAATCATTTGATCCTTAACGACTATCGCACCCACTTTCCGGCGCTCGCAGTATGAATTCTCAGCCCAGATACGGGCCATGCGCAGATACCGCTTGTCAAGAAGCAGCTTTTTATCTTCGTTCGACAACTTATCGTTCACGTTTTAAAATACAAGTTTTCTACAAAATTACAACATTTCCTTGAAACACCGCACATTCCATCTCCCAAAAAATGTCAATGCATAAAAATCCCCGCCGGAAAAAGTATTTTCGGGCGGGGAAAAACCTAAATCAATCTTTTACTTTATTGAGAAACCGGGCTATTAATGAAAACCGTTTCAGGGATTAGTGAATGTCAGTTTTCTGTAAGATCTTTGGGGAGGACAGGCATCGCGCCGTTCTGCGTGCACACGAAAGCCGAGGTCTGCACGGCTTTAGCATGGGCTTCCTGTACGCTCTTGCCTTTGAGTATCGAGGCGATGAACGCTGCAGTGAAACTGTCGCCTGCGCCTACCGTATCGGCAACCTCCACCGTGGGAGTGGGCTGGAATGATACCGCTCCGGGCGTGAAGACATAGCTGCCATTTATACCGCATGTGAGTATCAGCATCTTAAGGTTGTATTTGCCAAGCAGAATCCAGCACTTGTCCTGCAGGTCGATACCCGGATAGCCAAACATTCGGCTCACTGTCACGAGCTCTTCATCGTTGATCTTAAGAATATTGCAGCGCTCCATCGAATTGCAGAGAATTTCTTTTGTATAGAATCCCTGACGCAGGTTCACGTCGAACACGATAAGCTCCTCTCCCGTGTGAGGCATGGCATCGAGAAAGCGGTTGATCGTGTTGCGCGACACCACATTGCGCTGTGCAAGCGAACCGAAGCAAACGGCTTTAGTCTTGCCTGCGAGATCTTCGAGGCGTGCCGTATAGGGAATGTTGTCCCAGGCCACGTTCTCCTTGATGTCATACATGGGGATGCCGTCCGGATCCAGTTCCACCTGCACCGTTCCCGTGGGGTAGGGCACGGTTTCGATCAGCTGATTCAGACCCTTGGAGGTGAGATTCTCGATAATCTCCGCACCTAAAGCGTCGGGGCCTACGGCACTAACAACTACAGAAGGCAGTCCGAACTGCGATACGTGGTATGCGAAATTGGCGGGCGCACCACCGATTTTCTTTCCTTCGGGAAGGACGTCCCACAGGGCCTCGCCCATTCCTACTACAATGTCAGTCATGATATTATTGTTTTAAGCGTTTTTGATTTTGAATGTATAGAATAGCAAATAGAGCACGCCTATGGTCATTACAGCCACGGCTCCGGCCACACCTACTGCATCTTGGGCGAAGCCCATGGCAAGCGGGAATACCGTGCCTCCGAAGAGTCCCATGATCATGAGACCCGATACTTCGTTCTTTTCGTCGGGCTGACGATTCAGTGCCTGCGCGAACACAACGGAGAAAATGTTGGAGTTGCCGAAGCCGATGCATGCTATGGAAGCGAGGATTATCGTCTGGCTTGTGCCGACAAACAGTCCCAACATGCCGAGCAGCATGCAGCATACACTGAAGGCGAAGAATGCTTTTGCCGGTAACTTGGCAAGAGCCCACGAGCCCAGGAGGCAGCCGCCGGTGCGGAAGTAGAAGTAGATCTGTGTGCCTATTACGGCTTCTTCTACGCTAAGCCCGAATCTTTCGGCAAGAATCTGGGGAGCGAAAGTGTTGGTGCCGACGTCAATACCCACATGACACATGATACCTATGAAGCATAGCAGAACGAACGGAATGCTTAGCAGCTTTACGCACTCCATGAAGCCCGTAACCTTATCGGCGCGCTCCTCACGTATGGGAGTTGCACCGAGCATGGCAATGGACAGGATGCAGACAATTGCGAAAATCGGGAAGAGCACGCGCCAGCCAAGTCCGAATGTAGGAAGCAGGGCGGCAGCGCCCCATGCCATCATATAGGGAGCCAGAAGGGAGGCGAGAGCCTTTACGAACTGTCCGAATGTCAGCGTGGATGCGAGTTTCGAAGGATTGATGAGACCGGACACCAGCGGGTTCAGCGAAGTCTGCATTACTGCATTGCCTATTCCAAGCAGGGAGAAGGCTGCAAGCATCGTATAATAGCCGGTGCCGAAGATTGGAATTATGAGGGATACGAGAGTGAGCAGCAGCGAAAGCAGAACGGTCTTTTTGCGTCCGATTTTGTTCATCAGCATGCCTGTGGGCACGGAGAAAATCAGGAACCAGAAGAATACCAGCGAGGGAATAAAGCCTGCTTGTGCGGCGTTCAGACCAAGATCTTCCTTGACGAAATTCGTGGCCGAGCCTACAAGGTCCACGAAGCCCATGGCAAAGAAGCAGAGCATTACTGGGATGAATTGCAGCAGAGAATTCTTTTCTACTGCCTGTGTGTTGGATGCCATCGTGTTTATGAAGTCAGTTTTTTATGATATTAGTTATTCTTGATGTTGTATATGGTCAGGTTCTTGATTTCAGCAGAGCCTTTATCCGTACTTACAAGTAGATTCGAATAAGGTTCATTGGGGAACACAAGATTCGTCATGGCAAAGCGGCCGTCCTTCTCGAAAACCTCGATGCTCGAGCGGTCCACGAATATGCGTAATTCAAGGCTCTCCTTGCCTTCGTTGAAAGTCGGAGCTACGGTCACGGCCGGGAAATCCTGACTGAAGTCGGTTATACCGCTTTTCGTACGGTCGAAACTTAGCGTTCTCGCTGTCGGATCATAAGTCATGACAGCTGCTTCTCCGGCCTTATTTTCAAGAGTCAGCGTGACATTGCCCATAGCTTTTCCGGGCTTGATGGTCATCACGATCTCGCAGATTTCGGGAATAGCAACGCTCTTGCCCTTGGAGCCTGCGGACATGGATCCAATTTTCTTGAATATGCTGCCACGGAGGGCTTCAACCTCAGGCGACGGCGTGGACGACACATAAAGCTCGCCATCCATACCTTCAAAGAGGCCAATCTCACGGGGAAGAGAGTTCGCGCTGCGGAACTGCATGGTGGGCACCTCGGGTGCATACTGCCAGTTGCTCATCCAGCCTATCACGGTGTTGCGCTTGTCGGGAGCATTGCTGAAGCTTACGGTTGCATAGTGGTCTTTTCCGAAGTCCATCCATTTCGTGGGCACATTGCCTTCTGAATCCGTATCGACTGTGAAGGTCTTGCCATCGAAGTCGCCCACGAAGTACTGTGTAGCGCTTCCGCCGAATATACCACCGGGATTGAGATTGCATATCAGCACCCATTTCTCTTTGTCCGTGCCATCGATCTTCACCTTCATAAGGTCGGGGCATTCCCATACGCCGTCCTGTGCGCCAAGTCCTTTGCCGAAGGAGCTCTGGAGAGTCCAGGTCTTGAGGTCGGGTGAAGTCAGGATCAGCATTTCATGCTCAAGGGCATGAGCCAGAAGAAGCACCCATTGTTGGGTAGGCTCGTGCCAGAACATGTTCGGGTCGCGGGCTTCCGAGTCGAGAGTTATGACAGGATTTCCCGGATAAGGGTGTAAGGTCGTCCCGTTGTCCGTGCTCCATGCGAGGCTCTGCTGCTGCGTTGCAGCAGCTGCGGTGTAGAGTGCGATTACGGCGTCCTCTCCGAAGCCGGCAGTATTGTTCTTGTCCACAACACTGCTGCCGGAGAATATCATTCCCAATGCGTCAGGCTCCAGTGCGGCCTTAGTCTCGTGATTCCAGTTCACGAGATCAGTCGATGTCGAGTGACCCCATGAAAGGTTCTGCCATTTCGAGCCGTAAGGATTCCACTGATAGTAAAGATGCCACACGCCGTCCTTGTAAAACATGCCGTTGGGGTCGTTCATCCAGCCCCAAAGCGGAGTGTGGTGATATGCCGGACGGAATTTCTCCGTGTCGGTGCTTGTGAAATCATTGGCGAGTTCAAGAGCTTTCCAGCAAGCATCGTTCTGTATATCGCGGGTTGTCGAACGTCCCTGACGTGTTTCGACCGCAAGCACCAGTCCTTCATTATTGTAGCCGGAAAGATCGAGGGGTACCATGTAGTCCACCTTGTTTTTGGCAAGGCGTGCGTTCACCACCTTTTCGAGTTTGCCGTTTACGATAATTTCTATTCGGGCATCGTCTTGGCTCTCCTCGATGGGGAGGAGGAGATACTTGTCGTCCGATGCTACGCGGATCAGAGAATGGTTCGGAGATATGAACTCCACTTTCACACCGTTATTCTCTGTCGGTGCCGGCCCGGCCGCGATGACAGTTCCGGGGAAAGCCGATACTGCTCCAAAAAGTATCATGGCACTAAGGATTTTGCTTGTTTCAGTCATGTCTTTTATGTTTAGATTCAGGGTGGCTTGGCTATGAGTGTTTCCGAAGCCGATGCAAAACTAATACATAATACGCACAATACCTATCAAATTTTGTGCGCCGGATGAAAAAAATCGTGCATAGCCCCCTTTTTTATATTCCATTCACGCTTTGTTATATCGTAAAATTCTATAACTTTGTGTTCGTAATGCAGAAACCATGAAAAAATATCTATTCCTGATTTTCATATCGCTCTTGTCCTTTTCTTGTTCGAAGGAAAAGCCCTATCGTATTGCTGTCTCCCAGCCGAGTCAGGACGATTGGCGCGCCAAGATGAATGCCGAGATACTGCGGGAGATCATTCTTCACGATGATGTCGAAGTCGAAATTCGTTCGGCGGATGATAGCAATGAAAAGCAGATTGCGGACATACGCGATTTTGCAGCCCGTGGCTTCGATATTATAATTGTATCGCCCAACGAAGCGGCGGCGCTTACGCCTGTTATTGATGAAGTGTATGCATCCGGAATCCCTGTCATAATTTTCGATCGCAACATCCTTTCCGAAAGCTACACTGCACGATTCGGCGCCGATGACGAGGGCCTTGGCCGCAGTGCGGCCGACTTTGCATCGCATATCCTTCCACGTGGAGCAAAGGCAATAGAAATCTACGGACGCATCGGCTCAACTCCGGCCGAAGGGCGTCATGATGGCTTTGCCGGCGCGTTTTCCAAGGCCGGAGGCAATCTTCTGGCCTCCGCCACAGGCAATTGGAATAAAGATGAGGCCGCACGGGTGGCCGATTCCCTCCTTAAGATATATCCGGATGTAGATCTGATATATGCCCACAACGACCGTATGGCCATCGGAGCGTCCGAGGTCGCACGACGCATGGGGCTCGATAGTGTGCGCGTTATAGGTATCGATGCTGCGCCCGGCATAGGCATTAATGCCGTTGCCGACGGTACGCTTGACGCTACATTCCTATATCCGACGGAAGGAGATATAATCGTGCGGACAGCGCTTGCTATTCTTAAAGGTGAGCCATACGACCGCGAGACCGTCTTCCCGCTGAGTTCCGCTGTAGATCGGACCAATGCCGATATACTTCTCCGTCAGAATGAGGCACTTGCGCGAGAGACGGAAAAGATGTCGCGTCTCAAGAGTAAAATTGATGTTTACTGGGCCCGTTATTCCACACAGACCACCTTGTTTTATTCCAGCATCGTCATTATTCTCCTTCTCATTGCCGTGACGTTCCTGCTTCTGAAAGCGTTCTGGCAGCGCGATAAACATCGTAAGGAGCTTCTTGCCCGTAACGTTCTGCTGCAGGAGGAGCGCGATAAGCAGGAAATGCTGAACCGTCAGCTCGAAGAGGCGACTCAATCGAAGCTCATTTTCTTTACAAACGTATCCCACGACCTGCGCACGCCTCTCACGCTTATAGCCGAACCTGTCAGCCGGCTTTGCGCGGCCTCGAATCTTACACCCACCCAGGAGCGGCTCGTGCGCATAGCGGATAAGAATGTGAAGATCCTGCGCAGACTCATCAATCAGATCCTCGATTTCCGAAAATACGAGAATGGCAAGCTCGAACTCAATATCGCTGAAGTGGACTTCTCGCGAGCTGTTGAAGACTGGGTTGAGAGCTTTGTGGCCACGGCGAGGGCCAAGGATATATCGCTAAATCTCGAGGGACCCGGGCAGCCCGTTGTGCAGGCACTCGATGCCGAGAAGATAGAGCGTGTGTTCTTCAATCTTCTTTCCAATGCAATTAAGTACACCCCCCGCAACGGGGCGATTACAATAAGATATGGTGTGGACGGTGATGTCCTGCGTTTTTCGGTGATTGATACGGGCGAGGGCATAAGCGAGCGTGATATTCCCAATATTTTCGACCGTTTCTATCAGGTGGACCGTCTCCACCCCAAGGGTTCGGGCATAGGACTTTCTCTTGCCAAGGCCTTTGTGGAGTTGCATGGCGGAGAGATAAAGGTAGAGAGCACTCCCGGAAAAGGCTCTGTCTTCACTGTTGAGATTCCTATACGCCATGTCGGGGATTGCTCGGCTCCGCTTGTCCCCGAGGCGCAGATTACTTCTGACGAGATAGAGTCCGAACTTGGCAGTATCAGTGGCGAAGGCGTTTTCAATCAGGAGAAGCCCTTGCTCCTTGTTATTGACGACAATGCTGACATCCGCAGCCTTATCACGGACATCATGAGCGATGATTATAATGTCATCTTGGCATCCAACGGTATGGAAGGAGTGGGCATGGCCGTGAAGTATGTGCCTGACCTCGTCATATGCGATGTGATGATGCCTGTGCTCGACGGATTCGAATGCTGTCGCAGGATAAAGTCAGAAGTTTCCACGAGCCATATTCCGGTCGTCTTGCTCACGGCCTGTTCTCTTGACGAGCAGCGTGTACAGGGCTATGAGAGTGGGGCCGACGGCTATGTTTCCAAACCTTTCAGTTCGGATGTTCTCAAGGCCCGCTGCGCTTCCATGCTCGAGAATCGGAAGCGTATCCTCAATCTTGTTGGAAACGGCGACTCGGAGCTGCAGGCATCGTCGGCTGCCGATCCCAAAAAAGCGGTCGAAGCCGCAGGCGCCGGAATCGAGGATGAGTTTTACAAGAAATTCCTTGAAATATTCTATTCCGAGATGGCGAGCTCGCAACTTAGTGTCGACATGCTTGCTTCGCGTATGGGACTCGAACGTTCGCAGTTCTATCGCAAGATAAAAGCCCTCACGAACTATTCGCCCGTCGAGCTGATCCGACACCTTCGCCTCAAGGAGGCAAGGAAAATGCTGTTGACATCCGATCGCACTGTCAGCGAAGTGGGCTATGCCGTCGGGTTTTCCACTCCGGCCTACTTCACTAAGTGCTATCATGAAGCTTTTGGGGAAACTCCCTCTGATACACGCGAGCGACTCGGCCGATAGTTTTCCGGGGAAATAGCATTTTTGTTGCAGGAGATATTACAAACAGTGTTTCGCACGGTTTCTTATCTCTCCTGCAACATTTGTTATTATCTG
Organism: uncultured Porphyromonadaceae bacterium; assembly: GCA_947175605.1. Classification (GTDB taxonomy): domain Bacteria; phylum Bacteroidota; class Bacteroidia; order Bacteroidales; family Muribaculaceae; genus CAG-873. Next base: position 17,919 of record CAMWNH010000015.1, read on the forward strand.
ATACATGTGGTCTTATTAATTTTGTGCCATCAAAAAATCAAAACTAACCCCAAAATCAATTCTCATGAAAAGACCAATCCTCAGTGCAGTGCTGATGTTTCTGATGGCAGTTATCATGCAGGCCCAGAACATCAACGTCCATGGCACAGTGATGGCCAAGACCGACGACGAGCCCCTGATCGGCGCATCGGTCGTGTGCGACAATCCGAAAGCCGCAGCCGTTACTGACATCGACGGTAATTTTGAAATCAATGTCCCGGCCGGCGCATCCTTGCGTTTTTCCTATATAGGATACCGCGAGACAATCGTTTCGGCTCATGAAGGCCACATGGTCGTCTATCTTGAAGAAGACTCCGAACTCCTCGACGATGTGGTGGTCATCGGTTATCAGACAGTCCGCAAGGCCGACCTCACCGGCGCTGTTTCTGTGATGGATCTCAAGGACCCTCTTAGCGAAAATTCGGGCAACATCATGAACTCCTTGTCCGGTAAGCTCCCCGGCGTGCTCGTTATTCCTGACGCAGCTCCCGGTGGCACCGGTTCGATTCGTGTGCGCGGTATGTCGACTGCCAATTCCAGCAACGACCCCCTCTACATTATCGACGGTGTGCCCACTGATAACATCAATATGATCAACCCCGCCGATATAGAGACGATGCAGGTCCTCAAGGATGCAGCTTCCGCATCCATCTATGGTTCGCGTGCGGCCAACGGTGTTGTCATCATCACTACTAAACAAGGCAAGGGCGACCGTATGACAATCAACATCAACTACGCAGCTTCCGCCCAGACCATTGCCAAGCGCTACAATATGCTCAACGCCGAGCAGTGGGGCGAGGCTTATTGGGCTGCATCGCGCAATTCCCACATTGCGCCCTCTCATGTCCTCTACGGCTCCGGCGAGACTCCCGTGCTTCAGCAGTATGTTGCCGGCGATCCCAACTTCCCCACAACCGAAACCGACTGGCAGGATCTCGTCTACCACACGGCTTGGACCAACAACCTCACGGCTTCGATTTCCAACAGCTCCGATAAGGGCTCTGTAATGTTCTCGCTCAACTATATCAATCAGAACGGTAACATACAGAAGACCTACTACGAACGTTATTCGGCCCGCATCAATTCGCACTACAACTTCAACAAGTACATTGCCGTAGGCGAAAACCTGCAAGTGGCTCGCTGGAGCAACCGCGGTATGGATGTTGCCGGCGACCGTGGTATACCTTTCCTCGCGATGAGCCAGCTTACGGCCCTCCCTGTCAAGGGCTTGAACGGCGATTGGATGCGTCCTCTTAGCCTCGTAAGCTCCGACCTTCAGAATCCCGTGCAGATGATTGAAAATGCTGCCGACAACTCCTCGCAGAGCTGGAGAATCCTCGGCAATGCCTATCTGCAGGTGACGCCTGTCGAAGGCCTGACGGTCAAAACCAATATCGGTATCGAGCATAGCCAGTATTTCAACAACACGCTCGGCCGTGCCACCAACCCCGGCGATGTCAACTCCTTCTCCAGTGCGTTCGGCAACGGCGATCAGTGGACCTGGACTAATACAGCTAACTACAACCGCACCTTCGCCGACAAGCATCATCTCACCGTCCTGCTCGGCACCGAGGCTATCGGCTATACATTCCGCGACCTCAGCGCATCGCGCGAAGGCTATGCATTCGAAGACGAGGAATACATGCAGATAGGTTCCGGCACAGGCACCCGAAACAATGGCGGCGGCAAGACGCAGTGGAGTGTATTCTCCCTTTTCGGCAAGGTCGATTATAACTATGCCGACCGCTACCTCGCATCCTTCACCATCCGTCGTGACGAGAACTCACGTTTCGCCAAAGGGCATCGTGCGGGCGTCTTCCCCGCTTTCTCGCTGGCATGGCGTCCCTCGCAGGAATCCTTCTTCCCGAAGAACAACGTGCTCACCGACCTTAAGGTACGCTACTCGTGGGGTCAGAACGGTAATGCCAACATCCCGCCCCTGTATCCCGCATACTCCACATATCGCTTCAATACGGGAAATGGTGCTTACGACCTCTCCGGCACCAACTCCTCTACTACATCGGGTATCACTCTTGCCTCCACCGGCAATCCCGACCTGAAGTGGGAGACGACCTATCAGAACAATATCGGTCTCGACATGCAGTTCTTTGGCGGCGCACTCAACCTCACGGCTGATTACTTCATCAAGAAGACCAAGGACATGCTCACCAATCCCCCGGCCCTCGACGTTGCAGGTGAAGAGGCCACAATGTGGCTCAACACGGGCGATATGAAAAACACCGGTTGGGAAATCTCGCTGGCATACATCAGCCCCATCTATGGCGATTTCTCCTGGAACGCATCTGTCAACCTCTCTCAATACAAGAACAAGCTCATCACGCTCAATTCCCGCCAGAAATTCATCGGTGGTGATCAGCGCCTCATCCCCGGACAGCCTATGGGTGTGTATTACGGCTACGTTTGCGACGGCATTTTCAACTCCGACATCGAAGTTGCCAATCATGCCATACAGCAGGGTGCCGCTCCCGGCCGACTCATCTTCCGTGACCTTGACGGCAACGGCGTGATCAACGATGACGACCGCTGTATCATCGGCGACCCGAATCCCGATCTCACTATGGGCATCAACCTCGGTTTCAAGTACCGTGCGTTCACCCTCGACATGTTCTTCTCCGGCGACTTCGGCTTCGATATCCAGAACCACATGAAGCGTCAGCTCTACTTCATGGACTATGGCAACATCTCCACCAATCGCGGTGCTGATATCCTCAACGCATGGCGTCCCGACAATTTGACATCCGACATTCCTGCTCTCTCGCTTACCGACGATAACAACGAGCGTCGCTTCTCGACCTACTTCATTGAGAACGGTTCATATATGAAGATGAAATATCTTAAGCTCTCATACACCGTGCCTGCCAAGGTAATCCGCAAGATCGGTGCAACCAACCTCGATGTTTACGGTCAGGTGGAGAATGTCTTCACAGCCACCAAATACAAAGGTCTCGATCCCGAGATTCTCCCCGGCGAGTTCGGCGCACGTATCGACAATGGCGCATACCCCCGTCCTCGCACATTTACGATCGGCCTTAACCTTCAGTTCTAATCCATTTCAAAGACATTGACGATGAAAACCATCAAATCCATCATATGCAAGAGTGTAGGCGTTCTCGCCGTTGCTACACTCGGCCTTGCGTCCGCCTCTTGCAACGACCTCCTCGACACTAAGCCGCAGGGCGTCTTCACCGACGAGCAGATTGGCTCCGACGAGGCCACAGATCTCATGACGGCTGCTTACGCAACCCTCCTGAACCACTACTTCGGAAACAACGAGTCCTTCGCCGGACCCATCAACAACTGGGTTTTCGACCTTCGCTCCGATGACGCCCTCAAGGGTGGCGATGGCGTAACGATGGAAGGATACATGCACCAGCTCGAAGTGGGCAACGTCCAGAGCGACAATGATATCGCAAACTTCAAGTGGCGCAACAACTTCTTCTCCATCAGCCGCTGCAATACCGCTATCAAGGCCATCCTCGCCTCCGACAAGCTTTCCGAAAGCGAGCGGGCTTCTTTCGCGGCCGAGATGCGAACGCTCCGTGCATACTACTATTTCGATATGTACCGTATCTTCGCCAAGTTCCCTTACTTCGACGAGACGGTCGCCAATCCCAGCGAGTGCCGTGCCGACCAGTACAGCCGTGAAGAAATCGTATCCTTCATCAAGGGCGATCTCCGTGACGCATATGAAACGCTGCCTCCCGTGCAGGAGCAGGTTGGTCGCCTCAACAAATATGTCGCTGCTGCCATCCTCGCAAAGGTGGACCTCTTCACATCCGACTGGGCTGAAGCCGAGAAGTACGCAGGCTACGTAATTGATTCGCATAAGTACGAGCTCTATCCCAACTTCCTGGACATGTCCAAGCCCGAGTTCAACAACATGTACGAAAGCGTATTCGCCGTGCAGTTCTCCTCCGCTAACTCTCCCGACCAGTACAACTTCAACAACTGTCTCAACTGCACCTGGAGCGAAGGCAACCTCTACGGCAACGGCGATGATTTCTATCTTGCCTCCCAGAATCTCGTCAATGCGTTCCGCACCGATGAGAATGGCCTTCCCTTCCTCGATGGTTCCTTCAACAGCGAGAATGTCGAGAGCGCTGATTATCCCGGCAACGTCGATCCCCGTCTCGACTTCACACTCGGTCGTATCGGAATGCCCTGGCGCTCGCACACCTACAATGAAAAGTGGGTTCGCAATATGGAGCTCTACGGTCAGTATTCCGGCAAGAAGCCTTATCCCGCTCCCGAATCGCCTTACGTGAAGCCCGGTATCGTGCCCTGGGGTGCTTCCTCGCTCAACTACATCATCATCCGTTATGCCGACGTAATGCTCATGAAGGCTGAAGCCCTTATCGAGCAGAATAAGGATCTCGATCAGGCTCGCACGCTCATCAACGAAATCCGTAGCCGTGCATACCGTTCCGTTGATGCAGCTTACACGCCCGTCGACTGCAACCCCATGATCGCCACCTACGCTGTCGGCGAATATCCCGCCACGGGATGGTCGCAGGAATATGCCCGCCGCGCAGTCCGCATGGAACGCCGTATCGAGCTCGCAATGGAAGGACACCGCTGGTTCGACCTCGTACGATGGGGTACGGCCGTTGAAACTGTGAATGCTTATTACGCATCGGAAAGCAAGATCCACACCTATTATCAGGGTGCGAATCTCACTGCCGACGAAATATATCTGCCTATCCCCGTAAATCAGGTCGACAATGCAGGCGACCTCTACAAGTAATCCACTCAAACGCTTATAATCGAAATGAAGAAAAATATAATTTGGAGCATCGGGCTTCTTACCTCGCTCCTGATGATGCTCTTTAGCACCGCTTGCTCGGATTTTGAGCCGAAGGATCTTCCCGAGGTTCCCGAACTGACTCCGGTAAGCAACCTCCAAGCCAATATCGAAGGCTTCAACGTTGTCCTGTCCTGGACTCTCCCGCAGGGCCGCATCACCGGTGTTAGAATCACCAAGGAGGGCAACAACTATGCGCCTATCAACCTCGAGGGGCCCGCAACAAGCTATGTTGTCGAGGGTGCACCCATGAACGAAGAGCAGTTCTATACCGTCAAGGTCATTTACGAAGGCGATTACATCAGCGAGGGCGTGTCCGTAACGGCAACCCTTCCCGAAGTTGCCCGTCCGGCTGCTTCGAATCTCACCTCTTCCATTGAGGGCCGTACAGTCACTCTCAGCTGGACTCTTCCCACCGGTCCCAACATCACGGGTGTCCGTGTCCTTCGCGATGGCGAGCCTGTTGCAGAGCTTCAGGGTGCCGCAACAAGCTACGAACTCAAGGGGCAGCCCATGGATCGTGAGATGGCCTATGGTGTAGAGGTGGTTTATGCAAACTACTACTTCTCCGAGCCCGTCACCATCAAGACCACGGTTCCCTACATCACTCCGAAGATGGCATACCTCCTTCTTGCACCTTCCGTTTCCGAACTCCCCGACGACGATGAACGCGCAGCCGCCTCGTGGTTCGTGGCACAGGATAATGCCGAGCTTATCACTCCTTCGCAGATTGCCGATCTCGACGCCGACCTCTATCCCGTAATCTGGATTGAAATCGATCGCGTGGGCCTGCCCATGGGTTGGGAAAATCTCCCCGTTGAGGTCGCTAACCCCACGACCATCGCAGATCTTCGCGAGTACACCGCACGCGGCGGCAATTTCTTCCTCGCCAACATGGCCACGCAGCTTACCGTGCCCCTCGGTTTCGTACCCGACAACATGGCTCCCACTGTATTCGGTAATGGTGAAGGTGGTTCCGGTGATGATGTATGGGTGCTCAACGCTTATCTCGGCTGGGATTTCCGAAATGGTTCAGACCAGGGTTTCTACGACCGTACGGCCCACGAAATCTATAAGGACCTCACCTTTTCCGACCCCAACGGTTATGGCTATGACAACCTTCCCCTCATCGGTCCCGGTCAGCGCGAAGATCACAACTGCCTCTGGGATTGTAATCTCTACGGCCGTGGAAATCAGCCCGACGTGATCCGTAATTTCGAAGTCACCACCAACTCCCTTGTTCTTGCCACATGGGGCCATGTCCGCGACCACTGCGTTGCAGGTATCGTTGCCTTCAACTCCAATGCCGAGCATGGACGTTGCGTAGCTGTCGGCCTCGCCGCTTACGAATGGAATCAGAATTCGGGCGTGAACCCCTATCAGCATAACATTGAACAACTGACTCTTAACATCCTCGATTACCTCAAGTGATCAGAGACGTACCAGGAACCTTCGTCAAGGTATATTAAATTGTTTTGACTCCGGCTGCGGGGCCTATAAGGGCGCCGCAGCCGATTTCCACCTTTCGCACCATGAAAAAAACTTCCCTTCCTCTTCTTCTTGCTGCCCTGAGCCCGAGCTTCGGCGCGAACGCAGGAATCGTTGCAAACTTTCCTATGGATGTCCGCGACGGAAAAATAACCGAGACCGTCAGCGGGGATCGTTTCGATGTTCTCGGCCATTTTGCGCCCGAGAATCTACCCGGTGCAGTCGGACAGGCCCTGCGCTTCGATGGCTACACATCATGGATCGATGCACGCATCGGAGACATCATTCCCGCAGGCTCCCGACAGATGACGGTTGCCATGTGGGTTGCGCTCCCGTCATACCCCATTATCAAAATAGATGACCCCACCACGGAGAAGACTGCAATAGCGACGTGTACGGATGACACTGCCCGCACGGGCTTTGGCTTCTATATTGGATTCGACGGCAAGTGGTGCTTCCGCACATATGTCGGAGGCTGGGCCGTGGAAGTGCCGGTCGATGCTCCGCTCCCCACATATCAGTGGAATTATCTCGCTGCAGTGGTCGATGCCGATGCCAAGACCATAACCCTCTACAATAATGGCGAGCCCGTCGCTTCAACTCGCTGCAACGGCACTGTCAGCGTGGCTGCCTCTCCATTCACTATAGGGCGGGGACCTCTCGAAAACTATTCGGGCCCCTTCCTCCTCTCGAGCTTCAACGGACTTATCGACGATATTACGATCTGGAACGAAGCTCTCCCCGCCGCATCTCTCGCATCCGCTCGTCCCGAAAATCTTGCCGACCTCGATATTCCGAAGTCCCGTTTCGAGAATGACATCCTGCGTCCTCGCTTCCATGGTATGCCCGCAGCTGCATGGACCAACGAATGCCACGGCATGGCCTATGCCGACGGGCGCTATCATCTCTTCTTCCAGAAAAATGCCGATGGCCCTTACATGGCACGACTGCATTGGGGACACATTTCCAGCGAGAATCTCTACGATTGGCGCGAAGAAAAGATTGCGCTTGCACCCGGCACGCCATACGACATAAAGGGATGCTGGAGCGGATGCGTCTTTTCCGATCCGGTGATTACAGGCGGGATGCCCAATATCATTTATACTGCCGTAGATTATGCTAAAGCCACGATAGCGCAGGCATATCCCGACGATGAGTCTCTGCTGAACTGGACCAAGAAAGCCGGGAATCCGATTATCGGCCCTCGTCCGTCAACGCTCACCGATGACTTCCGCGACCCCTACTTCTTCCGGAATGGCAATGACGCATATATCATTGTCGGAAGCTCCAAGGGTGGGGTAGGAGCTACTTCGCTCCATAAATATAACCCGGCAACAGCCATGTGGATCAATGATGGTGCGCTCTTCTTCACAGGAGCGAACGCCGCCGTCGACGGAAACTTCTGGGAAATGCCCTCGATCACACGGATGAGCGATGGCAAGTGGCTCTTCACGGCAACCCCGCTGTCCACCTCTGCAGGAACAAAAACGATATATTGGACGGGCTCGATTGGAGCGGATGGTAAGTTTGTTCCCGATGCAGCGTCCGCGCAGCCGCGCGATGTCGAGCTTGTGGCCCGTGCCGGATTCGGTCTCCTTTCGCCCACGGTGTTCCCTCACGAAGGCAAGACTATCGTTCTCGGCATAGTGCCCGATAAGCTTGGTGCACAGGAAAACTGGAATCTCGGTTGGGCTCATTGCTATTCTCTGCCGCGCGAATGGTCTCTCGGAGCCGATGGCGCTCTCGTGCAGAAACCCTTCGAAGGCCTGAAAGGCTTGCGCACCTCCACGGCTTTCTCCCGTTCGGCCTTTGCCCTTGACGGTACTTTGCCTCTTGGCCCTGTTGAAGGTCGCGAAGTGGAGCTCTCGGCGGTATTCACGCTTGCGAATTCTCCGGTTGGTTTCAATTTCTTCAAGAACGCAAACGGCGAAGCCTCGCTTCGCTATGATCCGACTCGCGGAACTCTTACCATCGATTTCTCCTCCGTCCATCGCCTCGTGAATGACGGCGGCGTGTTCAATGGCGTTTATTCCTGCTCTCTTCCCGAGACTCTGCGCGCAGGCTCGACTCTGAAGCTCAATGTTTTCATTGATCACTCCATTATCGACGTCTTCGTAAACGATCGTTGGGCCACGTCCGTGCGTATTTTTGCCACGGATGCCGACGCTTCCGGCGTGGAAGCATATGCCGGTGGAGCCACACAGGTGCAGTCTCTGGACGCATGGGTGCTCTCTCCAGGCGAAGGTCAGGGGAGCGGTGTCGGACAGGTTTGTGTCTCATCGGAGAATGAAGCCCCTTTCGTCGATGTCTATAATATTTCAGGGGCGTGTGTGCGGCGAAATGCACCTCGTGCAAATGCCGTCGACGGTCTCGCCCCCGGAGTGTATTTTGTAGGAAGCAGAAAAATGATGGTTCGCTGATATTGTTTTTATTGTTCATTAGACTTTTGAGCGGCGTTCTGCGGAGCGCCGCTTTTTGATTTTTAGCGCGAAATTATTTACCTTTGCATCGTGAAACAAAACACCCGGAAATATATTGTTCTCGTCCTTGTAGCTCTTGCAGGAGTCTTGCTTGCCGTGTTTATCCGTGTAAGGCCTATGCTGCGTGCTTATGCCGGTCCGGACACGGCTGTTCTTCTCGTTCCCGATCGTGCAACTGAGAGTCAGATAGCCGATTCTCTTTATGCCGCTACAGGCGACCGCGCTTATGCCGAAGGCGTCATTCGGGCATGGAAGCTTCTGAAAGGATACCCCGAAAGCGCCAACGGACGATATGTCGTAGAGCCGGGAACGCCGGCCTATAAGCTTGCCCGCAGATTGCAGACGGGACGTCAGACTCCTGTCCGCCTTACCTTCAACAATATCCGCACGCTCGACCAGCTTGCCGAGCGTGTGGGAAGCCGGATGGAATTCGGCCCTTCGGATTTTCTTGCGGCTTGCGATTCCGTCCTTCCCGCACTTGGCTTCCGCAACCGAAGCGAGTACCCTGCGGCCTTCATTCCCGATACTTACGAGTTTTATTGGAATACGGGTGCGGATCAGGTCGTGGAGCGTTTGGCTGCTGTTCGCTCGGCCTATTGGTCGGACGAGCGTCGCGAACGCGCGCGGGCGCTTGGTCTTAATCCTGTAGGCGTAGCCACTGTGGCGTCCATTGTCGAAGAGGAGACGGCCGCTAAAGACGAGCGCCCCCTTGTAGCACGACTCTACCTCAACCGTCTTGCCGCGGGAATGAAGCTCCAGGCCGATCCTACCGTGAAGTTCGCTGTAGGCGATTTCTCTCTCCGGCGCATTACGGGCACTCATCTGCGAGTATCCTCGCCCTACAACACCTATCTTAACGAAGGCCTTCCGCCCGGCCCGATACGTATCCCCGAGCGTGCTACTCTTGAGTCTGTGCTTGATGCTCCTGAGCACAATTACGTCTACATGTGCGCTAAACCCGATTTCTCGGGCCGACATAATTTTGCTACAGATTTTGCCTCTCATCGGGCCAATGCCGAAGCATATCGCAAGGCCCTTGATGCCCGTGGCATAAAATAAATTCGACTGTATGAAATTGAATCATTTATATTTTGTAAGATATACACTCGCCTCTCTGTTCCTCGCGTCGGCACTCATTGCACATGCAGCTCCCATTGACGATGCACGTCGGCTCATTGAAGCCGGTCAGAATGAAGAGGCAGTGACGGCTTTGCGTAAGATTGTCAAGTCCAAGCCACGCGATCCCGCCGCCAATTATCTCTTGGGCCTGGCTCTTATCGGTACAGGCGCTGATGCCGAAGGCATAAAATATCTTTCCACGGCCGAGAGCCGTGGAAGTGTGGAAGCCTCCGAACTTCTTGCACGTCGTGCATTCGAGAATTACGAGCCCGAAGAAGCGCAGGAGCACCTTGATTCCTGGGAGAGCTCCGCGTCCAAAGCGCGTAAGCAACTTCCGGCATCATACGGCGAACTCGCCTCGCGCGTGGTGGCGATGGACAATATGCTCCGACGTGTGGAGAAGATAGAGATTATCGACACTCTGCGCGTCGATTCAACCCGATTCTTTACTGCTTACCGTCTTTCCCGCGAAGCCGGATCTCTCGTTCCCGGAGAAGCGCTCGGCCGGGATTCGAAAGCGTCCGTCGTCTTTATTCCCGAAAGGCGTACGGAAATGATCTGGGCCGCGCCCGACTCTATGGGGCATTCATCCCTCTTTTCTTCCGCAATTCTTGATGACGGCACGGTTGAACATCCGGAGCGTGCGGAGCTCGGTGGCACCGGCAACGCCTCATATCCCTTCCTTATGTCCGACGGCGTTACGCTATACTATGCGGCAGACAAAGGTCCTGAAGGGCTCGGGGATTATGACATATATATGACACGCCGTAGCGACGACGGCGGCTTCATGCAGAGCCAGAATATGGGCATGCCCTACAATTCGCCCTACAACGATTTCATGCTTGCCATAGACGAAACCACCGGCCTTGGTTGGTGGGCCTCCGACCGCGAGCAGATCCCCGGCAAGGTCACAATCTATATCTTTGCTCCTTCGGAGACGCGAGTGAACTATTCTCCCGACACCGAGAACCTTCCGTCGCTTGCTCGTCTCGATGATATTGCCCTCACCCGGGTTGCCGACAAGGACTACAAGGCCGAAATGCAGCAGCGTCTTGACCGCATGGCTGATTCGGCTGCGTCATACTCCGCTTCTCCGTCCTTTGAGTTGGATATGGGTGCCGGGGGCTTGTACACGAGCCTGAATGACTTTCGCGATGAAAATGCACGTCGCACAATGCTTCGCTATCTTGCCGATGAAAAGCAGCTGCAAAAGAATCTGGAGAAGCTATCGAACCTGCGTGAGGCATATTCGAAAAAAGCTTCCGGAACTCTCCGCGAGCAGATCCTTCGACTCGAGAGCGAAGTAGCTCAAGCTCGTACGGCCCTGCGTACTACGCTCAACAACGCAATACGTCAGGAAACTACGCACAGATAGTTTCAGGCTGCCATTTCCCGATGCTGCGGAAGCAGTCACGCTTACTCACCCTCGCGGGCGAGATTCCTCCATTTATCTATCAGAGCCTGCATGTCCGCGGGTACGGGGGCCTCGAAGTCCATTTCCACCCCGGTGTCGGGATGGCGGAAGCCCAACGTGCGCGCGTGCAGCGCCTGACGCGGACATAGTGCGAAGCAATTGTTTACGAATTGCGTGTACTTCCCCGATGTATTTCCGCGCAGAATCTTGTCGCCCCCATATCGCGCGTCGCTGAATAGCGGATGTCCTATGTGGCGCATGTGTGCGCGGATCTGATGTGTACGGCCGGTCTCAAGCACACATTTCACAAGCGAAACCGGTCCGAAATCCTCAAGCACCTCATAGTGCGTCACCGCAGGCTTTCCATATTCTCCTCCTGCCGGAAAAACGTCCATCTGCAGACGGTCGCGGAGCGAGCGTCCGATATTGCCCTCTATGCGCCCCTTGGCAGGTTTAGGCGAGCCCCACACCAGCGCTATGTACTCGCGTCGAGTGGTCTTGTGAAAAAACTGTTTGCCCAGATCCGTCTTCGCATCCGGCGTCTTGGCCACGACAAGCAGCCCCGATGTATCCTTGTCTATTCGGTGCACCAGACCCAGACGCGGATCGTTTACGTCATAGTCCGGCGTGTCGCGGAAGTGCCATGCAAGAGCATTCACAAGCGTCCCCGAATAATTCCCGTGGCCCGGATGCACAACCAGTCCCGCAGGCTTGTTCACCACCAGCACCGTCTTGTCCTCATATACGATATCCAGAGGAATATCCTGCGCCACGATCTCGCACTCGTATCGCGGACGGTCCATCACCACCTGCACCACATCCAGCGGTTTCACGCGGTAGTTGCTCTTGACCGGACGACCGTTTACCAGAATACAGCCTGCATCGGCGGCTTGCTGCACGCGATTCCGCGATGACTTCTGAAGTCGCTCCACCAGAAATTTGTCCACACGCAGCAGTGCCTGTCCCTTGTCGGCCACGAAGCGGAAATGCTCGTACATCTCCGTGCCGTTCACATCCACGAGCGCGCTTTCGCCCGAAGCTTCACATTCGGGCTCGTCCCCTTCCAAAGGGCGGAGGCTTGGATTTATGTCCGCCATCAGTCTTCTCCTAATCCTTCGATTGTCGAATAGTCGTATTCCTCCTCTATCGAATCCGACTCCTCATGCGTTACGACCGGTGCCGTTCCTATTTCGAGCGTCACCGTAGCCGTTACGGGCATCACCGTACCCACGGTTATAGGCGTATCGCCATAGCGCGCGCCCACCACGAGATTGGAATACTCCGACGGCACATACACCGTGCGTATGTCTGAAATCCCCAGGCCGCGGAGATACGAGATTGCCTGACGCTCCGATACATTGCCCTGCAAAGGCATGGCCACGGTCACCTGCTTGGGCGAGAAAGCCGTTACCGTAACATACACCTGACGCCCTTTCTTCACCACTGCCCCCGTGCGTGGCATGGATTCCACGACCGTACCGCGGGGCACCTTCACGTCGTATATCGAATCCGAAATCTCTATTTCCAGATTTGCAGCCTCCAGCGTCCGCCGAGCATCGGCATACGACATATTCCTGACGTCAGGCACTACCGACGTTTCGCCATGCATGGTCCAGTGATCGAGATACAACATTGTCAGCCACACGAGCACGAACGCCGTGAGCGAGATGAGTATCAGCGTGCCTATGATAGGATGTTTGGCATAGAAGCCGCGGAGTGATATTGCCATAGTTTCGTCTTGCGTAGCAGATTAATAGTCGTAAAGCAGCTCGATGTCGTCAAGCCACAGCACCGAGCCCGCGCCACCGGTGAAGTAATCGCCATATTTGCTGGCCGAAGCCGTCATAAGCAGATACTTCGGCACGCGCGAAGTCGAGGTGTATTCAATCGGGAATTCGAAGGGGATATAGCCCTCCACCGACTCGCCGTATTGAATCTTGCCGTATCCCACAACATATGACCCCGCAGGGTCGAACAGCTGACGGTTGTTGGGATTGGTTCGGATCTCGAACGGCTCGTTCTGATCGATAAGCGCACACCACACGATACACGTATCCGGCTGCCCTATCAGGTTCTTATAGTCCGAGCCCGAATGTGAGATCGTTGCGCAGTTATATTTCAGGTAGCCGCGAACGCGGGTCGGACGTTGCGTGAACTCGCGGCCGAAGCTCAGAATGCCGTTCGTGCCGTCGGTCTTCACATAGCGTCCCACGAAGATATTGCCTGCAGCGAGCTTGCCTATGATGCCTATGCCCACAAAGCGCGTCTCGAGCTGTGCCGCAAGGCCTGTACCCGTCGGAGTATCCTCGGTCGGGAAGGTATTCGACGTGCCGAGTGTCGTTGCGCCCTTGTTGCCCGTGTCCCACACCTGCGGACCGCCTTCCGGCCATGGATTCCACACCTTGCCGTCGAGCCACCATGAGTCGAAATCCGAATTCGGAATCTGTACTATCGAGCCCGTAGTGAACGTCAGGGTATTGCCCTTTTCCATGTCCGAGTACGCACGAGCCTCATAAGTCGTTTCAGGACTGAGATGGATTATGCGTCCCGTGAAGTTGCCGCCGTCGTGCGTCACCTCGCTCGGATCCAGACGTGTCCATTCCGTGTCGCCTGCAAGTCGGTATTCCACTCCGTTATCCTTACCCGCCTGTCCCAGACCGTGCACCCATGCCACACACGTCCATGCATCCACGCTCTCCGTTGTCACGGTTGATTCTACCCGGTTCACGTAGACAGTCCAGGTCTGCGAGCGTCCGAAGTCCTCCACGAGGATGTCCAGCGGCCTGTTTAGGTTCACGATTCCACCGTCAGTCAGATCGGGAGTCATCACCGCGCCTGCCGATTCCAGCTTCGCACGCACTACCTTTACTGCCGAAAGATCAGCATTCATAGGCATATCCACGATGATGCGGTGGCTCGGCACATCAATCATCGTAGCACCCATCTGCCCCTCGACCTCGAAGTATCGCACCACATCGCGATTAGCGGAGATCAGCCAGTCATATTCCTGATAGAGCTTCAGTGTCACGATCATCGGCGAAGACAGGTTCAGCGGTTCGGACAGAACATCATCCACCACCTCCGCACCCGGCGTCAGCGTATAGTCCATCACATTCACGGCATACGGGTCCACGTTCTCGCCAAGCGTAAGCGTGACAGTGCAGTTTATCGAATCTATCACAGCTCCGGCTTCCTGTCCCTCCACATTGATGCTGCGGAAGTTCGCCTGAATTCTGGGGTAGGGGATATCATTGCGTATGCAGCTCCCGACAAGCATACCCGTTATGCCAACGAGCGACGCCGTAAGCGCAACCTTGGTAAAGCCTTTGATTCTCATATCACAACCATTAGACCGAAGTTGATATTGAAGATGTTGAAACGGAAATTGGCGCCCGACGTAAAGCGCGTGCCGTCAGCCACACCGTCCGTCCACTGACGCTCCTTCCTCATGTTCAGACCGAACACACCGAAGCTCACCGTCGCCGCCACATACTCCTGAATGAACACGCACACACCCGGACTGAAGTTCAGCGCCGCCTTCGTCACGTTGGTTCTCGTATTCTTTGGCTCGCCGTTGAATATGCGGTTGAAACGCGACGAACCGCTTGAGAATTCCAGATCCACCTCGTTGAAAATGGCGAAGCGGCGTGTATTGCCTATGCCTATATAGTTGCGGTAGAATATCGACGTCGCAAAGCTCTGCGAGTAATAGCTCACATCCTTCACCGAGAAATTCAGATCCTCGTCGAAGTCCACCGAGAGATTTCCAAGATCAAATACCCCGCGCGTATAGTTGAAACGCAGACCCACGCTCTGGTTGTGCTTGATGAAATACGATAGATAGGGCTTGATCGAGTAAGTCTTCACGTTCATATCCAGCTTCGTCAGCAGCGAAAGTATGCTCGTGTCGTCCGTCACGATCTCTCCGTATGAAGCCGTAAGGCCGAAGCCCCACTTCCCGCGTGGAATTATCAGATAATTGAACAGTCCGCGGTGATAACGGCCGAAATTGTGTTCCGGAATTATTACACTCACAGTGTCACCTCCCACAATCACATGTTCCACACTGTCCGGGTTGAGTGTGAACATGTCCTTGCGCACCACCTCCTGCGCATCCAGAGACTGCGTCCCCGACAATGCGATGAATGCACCCAGCGCCAGTCCCGCAATTGTTTTTTTCAGTGTCTTTCCCATAGCGCCTTAAATATAGAATGCCACACCGAAGGTGATTGAAAACAGATTGATTTTGAAATTGGCCTGCTTGCTCTTGCGGTGGGCCACATACACCTGGTCCGACACCGAGCGCGTGCTCGAATAGTCGAATCCGAGCACACCCACGTTCACTTCCATCGCCGAATAATTGTTCAGGAACACAACCACACCCGGAGCCAGACCCACGTTCATCTTGAAGCTTCGCTCATACGTTCCCGTTAGGCTCTCTCCGCTTCCCGAACATAGCTTCGACTGTCCGCCCCCGATTTGCAACTGCAACTCATTGAACAGCCCGAAACGCGTATTCTTACCCAGACTCAGATACTGGCGGAACGCCGCCATGCCCTCGTAGCTGTGCGATATGGAATATAGATTGTCTATGTCATAGGACGTCTCCGCGTCCAGAACCACATTTGCCGAGTTGAGGCGCGTACGTTGACGCGAGTACCCGAAGCGGCCGCCCGCTGCCAGATTGTCCTGAAACGCATAGAAAAACATCGGGCTTACCTTGAACGTATAGTTGTCACCGTTGATCTTCTCGAAGATAAGAAACTGATAATTATCCTGCGACGATTGCTGGTAGCTCACGCTCACGCCCGTGATGTATTGTCCTTTAGGCACGAAGGAGATATTGTCTATCTTGCGCTCGAAAACCTCCTGGCCGTTCGCACACCAGGCACACGAGAGCAATACGAAAAGCCCCGACAGACAGCTCCTTAGCTTGTTCAGTCTAAACATCTTGATTCCAATTGCATAAAATATCCGTCAAAGTTACTAACTTTCCGCCAAAAATCAAAACATTACCCCTAAAACCCCGGCTTATAAACCAAATAGTATTTATTGCGTTTTGTATTTCAAAATTTTATTCGTAACTTTGCAATGTTGTGAAATACTCATGATATGAATATAGTCGCAAAGAAAACCTTGGTGGATTATTACACAAAGCATCCCGGAGCAAGAGATGCTTTGGAGGATTGGTATGCCAGAACCCGTAAAAGCCATTGGTCATGCTTTGCCGATGTTAAAGAGTCGTTCAACTCCG
Source organism: uncultured Porphyromonadaceae bacterium (assembly GCA_947175605.1). Taxonomy (GTDB): domain Bacteria; phylum Bacteroidota; class Bacteroidia; order Bacteroidales; family Muribaculaceae; genus CAG-873. The sequence continues at coordinate 34,535 of CAMWNH010000015.1, forward strand.
TAGACAGTGTTGGTAATCAACATTATGTATTTAATATCAAGGGTAATGACTTTCGTTTGATCGTGGTCATACAGTTTAGACATGAGTATGTTTACATCAGGTTTGTAGGCACACACGCTGAGTACGATAAGATTAAAGA
>CAMWNH010000016.1 GCA_947175605.1 uncultured Porphyromonadaceae bacterium
AATATGAGACTGGGGATATAATCAGGCGCGCGGTTCTCTGTGGGGGAGAGGACCGCGCGCCTGTATGGGGTGTTTCGGGGCTTCTTACTGGAGGCCGGAAACCGTTGCGTTTTTGTCGATCTTGGATACGAGTCCCTGAAGGACTTTGCCCGGGCCGAGTTCGATGAATTCGGTGGCTCCGTTTGCAATCATATTGCGGACGGTCTGTGTCCAACGTACGGGTGCTGTGAGCTGTGCGACGAGGAGTCCCTTGATTTCAGCGGGATCGGTATGCGGGAGTGCGTCGACGTTCTGATAAACGGGGCATACGGGTGTGTGGAATTCGGTGTGCTCGATTGCTTCGGCGAGTTCGGCACGCGCGGGCTCCATGCAGGGGCTGTGGAAACCACCACCTACGGGGAGCTTGAGTGCGCGCTTGGCGCCGGCTTCCTTGAGGAGCTCGCATGCGCGGTCGATGGCTTCAACTTCGCCGGAGATAACGAGCTGTCCGGGGCAGTTGTAGTTTGCGCAGACGATTACGCCGGGCACCTGCTCGCAGATTTCCTCGACTTTCTCGTCGGGGAGGGCGATGATAGCGGCCATGGTGGAGGGGTTTGTCTCGCACGCTTTCTGCATTGCATTGGCACGGGCAGCAACAAGACGGAGGCCATCCTCGAAGCTAAGTGCGCCAGCGGCAACGAGGGCGGAGAATTCGCCCAGGGAATGTCCGGCTACCATGTCGGGCTTGAAATCGTCGCCGAGACTCTTGGCCAGAAGCACGGAATGGATAAAGATTGCAGGTTGGGTGACAGCGGTCTTCTTAAGGTCCTCGGGGGTGCCTTCAAACATAAGGTCGGTGATACGGAAACCGAGGATTTCGTTGGCTTTTTCGAAGAGCTCGCGGGCTTCGGGGCTATTGTCGTAGAGGTCCTTGCCCATACCTACGAACTGCGCGCCCTGACCGGGAAAAACGTAAGCTTTCATTGAGTGTCGAATTTAAAATGTTAAAACCGGGGACAAAGTTACGCATTTTTGCGGAATAATGCGTAACTTTACAGCAAATTAAACAATGATCAAGCAATGACAGACGCACTCATACCTCTCTTCTTCGGCATCAACGGGTCGGAATGGATAATAATCCTTATCATCGTCCTTCTGCTTTTCGGCGGGAAAAAGATCCCGGAGCTGATGCGAGGCCTGGGCAAGGGGGTGAAATCGTTCAAGGACGGGGTGGAGGATGCGAAGCGCGAGCTGAATACTCCGGCTGACAAGAACGAGGACAAGACTACGGAAAAATAAGGACATCTGACGCTCGGAAACAGGATGAAACTTCTGCTGAAAATAATCATTGCGATAGCTGCGGGCATAGGTGCGGGCTTTGTTTTTCCGGACTGGCTGACGCGTCTGGCCATGACTTTCAACGGGGTTTTCAGCGAGTTTCTGGGCTTTCTGATCCCGCTTCTGATAGTGGGCTTTGTGGCTCCCGCAATCTCGGAGGTTGGCCGCAAGGCCGGAGCGATGCTCGGGGCTACAGTGCTGATAGCGTATGTGATGACCTTCGGGTCGGGAATGCTGTCGTATGCCACTTCGGCGAGCGTGTTCCCGCGTCTTTTGGGAGGTGTGCAACTGGCAGACGCTTCGCTGTCGGCAGAGTCATCGCCTGCGCTGGCGCCCTACTTCACACTGGACATAGATCCGCTGATGAACGTAATGACGGCGCTGATATTTGCATTTGTGCTGGGTTTCGGCGGGGCTATGCTGCCCGGAGCTACGGCTCTGCGCAAGGGGCTTGATGATTTCCGGGATGTGATCCAGCTTGTGATAATGCGTCTGATCATCCCTCTGCTGCCCTTCTATATTTTCGGCATATTCCTTTCGATGGCCGTGGCGGGGATAGTGGGCCCGATACTCGTGACTTTCGCGAAGATCATTGCTGTGATATTCGTGCTGCATATCGGTGTGCTGATAATCCAATATGCCATTGCATCGCTGTTCTCGCATAAGAATCCCTTCAAGTGTCTATGGACGATGATGCCGGCCTACTTCACGGCCCTGGGGACGCAGTCGTCGGCGGCCACAATTCCGGTGACGCTGGAACGGACGGTGGCGATGGGTGTTCCGCGGCCGATAGCGGGCTTTGTGATTCCGCTTTGCGCCACGATACACATGTCGGGGTCGACGCTTAAGATCGTTGCATGCGCGGTGGCTCTGATGCTCGCGAAGGGCATGGCGGTGGATGCGGGAAGTTTCGCAGGGTTCATAGCGATGCTGGGCATAACGATAGTAGCGGCGCCCGGAGTGCCGGGCGGTGCGATCATGGCGTCGCTGGGGCTGCTAAGCTCTATGCTGGGTTTCTCGGATGCGGACAATGCGATGATGATAGCGCTGTACATAGCGATGGACAGCTTCGGCACGGCGTGCAACATAACGGGCGACGGCGCGATAGCGCAGATCATAGCCCGGATATTCCGCGGAAAAGAGGCGGAGACTCTGAAAGATACTGACTGAACACTATTTATACTATTCCTGATAAGCTACCCTAAAACGACATGACTAACTTCACAACCAAAGATCTTGAACAACTTAAAGAACATGGCATAGCGCCTGAAACAGTGGAAAAACAGCTGGAACGTTTCCGCACGGGTTTTCCGTATCTGCATATCGAGGCACCGGCATCGGTGGACAACGGTATACTGATCGTGGATGACGAGCTGGCGGAAGACGCTCTGGAATGCTGGAAGGACTTCCTGAACGAGGGAGGTGACGTGCTGAAATTCGTGCCTGCCTCGGGCGCGGCGTCGCGCATGTTCAAAGATATGTTTGCTTTCGTGAACGGGAGCGAGGACACGCCTGCCGCGGGCTCTCCCGCCGCACAGATCATAGATAATCTGGACCGCCTGGCTTTCCACAAGGAGCTGGACGAAACCTGCCACAGGCTATACGGCGAAGGCTACAAGGCTCTTCGCGAGGCCGGTCGCTATAAAGACATCATAGGAGCTATAATCCTGCCCGAGGGCATGAACTACGGCGCGCTGCCCAAGGCCGTGCTGACATTCCACGCCTATCCGGACGGGACGACGCGCACAGCACTGGAGGAGCAGTTGGCGGAAGGCGCGGCTTACGCCGCAGGGCGTGGAGGGAAGGTGCGCCTGCACTTCACGGTATCGGCCGACCACATGGATCTCTTCAAGAAGAAGCTTGCGGAAACTGTGCCTGCGATGGAGGAGCGCCTGGGCGTGAGATACGATATCTCGCTCTCGGTGCAGAAACCTTCGACGGACACTATCGCGTCCACGCCGAACAACGAGCCTTTCCGTAAGGATGACGGCAGCCTGGTGTTCCGTCCCGGCGGTCACGGGGCTCTGATAGAGAATCTCTCGGACATAGACGCCACAGTGGTGTTCATAAAGAACATAGACAATGTGGTGGCTGACAGCCACAGGGGCGACACGGTGCGCTACAAGAAGATCCTGGGCGGTGTGCTACTGCTGGTGCAGAATGAAATCGAGGACCACCTGAAGGCTCTGAACGAGGAGTATGAGGAAAGCGAAGATCTGGAGGAGGCCGTGCTGGCTGCCACGGATTTCGTGGAGGATACGCTGTGTATCCGCTCAAACAAGCTTTCGATGACAGAGCCGCTGCAGGAACGCTGGAAGGAGCTGAACCGCCTGCTGAAGCGTCCGACGCGCGTGTGCGGAATGGTGCGCAACGAAGGCGAGCCCGGCGGCGGCCCATACCTGGCATGGAGCACTGACGGTACGACGCTGGCACCGCAGATCCTCGAATCGACACAGATAGACCTTTCGAAGCCCGAGAACAAGAGCATGATGAGCACGGCCACGCACTTCAACCCGGTGGATCTGGTGTGCTACCTCAAGAACAAGGACGGGAAGGCATACAATCTGCGCGAGTTCGTGGATCCGGCCACGGGTTTCATCTCGGAGAAGAGTCTCGGCGGACGTGACCTCAGGGCACTTGAACTTCCGGGCCTCTGGAACGGCGCGATGAGCGACTGGAACACGGTGTTCGTGGAGGTTCCGGCCTCGACGTTCAATCCGGTCAAGACCGTGTGTGACCTGCTGCGTCCGGCACACCAGTAAACGCGAGTATCCCTTAAATTAGAGAATGAAACAAGGAAAAATCATAGTAATCGCCGCGCCTTCGGGCTGCGGAAAATCGACAATCATACGGTCGCTGCTGGACAGCGGCGACCTGGATCTTGTCTTTGCCGTTTCGGCTACGACACGCCCACCGCGTCCGGGCGAGACGGAGGGTGTGAGCTACTACTTCATGAGCACGGATGACTTCCGGGAGGCTATTGCCGACGGGGCCTTCATCGAATATGAGGAGGTGTATCCGGGACGTTTCTACGGTACTCCACGCTCGGAAATCGAACGTGTGACGTCGGAGGGGCGGAACATAGTGCTCGACATAGACGTGAACGGAGCCAAGGGTGTGAAAGAGCTCTACGGGCCCCGCGCACTGACGGTGTTTATCGAGCCGCCAAGCATCGACGAGCTCCGGCGGCGTCTGGAGTCGCGCGGCACGGAGTCGCCGGCGGTGATAGACGAGCGCATAGACCGCGCGACATACGAGCTGGCGCAGGCTCCTGCTTTCGATGCGCGCATTGTGAACGATGATCTTGAAACGGCCGTGCGTCAGACACATGCGCTGATCGACGGTTTCACGAGCCTAAACTGACGGGAGCCGAGACATGACGATAGGAATACTCGGAGGTTCATTCAATCCCGTGCATATAGGCCACATGATGCTGGCTTCGTACATGGCCCAGTGGGGCTATGTGGACGAGGTGTGGCTGACGCTCTCGCCGCGCAATCCGCTGAAGGATGCGGCTACGTTGCTGCCAGATACGCGACGTCTGGCAATGCTGACGATGGCCTGCCGAGGCGCCAAGGGCATAGACATCTGCGATCTGGAACTTTCGATGCCGAAGCCATCGTACACCATCAATACGCTGCGGGCATTGCGCACTCGCTATCCGGAGAAGACGTTCAAGCTCATAATCGGCTCGGACAACTGGCAGAACTTCACTCGCTGGCGCGAGTGGCAGTCGATACTGAGTGAGTTCGGCGTGCTCGTGTACCCGCGACCCGGTTATCCCATCGAAAGCCGCTACGTGGACGGCATGGAGGTGGTGAAGGCACCGCAGGTGTATATATCCAGTACTTTTATCCGCACGGCTATTTCTCTGGGCAAGGATATGAACTACTTCCTGCCGCAGGGTGTGTATAAATACATTATGGACAACAAGCTCTACACTACAAACAATGGATAGGGACGAACAGAAGTTGCGGGACGATATAGCGCTGGTGGCTCTCTGCCACGAGTATTGCGTGACGGTGGACTCGGCCGAAAGCATGGAGACCACGGATTTCGCGCATCGCGTGCTGGCGTTGCTGTCGCGCATCTACGTGACGGCGCTCGATCTTCCGGACGCTCCGGAGGACGCCGTGGATATAGCGGGGGTGCTCGACGAGGAACAGTATACGTCTGTTGCCGCGTCGCTGGCCCGCATTTTCGGCGAACATGATACGTATCTGGATGCTTCGCACGAGGACATGAAGTATTCGGAGACACCTGTGGCGGCGAGCCTGAGCGAGCATCTGGCGGATCTCTATCAGGATTTCTATGACTTCACAGCTCTGGCCCGCGAGCTTCCCGCCGATTCGCTCTACGAGGCTGTGGCGGAAATGCGGCAGCGTTTCGCCCAGTACTGGAGCAACACGCTGTGCGATGCGATGCGTGTGCTGAATTCCTTGTATATGTCGGGCGTGCTGGCACAGGACGAGCTGTAAGGCACTATTTTTTCAAACTATTTAAATCAGGCTCAAAAAAAGTGATAAAGGATCTCTGCAATTTTCTTGATGCATCGCCTGTGAACTTCCTGGCTGTGGCGGAAATCCGCCGTCGGCTCGAGGAAGCGGGGTTTACGGAACTCGACATGTCGGACAGCTGGAAGGTGAGTCCGGGCGAACGCCGCTACGTCGTGAAAAACGGGTCGGCGATTTTTGCCTTCATCGCGGGCGAGGGCCCGGTGGAGGGCCATGGCTTCCACATAATCTCAAGCCACTGCGATTCGCCTTGCTTCAGAGTGAAACCTCACGCGGAAATCGTGTGCGACGGGGGCATCGTGAAGCTGAACACGGAAGTGTACGGGGGTCCGATACTCTACACGTGGTTCGACCGTCCGCTGTCGCTTGCGGGTCGCGTGATTTTGCGCGGCGACAATCTGCTTGAGCCACAGACACGACTGCTGCGCTTCGAGCGTCCGCTGCTCACGATCCCTCACCTGGCCATCCACTTCAACCGCGCCGTGAACGAGGGGAATCCGCTGTCGAAGCAGAAGGATATGTTGCCCGTACTGGGCAAAATCGGCCCCGGCGAGAGCCACAAAGGGCTGCTACACCGTATGATAGCTACAGAGCTGAAGGTGGATGAGAGCGACATTCTGGACTATGATCTGAGCCTCTACGATACGAGCCGCGCGGAGATCGTGGGACTGAACGGGGAGTTTGTATGCTCGGGACGTCTGGACGATCTTTCGATGGTGCATGCTTCGCTGCGCGCACTGCTCGAGAATGCTGACAAGCCGTCGAAGGCCACGCGTGTGATGGCTGTGTTCGACAATGAGGAGACGGGCTCTGGAACGAAACAGGGTGCGGGATCGCCTATGCTGGACTATGTGCTGCGTCGCGTGGCGGGCTGTCTGGGTGCGGGCGAGGAGGAATATCTGCGCGGGCTTGCGCGGTCGTTCATGATTTCGGCCGACAACGCTCACGGCGTGCATCCGAACTACGCCGAGAAGCAGGACCCGACGAACCACCCCACCCTCGGCGACGGGCCATGCATCAAGGTGAACGCGAACTGCAAATACATGACGGACGCGGACTCGGCGGCCGTGTTCCGCAGCCTGTGTGAGCGCGCGGGAGTGCCGTGTCAGGATTTCGTGAACCATTCGGATGTGGCCGGAGGGTCTACCTTAGGCAATATTCTTACGTCTCAGATACCGCTGCGGGGCGTGGATATGGGAGCTCCGCTGTGGGCCATGCACTCTGTACGTGAGACCGCCTCGTGCGCAGACCACATTTCGTGTATCCGTGTGTTCTCGACATTCTTCGGTCTCTGAATTTGGAAAGAGCGCGGGAATGTTATATCTTTGCATGCGTAAACATAAACCAATTATAATCGAAAGACAATGAAAGTAGATTTTGTAACAGCCGTCAAGCTGTTTTTCGACAACTACGCCAACTTCAAGGGCCGCGCATCGCGTCCTGAATACTGGTGGGCAGCTCTGTTCCTGTTTCTTGTAGGACTCGTACTGTCATTCATCTGCGGTGTTCTCGGTCTCAGCCAAACAGCCACTTATTGCGTAAGCGGTGTATGGGATCTTGCCGTGCTTCTGCCTTCTCTGGCAATAGTCGTACGCCGTCTGCACGATGTGGGCAAGGGCGGTGGCTATTTTTTTGTAATCCTTATCCCCCTTATCGGATTTTTCTGGCTTCTGGCACTTCTGATTTCTCCCAGCCAGCTGCAGCCCAACCGCTTCGGCCCCGGCCCCTGCGAACTTTAAGAAACAGGCGTAAGGCAGCCTAATGTATAAACAGCGACGGAGCGGACGCAAAGCCGGGCACGGCAAGCGTCCCGCTCCGCCAATTGTGAATAAAGCAATGAGTACCAGACAAGTGATTGCGGCTTTGGTGTGCATGTGTATGCTCGTATCCTGCGGAGGAAAACGAGGGACGGATTTCCATGTGGATGAGGCCATAACAGCGCCCGACACTCTGACGCTGCATGCGTCGATGCTCACGATTGCAGAGCTCCCGGAGAGTGGCGCCAGCATAGCGGATATACGCAACCCGTGGGATGAGTCTGGCTATCTGGCCCGTCTGCTGCTTGTGCCACGTGATTCGGCAATTCCGGAGGGGGCCTCGGCCGGCAGAACAATAATCCGTACGCCCGTGCATCGCGCCGCCGTATTCTCGGCCGTTCATACTTCTGCCATGAATGAACTGGGGGCGCTCGAAGCTCTCGTGGCTGTTGCCGACGGGACGTTCTTTGCCCCGGACGACAGTGTACGTCAGCTGCTTGACCACGGAAAAGTGGTTGACGCCGGTTCCTCGCAACAGCCTTCGCAGGAGCGACTGATAGCGGCACAGCCGGAGGTGGTGATGCTTAGTCCCATGCAGGGACAACAGATGCCTGCACTCCCTGCAAGGAGCGTGAGTGTGCCGATGGCTGATTATCTTGAATCCTCGCCTATCGGTCGTGCGGAATGGCTGTTGCTGATTGGAAAACTATTTGGAAAGGAAGATGAGGCCGCCGCGATTTTCAACAAAGTAGTGAACGATTACTGCGAACTTCAACTCAAGGCTGAACTGGCACAGGGGCGTCCCATGGTGCTGGTTGATACGGAATACTCGGGCGCATGGTATGTGCCTGCCGGAGAAAGCTACATGGCTCGCATGATACGTGATGCGGGGGCTACTACACCATGGAGCGACAGCAAGGGGACGGGCTCGCTGACGCTGAATATGGAGCGTGTGCTGACCGGGGCTTCGGAGGCTGATTTCTGGCTCGTGCGCACCTACGGCATGCAACCTACCCTTGCATCCGTCAAAGCCATCAATCCGCTGAACGCGCGCATCAAGGCGTGGCGCGAAGGGAATGTCTACGGCTGCGATACGGAGGCCCGTCCGCTATTCAACGACACGGCCTTTCACCCGGAGCGCGTGCTGGCGGACCTGATAGCCATCTTCCATCCGGAGATAATGGAAGGTTACACTCCACGATATTACAGTAAAGCCTTATAAATCTGATGCGTACCCGAATTGTCCTTATTCTGCTTGCCGTTCTGACGATAGTCCTTTTTGCAGGAGGATTGTTCCTGGGCAGCGTGGACATTCCCGCGGGTGAGGTTATTGACGCGCTTAGAGGGAAATCGGATGAGAGCATTTCGAGTATAATCGTTCTGGAAACAAGACTGCCCGCCGTGGCTACGTCGGCACTGGCGGGCATGGCGCTTGCGTTAGCGGGGCTGCTGATGCAGACGGCATTCTCCAATCCGCTTGCGGGACCTTCCATCATGGGCATAAGCTCGGGAGCAAGTCTCGGTGTGGCGCTTGTGCTGCTGGCTTTCCCGAGTGTTTTAGGGGCTTGGGGACGTGTGGCCACGATAGGGAGCGCATTCCTCGGGGCCATGGCCGTGATGCTCGTTCTCGCGGCCTTTTCGAGCCTTGTCCGCAGCTCCACGCTGCTTCTTATCGTGGGCATACTCACGGGGTATCTTACTTCGGCGGCGATAACGCTGCTCAATTTCTTCGCCTCGTCGGAAAGCGTGCACTCCTACGTGCTTTGGGGGCTTGGCAGTTTCAGCTCCGTAAGCCTCGGAGATCTGCCGTGGCTGACAGCCTTATGTCTGAGCCTTGGTGCGATGGCAATATTCTTTGCCAAGCCTTTGGATGCGCTGCTATTAGGCGAGCGATATGCTGCAAATTCGGGAGTGGAAGTGGGCCGGATACGCACCCTGCTCTTAGTGCTATCGGGCGCACTTACGGCTGTCGTGACGGCCTGGTGCGGTCCCATAGGATTCATCGGTCTGGCCGTTCCGCACATTGCCCGACTTCTCATCGGGAGCAACGCACACCGTCGGCTGATTCCGGCTACGGCTCTATGCGGAGCAGCGACGGGACTCCTGTGCCAAATACTTTCGACGGTTCCGGCGAATGCTTACGGCGTGCTGCCTGTCAATGCCATAACTCCCCTCATCGGTGTGCCTGTAATTGTCTACGTTCTCCTCCGCCGAAAAAAACTATCATTCACATGAACGCGCCGTTGCTTAGAACATCACGACTCACCGTGGGCTATCGGGCCGACAAGCCGCTGCTCGAAGATTTGGACCTCGAGCTGGGAGGAGGACGCATAGCCGTGCTTATCGGCGGGAACGGCGCGGGGAAATCGACACTACTGCGCACGCTTGCCGGCTCGCTCCGTCCGCTTGCCGGTTCGATAAGCATTGCGGGGACAGAGCTCCGCGATTTATCGAAGGCTGATCTTGCAAAGCAGCTTGCAATAGTGACGACAGACCGGACAATGGCCGGAGGGCTGACTGTCGAGGAAACCGTGGCCATAGGGAGGCATCCATATACGGGTATCTTCGGCAGGCTGTCGAGCCGCGACCGCGCCATAGTACGCGAGGCAATGGAGGCAACGGGTATAGCTGAAAAGGCCAAGGAGCCATTGGGACGTCTTAGCGACGGCGAGCGCCAGAAGGCCATGATAGCAAGAGCCGTGGCACAGCAAACACCCCTGATGCTCATGGACGAGCCTACGAGCTTTCTGGACGTGGCCGCACGTATAGACACCATGGCATTGCTGCGGCGCCTGACGGATGCTTCCGGAGGGCGCATGAGCATCCTGCTCAGTTCACACGACGTAGGCCCTGCACTCGAAGTTGCCGACGAAGTGTGGGTTTTCGATCCTGCGATCCACACGCTGGTGTGCGGTTCAAAGGATGAGATGATAGGCTCGGGGGCCATGGAGCTGCCGTTTGCCGGACGTGGAATCGTCTTTGATATCCGTCGCGGCGACTATTCTTCCTACATGAACAAACAATCAGAGTAATGAAATATCTTGACTTCTTCAGCGAGCGCGCCACGCTACGCAGTTTCAATCCTGACAAACACATATCCGACGAGGACCTGAACGAGCTTCTCCTTGCGGCCTCCCACGCACCTACGACGGGCAACATGCAGCTTTACAGCGTGGTGGCAACCCGAAGCGCGGAAGGCAAGGAACGCCTCGCCCCCCTGCACTTCAACCAGCCTACGGTGGAAAGCTGCGATGTGCTGCTGACCTTCTGCGCCGATTTCCGACGCTTCGAGGCATGGTGCCGCGCACGCAAGGCCGAGCCGGGCTACGACAACTTCCATTCCTTCATAACCGCGCTGATAGATACGACTATCTTCGCGCAACAGTTCGTGACGCTGGCCGAACTCAACGGCATAGGCTCGTGCTATCTCGGCACAGCCACTTATTCAGCCGAGGGCATTGCCGAGGCTCTGGATCTGCCGGAGCGCGTGGTGCCCGTCATCACGCTGGCCGTGGGCTATCCCGCCACGGAATTTCCCAAGCCCTCCGACCGTCTGCCCATGGAAGGAATCCTGCATAAGGAACGCTACAAAGATTATACGCCCGAGGACATAGACCGTATTTTCGCGGAGAAGGAGGCCCTGCCGGAGAACCGACATTTCGTGGAGATAAACAATAAAGAAAGCCTTGCCCAGATATTTACGGACATCCGCTATCCGCGAGCTCTCAACGAGGACATCTCGAGAAGCTTCGCCGACTTCATCCGCAAGCAAGGATATTGATTCACTGATTATCAAGTCTGTTTCATGAAGAAAACATTGTTCAAGATATTTCGCGTGGCAGCCAAGACATCGGCTGTGATAGTTCTTGTGGCTCTGCTCGCTGTGTTTGCCACGAGTGTGAGCCCGGTATACGATTTCGAAAGCCCGAAACCCTTCAGCGGGCCCGACATCTATAATCCGTACAGCGCGCTGGACTCAACCGTGACATGGAAGCGCGCCAACTTCCACACGCACACGCGTGTGAAAGGTCCCCTGCCTCCGAACGAATGTCAATACTGGCCGGCCGAGACCGATGCCGCTTATCGCCGACTGGGTTATGACATCGTGACGTTTTCCAACCACAACGAGCTTACGAAACACCCGTATGACTCGACCCTGCAGGTGAACGTGTATGAGCACGGTTATAATATTTTCAAATATCACAAGCTCGTGTTCGGGCCCGACAAGGTGGACTACTTCGACCATCTGCTTCCGCTATTCACCTTCCAGAAGCAGTATCAGATAGATCGCCTGTCGCGCAACTCAGATTTTATCCAGATCAATCATCCGCTGCGCACGCTCGGATTTCCCAACAGCCAGTTCGAAGACCTCGAAGGCTTCAGCATCATGGAGCTCGACAGCGGGAAATCCACCGAAAACGAATATTGGGACAGCTCCCTGAGTGCGGGGCACTATAGTTTCGGACTCGCCAACGACGATCTGCACTATCCCGACCGCTCGGGCAGAATAGCCCGCAGGAGCAACTTCCTATACACCAACTCCGCCCGATATGAGGACCTGAAAAAGGTTCTCCTGACCGGTGCTTACTACTCCATGCGCACTCCCGACTATGGCGACGGCGACTGGGACGTGAAGTATGCCGCCAACAGAAATCTGCCAAAAGTAACGGGAATAGGCATAAAGGGCGGTGACAGCATCTACATAGCACTTTCCACAGCGGCCGACAGCATTAGATTCTCGGGACAGGACCATCGCACGCTGGCCATGGCAAAGGATACCACCTACGCCGTCTACGCCATGACACCAGACGATCCATACACCCGCATCACCGCCTACTTCCCCGGTGGCGAGGTCATCTATTCAAATCCTTTCGCGCGTTACGACGCATCGGTTGCCGCAAGTCCGTTCCGCCCGACGACACACAAGGTGAATATGCTGCTTACCATTCTGTTCAACCTGTTGGTTGTGGCTCTCTGTGCCGGCGACATTTATCTGATATACCGCGTAGTGAAATTATAGCGATATGAAATTTTTCAAACGGCCCATGAGCCTCGCATGTTTCGCACTCATACTGAGCGCGTTCACGCTACTGGCATATCACTTTCCTTTCTTCCGCTTCGTGCTGGACAATGTGGAAGGCGGGTTCAACACCGTGCGTATCGTGGCGAGCCTGGCCATACTTATGCTTGCGGCCAACTATTTCTTCTACTATCTCGTGTTGCGGCCCTGCCGTATGGCGGGGAAGATTCTGCTCGCGATACTATTCGTGTGCAATGCCGTATGCTTCTATTTCATCACCTCCTTCGACACGCTTGTGACGAGCCACATGATGGGCAATGTGTTCAATACACGATACTCGGAAGCCTCCGGTTTCTTCTCATGGACGCTCATTCTGGACATCTTGCTTCTCGGTATCGTGCCGGTCGTCTATCTCTTCCTTCAAAAGATAGAATACGGCAGCTGGAAGCGCTACCTTGCCAACACGGGAGGCGCCCTGGGCATATGTGTGCTGATGGCTCTGATCAATATGGGCAACTGGCCGTGGATCGACCGCAATTCGTCCACGCTGGGGAGCCTGCTTATGCCCTGGTCGTATACGGTGAACTCCATCCGTTGGTGGAACAGCGAACACAATAAAAACCGCAAGGAAATCCCTCTGCCGGACGCCACCATAGCCTCGGACAGAAAAGATGTGTGTGTGCTTATAATCGGCGAATCCGCGCGCCGCGCCAATTTCTCGCTCTATGATTACGAACGCAAAACTAATCCCCTTCTGGAGAAGGACAGCGTGACGGCACTTAGAGCCGAGTCAGCGGCCACATACACCACAGCGGGCGTAAAAGCCATTCTCGAGCATCAGAAATCCGGGAAACTGTATGAGATCCTGCCCAACTATCTGCATCGCGCGGGAGTGGACGTCATCTGGCGCACGACCAACTGGGGAGAACCGCCCGTGCATATCGAGAAGTACCTCACTCTCGACAGCCTCCGCGCCCGCTATCCCGAGGCCGACAGCCAATACGACGGAATACTGATCGAGGGGCTCGGAGAAGACATCCGCAAGAGCAAGGCCGACAAGGTGTTTATCGTTCTGCACACCAGCACAAGCCACGGCCCCATGTACTACAGCAAATATCCGAAGGAATTTGAAGTCTTCACGCCCGTGTGCACTACGGTGGAAATGTCGAAAGCCGACCCGCAGGAGTTGATGAATGCCTACGATAATACGATAGTATATACCGACAGGCTTGTTCACGACGTGATCGAAACACTGCGCGGACTGCCGGACCGGCGATCGTGCGTGATGTTTGTTTCGGACCATGGCGAGTCGCTCGGCGAAGGAAACCTCTATATGCACGGAGTGCCGATGTCGTTGGCCCCCAAAGTGCAGACGGAAATTCCCTTCATCGTGTGGACTTCCGACAAGACAATGCATGTGAATCCAGAACTGGAAGCCACGCAATATCATGTCTTCCACAGCGTGCTTGATTTCCTGGACATAGACTCGCCCATATACAATCCGGAGTTTGACATATTCCGGAGCAATTGAAATTCAAGAGCCCGAGGCACCCTGACATTCAGCCTGCTTCCGCCAGTATTTCCCGCTTTTGTTTGTGAAGCGGGATTTTTTTTGTAATTTTGCAGCGGTTTTAAGGTTTTCACAAATTTTTCCAATTATTACAATTTCTACAAGGCAATGGAAATGAAGTATTCTATTGACTTCCATCCTAAATTGTTTTCGGCGCTTCGCAACTACCACAAGGAGCGTCTCAAGGAGGATGTCATCGCAGGAATCGTCGTGGGCATCGTAGCCCTTCCGCTGGCAATCGCTTTCGGTATCGCATCCGGTGTGAGCCCCACGATAGGCCTGATCACAGCAATCATCGGAGGTTTCATGGTCAGCTTCTTCGGAGGCAATTCCGTGCAGATCGGCGGTCCTACGGGCGCTTTTATCGTTATCGTCTACAATATCATCGCACAGTTCGGCCTTCACGGCCTGGCTATCGCCACATTCATGGCCGGTGTGATTTTGGTTCTGCTGGGCATCTTCCGTCTGGGCACGATAATCAAGTTCATACCCTACCCGATTGTCGTAGGATTCACGGCAGGTATCGCCCTGACCATTTTTTCGACACAGATCAATGACTTCTTCGGGCTTGGACTACGCGACATCCCCGGACAGTTCCTGCCCAAATGGGGAATGTACTTCCGCAACTTCGGCAATATAGATTTCGCCACCCTGGCCACATCCATCGTTTCCCTCCTGATAATTACGCTGACCCCGAGAATATCCAAGAAACTCCCCGGAGCGCTTATCGCCATAGTACTCGTCACGCTGGGCAGCTTCCTGCTGGGCACCTATTGCCCTGAATGGTACAATATCGAGACCATCGGCGACCGCTTCGGCACGATGGCCACCGACATTGCCGCACCCCACGGATTCACGCTCAACATGGCCACGATCAACATGCTGCTTCCTTCGGCCTTCACCATCGCTGTTTTAGGAGCTATCGAGAGCCTTCTCTCGGCCACCGTAGCCGATGGTGTGACCGGTTCGCGCACCAACTCCAATACGGAGCTTATCGGGCAAGGCATAGCCAACATCACGGTGCCTTTCTTCGGCGGCATCCCCGTGACCGGAGCAATCGCCCGAACGATGACCAACATCACCAACGGCGGACGCACACCCGTGGCCGGCATAGTGCATGCGCTGGTGCTCCTGCTGATCTTCCTCTTCCTGATGCCTCTCATCAACTATGTGCCTCTGGCCTGTCTGGCAGCCGTGCTGATGGTCGTGGCCTACAATATGAGCGGATGGCGCACCATCATCGGTATTTTCCACGCGCCAAAGAGCGATATCTCCGTACTGATCGTCACCTTCCTGCTCACTGTGATCTTCGACCTTACGATAGCCATCGAGATAGGTCTTATGCTTGCCGTGGTGCTGTTCATGCAACGAGTGATGGAGAATTCGGATATCAAGGTCTACTCCGAGAAACTCGATGTAGCGGAGGGCACCGATCTCGGCGGCACGCACCACGAAGTGCTGAACGTGGCGAAAGGCGTAAGCGTGTACGAAATCGACGGCCCCTTCTTCTTCGGAATCGCCACCAAATTCGAGGAGCTTATGCGCTCGAGCATGGCTGAAAAACCGAAGGTGCGCATAATACGCATGCGCAAGGTATCCTTTATTGATGCCACGGGCCTGCACAATCTCGAGATTCTCATTAAAGCCTCGCAGAAGGAGGGCATCCATGTGGTGCTTTCAGGAGTCAATCCCAAGGTTGCGGAGAGCCTGCATAATGCCGGCATCGACCGCCTGATAGGCGCTGACCATATCTGCGACCATATAAGCAAGGCTATAGTGATGGCAAATCGCCTGGCCGTGACTCAGGCCTGAAAAACAAACAGATACAGCACAGAGTTGAGTTTAGAAATGTTAAAAATGCAGCTTCCCGCGAAAAAAAAGGAGAAAAATGCATTAAGTATGAAAATTTTGCCTTAACTTTGTGGTGTTTTTGAAGCAACTAATGTTTTATTACTTTTAACAAAGAGACAAAATGAAAAAGTTAGTTTTACTCGCTGCTGTTGCCATGAGCGCTACCATGTTCTCCTGCGGCAACGCTGAAAAGGCTGAAGAAGCTGCAACCGACACCGTAGCTGCTGCTACCGAAGTAGTAGAAGCTGCTGTAGAAGAAGCTGTAGACACCCTCACCAACGACACTCTCGTTGAGGTTGCTGCTGAAGTTGTAGAAGCTCCCGCTGCTGAATAATTCAGTCGGAGTCCAAAGACTTCCAATTTCTACAGAAGTCGTTCACTGATTCCCAAAGAGGGAAGGTGGATGACTTCTTCGTTTATACGCACCTCCAACTCCCGGGAGGAAAGAATAGACGAAAACGCAAGAGCGCCACTCCGATTTCAGAGTGGCGCTCTTGCGTTCTTTGCTGTGGTGTGTGGAAATGCAGCGCTCAGGAACCGAGATAGCTCTTGAGCAGACGGCTCTTCTGACCCTTGAGACGGCGGATAGCCTTCTCCTTGATCTGACGCACACGCTCGCGCGTGAGATCGAACTTCGCACCGATTTCCTCAAGAGTCATTTCCTGGCATCCTATGCCGAAGAACATCTTGAGAATTTCGCGCTCACGATCGTGGAGCTGGCGGAGTGCACGTTCAACTTCGTTGGAGAGCGACTCCTGATTCAGCGTAGCGTCGGCCATAGGCGAATCATCATTGGTCAGCACGTCGAGAAGGCTGTTGTCTTCGCCGTCAACGAAAGGCGCGTCGACACTGATGTGTCGGCCGGACACCTTGAGCGTGTCGGCAATCTTCTCGACCGGCACGTCCAGTTCCTCGGCAAGCTCCTCGGGCGAGGGACGGCGTTCGTTCTCCTGCTCGAACTTCGAGAGGGCCTTGCTGATCTTGTTGAGAGAGCCGACCTGATTGAGCGGAAGACGCACAATACGGCTCTGCTCGGCAAGAGCCTGAAGAATGGACTGGCGGATCCACCACACAGCATAAGAGATAAACTTGAAACCACGCGTCTCGTCGAACTTTCGCGCTGCCTTAATGAGACCTACATTGCCTTCGTTGATGAGGTCGGGAAGCGAAAGACCTTGATTCTGGTACTGCTTCGCCACGGATACAACGAATCGGAGATTTGCGCGAGTGAGCTTGTCGAGCGCAGCTTCGTCGCCCTGTCGGATACGCTGGGCCAGCTCGACTTCCTCTTCGACCGAAATAAGCTCCTCACGGCCGATTTCCTGAAGATACTTATCGAGCGAGGCGCTTTCGCGGTTTGTAATTGATTTAATGATTTTAAGTTGTCTCATGTCTTATGCTTATCCGGTTATAGATGCACATTAGCGTGCAAAGATACAATAATTTTTCTAAAATATCAAGACTCCGAAGCGCTTTTCGCCGGAGGACGCTTCATATAGCTGCAAAAAGAATGCCACAGCGTCGGATATGGAACGCCGTGGCAGCCACTTTTGCTCAATAACAATGGGGAGAATTTCAGCGGGGACGAGTGGTGCTTCCCTGAGGACGCACGGGGCGCCCGGAGTTTCCGGGACGTATTTCGCCACCGGGGCCATGTGAATTTCCGGTATTGCCGGGATTACTCGGCCTTACAGAACCGGGGCTGTCGGGCTGAGGCGGACGGACGGGACGAACGGGCACGGGAGGCCCCACCGGGGGATAATAACCCGGGAAGGGCGCAAACGCAGGAGGCGGAGGCGCGGGTGCACCCCACCCCGGTCCGTAATAGCCGGGAGCACCGATATAATCGTCGATGCTCCAATATACTCCGCCGGAGTCGAGGGCCGCATCAAGACCTATACATGACCCGAGACCTGCCGAGGCAGCCAAGGCCGCTGCCACTGCAAGCGTGCTACGCAAAACGCGTCGTGTATTATTATGTTTAGCTTTCATATAGTTGATCGTGCTTTATATAGAAACAAGCATACAATTTGCCGGGTTCACACTTCCATAAGTATTTTGAGCTCGGGATACCACAGGAAGGCCTTCACGGGCGAGTCGGGATACATAGCCCTAAGGAGCTCGCGATAGTGGCGCACCTGCGGCACATGCTCCGCAAGGTGGCGGCTCGTGAATTTATAGTCAACGACGTGTATGCTGCCGTCAGGGAATGTCACCACTCGGTCGGGCCGATAATATTCGTCAGCAAGGGGCACGTATATACTGCGTTCGCTCATTACCTTAAGACCATCGGAGAACCAAGCCCTCGCCTGCGGGGAAGCCTCGAAAGCCTCGCGCAGTATACGTTCGATTTCTTCGCTTTCCTGCACTGACAGCCGGGCCGAACTGCCAACAGTCCTTATAGCCGCCGGCATGTCTGAAATATGACGCATCAGGGCAAGGATATTGTGGATATTGGTGCCACGAGCGGCCGCGAGACGCATACGCTCGTTAGTGAACGGTTCCTTGTCCACGATATTCTTTCCGGAGAAATATTCCTCATCGCCGTCGTCCTCGTCCTCGAAGGCCAGATACGCACGGGTCAGCGCATCATCCACGCGCGTGAGCTCACGGGCATCGCTCCGGAGCACAGACTCGTACGTGCCGGGGTCAAATACAGCGGTCAGCGCATCGGACGAGTCTCCACCCTCCTTCTTCGCACCCTCCTCTCCATGCTTCGGCGCAGGCGCACCGAGAGAACAAGTATAGCGCGGCTCATCCGGGTCCTCGGAATATTCGAGTGTCAGGGGCACACACAGGGGGTCGGCAGCAAGCTCGGCGTTAAGCCCGGTCTGCGCAAGCCTGAAAGCCTCCCGCAAGTCCGCACCGACACCGGCAAAAGACTCACAGCCTTTCTTGTCTACAGACACCCGGCAACTGATGCACAGTTCGTTTCTCGCCCGCGTAAAAGCCACGTACGTAGTGTTGAGTCCGTCGGCCGTCTGCTCGGCCACATCCTTGCGGTAGGCCGGGGCGAGGGGCGAGCCTTCGAGCCCGAACGTAGAGTTGCTCTTGACAAGCAGCATCGGAGGCTCAAGGCCAAGAGCCGAGGGCATCCAGGCCTCCAACATCGGCCGTATGTCATACCATATCTGCGGATCGGTGCGGGCGAGCTCCCACGAGCAGTCAGGAATATGCACGCAGGCCCATTCAAGGCCCTTGGACTTGTGGATAGTCATTACCGACACAGCATCAATATCCGGAGGTGAAGCGATGGCAAGCTTGTCCTTATGTTCGTCCCACCAGGAGAGAAATGCTTTTATTCCGCCCTCGTTGGTCGAGAAAAAGCGCTCCATAGCATCCTGAAAAGATGCGATGAAGACGTATTCCCGTCTACGTATATCCTCGCCCAGACGCGTGGCAACGATCGTCTCCACAAGCGCCGCCGGATTGGCAGGGCGCCGGCGTATCACGTCGTCCACATCGATATGTATCTTTTCCGCCTCCTCGGGGCTGTCCTTGATGGCCTTACGCAGGGCCACGGCCGGCTCAAGCCCGTCGCCAAGATAAAAGTTGAAGCGACTTATCATCATGTTTATCTCCCGCTGCGTGGCATAGCGGCGCTCCTCGATCTCGCGCTGCGAATCGCCCGCGAAGGCGTATGCCTCATCGACAATACGAAGCATGCTCAGAATGAGCTGCACCGCCGGAGAACGGTCAATCAGCAGGGCCTCGTCGGATATGAAAGGGATTTCAGGAAATTCTTCCATGATCTGCGCCACAAGCGCCACGCCCGTACTGCCTTCACGCACGAGCACAGCAATGTCTTTCCAGTCGTAGCCCTCCTCATGCTGGCGCAGGATGTCATTAGCCATTCGGCGGAAGGCTATGGCATCCGTCTCCGCCGCCGTCCTGCCGGACGAATTCAAAAATTCAAGACGGACATATCCCGGCTCCTCCGCCGTCTTGGAGGCCAGCGCCTGACACACGCCCTCATAGCCCGGGACTCCCATCTGACGCGACAGGATGCGGAACACTGTATTGTTGAAGCGCACGACAGCGTGCGACGAACGATAGTTGGTATTTTCCGCAGGAATTGTTCCGCGCACTTCATGCAGATTGGGAAACTGCTCCTGCACACCTGAATCAAGCATGGACGAATCCGAGTTACGGAAGCGGTATATGGCTTGCTTCACATCGCCTATAATCAGATTATCATGACCCTGCGAAAGGCTCTGCGACACGAGCGGACGAAGATTCTCCCACTGCATCACGGACGTATCCTGAAACTCGTCGATGAGCAGATTTGTCACGGTTGTGCCAATGCGCTCGTAGATGAAGGGCAGATCGGATTCCTTGATTATGCGGCGGAGCAATTCGTTGGTGTCGGATAGCAGTATCAGATTGTTCTCGCGACGATAGATGTCGATATACTGCGATGCATATCCGAGGAACTCAAGATTGTAGCAGGCCGTGAGACATCCCGATATTATCTTGTGCCGAAGATAAAGCTCCCGGGCTTGAGCCGCGAACTTCGCGCCCTCGCTGACAAAAGATTCGGATGGATATATGGGATTGCGGCCGTCCTTGGGCAAGCGGCTCTTGGTGAACAGTTTTTCGCGCTCGATGGTGTTATCGGGATTGTTCAACTCCAGCCAGTTGAGGAACCCGACGGGCGCACGCTGGCCCGCCATCTTCTCATCTGGCACCTCCCCCTTGGCAAGACAATCCAGCAGCGTGCCGAAATTATTCTTCATCTGCCCGGAGTCCACGCCATGTGCGTCCATTACACCCGCAAACGAGGCAGCCAGTCGCCGGCAGGCATCCGGAAGCTTCGTATCGAGCTCCGCAGCAAGGGCAAGGCCAAGACGGCGTATCTTGTCGCCGGACAGATAAGCCTCCATCTCCGGAGCATGCCGGCGGAAAGTCTCGCCGCACATCTTCTCGACAAACTTGCGCAATCCCGTGCGCAGCGACGAATCGGCATCGAAAACATTGAAGCGCGAGCCATCGCTGATCTTTCGGGCCATCAGGGTGTCTATCCAGCGCTTGAGATGCGTGGCTGAGGGATGACTGCCGTTATTTATATCGTCCAGCATCAAGCCTATGCCCGCACCGACGGCATCCGCATCATCAAGCTGCACGGCATAGTCGCCCTGATGATTGACCTCGCGGGCAAACACGCGCAAAACGCTCTGAAAAAAAGAGTCGATAGTGCTGATATTGAACTGCGAATAGTCGCACAGGAGTTCCTTCACGGCCATAGAGGCGGCCTGCGCAAGTTCGGCTCTCGTGCATCCGTAAAGGCTTAGAAGAGCCGGAACATAGCCATTGTCTTTCTTCCCCTCGGGCATCGCTGCAAGCTCATTCAGATTCTGCACGATACGGGCCTTCATCTCCGCCGTAGCCTTATTGGTGAAGGTAATGGCAAGAATTCCGCGGTGTCGACGCGCCTGACGATGACCCGATGGGACGTATTTGTCGATGTTCAGCACATGGCGCACACTGCCGTCCCTGCCCGTGAGTTTTATTCCGAGAAGGATGGATATATAACGGAGGACCAGTGTGAAGGTCTTGCCGGAACCGGCTGAAGCCTTGTATATGGTGAGCAAGTACGGAAAGGAGTTAGCAGTGTGATGTAATGACGATTTGATGAAATGGCGGCTTCCCGGGGCCGAGAGTCATCGCAGCTTGAAACCCAGCTGCGGCAAGAGCTTGCGGAGGTCTTCGCGTCGATCGCCCTGAATTAGGATTTCGCCCCCGCGGGCGCTGCCTCCGGTTGCAAGTTTCTTTTTTATGCGTGCGGCAATCTCCTGAATCTCCGGCTCGGAAAGTTCAAAACCAGAAATAATCGTGGCTTGCTTTCCTCCGCGACCCTTGCGCTCATAGAGAATCGCGAGGGGCGACTTCTGCACGGTCTTACCCTCGACGGTCGCTTCGGCTGTCGTGATTTCAGTATCTTCCTCCTGCGGCACACCGCCGGATGCTTCGAGCATTGCACGCAGCTTGTCCTGCCAGGATTCAGTGGAGTTCATCTTCAGATAAGGAATTTGATTCGGATTCGAGTGCATGATATTCATCGGGATATTCCGCAGCGACGGTCGTATCCGGGCGTACGTTAAGACGCGTCAGCATCATCAGCGTTGCCTGATCGTCGGGCGGGAGACGACGAATCACATCGGCCAGCGTATCGGGCGTAGCCTCAAGAGCCATGCGAAGGCTCTGCCATGCTGCGGCGGTGTTCTCGTCCTCGAGATTCGTCACCTCGCCGAGACGGACAAGGATAAGAGCCACACGACAGGCCACGTCGGGCCCCAGCTGCTCGCCGCCGCGTGCACGCAGCACAAGCGTATCGCAGAGAGCCTGCGCCTCGTCGTAGTTATGGCTCGCATAAGCGGTCTCCGCGTCCTGAAGCAGAGACTGCGAGTCAGGCCTTTGGTCGCATGCGCCCATGAGCAGCGATGCGGCCAAAAGCACTAATGAGTGTAAAACAATGTGTCTTGACATATAAAACATGACCGGAGAAATCCGGATTATTCTGCGCCGGCAGGATCCACGATCACATCCTGCAGCGAGCGGTGGTCGGCATTCTGCCAATCTGCCTCACCGGGCTGATCGGCCTGAGGCTCGGTAAGCTCGTACTGTTGCGTCACATTATCGCCGGCAGGAGTATCGACATGTGTCTCTGCATCGAACCAGCCTATGTAGATCAGACAAGCCACCGTAAGCGTGGCAACTATAATTCCAATTACTACCCACACCCAAGTGGGAGTGGAAGATTTGCGGGAGTCAGAGTTCTGTGACATAGCGATGAGTGTTTAAAACGTTGAAACTTAATTTTCCTATGTATTTAAAACAGCTCACATCACAAAAGTGTTTCAGATCTCTTCCACCTGCGTCATAAAATCGTACATCTGCAGAGCGGCCTCGGCAGCTTCAGCACCCTTGTTGCCGAGCTTTCCGCCGGCACGGTCCAGGGCATCCTGCTCGCAATCCACGGTTAGTACGCCGAAAATCACGGGTATATCGCACTCGCTATTGAGGCGCGTCACACCGTCCGTCACGCTTTGGCATACGTAGTCGAAGTGTGGCGTGCCGCCGCGTATGACACATCCCAGCACGACGATGGCATCATAGAAGCCAGTCTCGATCAGACGCGAGGCAGCGAAAGTGAGCTCGACCGCGCCGGGGACCTCAAACACGTTCACATCCTCGGGATGAAGACGCGCCTGGGCAAAAGTGTCGAGAGCACCCGAGAGGAGGCGCTCCGTGATATGGCTGTTCCAGCGGGTGCGCACTATGGCAACACGCATATCACGCTCAGTGGAAAACAAGTCGCCGTCATGCGGCGCAAAAGCGGGAGAAGACATGGATTTGAAATTTATATAAATTAAATACTACTCGTTCATTCACAAAGCTGCCAGGGCGCCGTGGCCGAGCCATAGGCCTCATCGGCAGACTTCACCGCACGTTCAAGCACCTCACGCCGGAAATCCTCGCCGGGCTCCTCAAGCGTCTCCGTGCTTGCATCGCAGGCCACAAGTGCATCAGTCACACCGGCCAGCGCCCCTGCATTCCACAGCAGCGTACGGCATTGGAGGCCCGGAATGGACACCTCGGAATACTCACGTCCGCTGTAATACACGATCTTGCATTCCACAGGATCTACATTTACGAGCGAGCGGCAGTAGAATCCCACATGCTTGTCATAGCATCCATGGCCCTGAACCCCGAATATGAGATTCAGGTCATCGTTGCGCGTCAGCACCAGATCGGCAAGCTCCAGATTCTCGAGGATTGCCGGCATCACACGCGTGATGCGCGGCTCCTGCACGGGCAGGAATCCGGGCAGATACACCAGCACGGCTTTCATCTCGCGGGCATTCTCAAGGAAACGCGACAGACGCCTGCGCGTGCGGGGTGCGATGGCATAATATCCACCGAACACTACGATATCACCCTCCTCCACACGCGGCCACACGATGTCGAATCCCTCGTCGTCATCGGCGTACTTCTCGTATCGCGTCAGCGAAGGCAGGCCGTCCGCGCCCATAGTGAACACGTTCAGCGGCGTACGCCCTTCGGAGTAGCGGTCGAGCGCAGAAAGGTCTGCACCGCTTGCCTGAAGAAAGTCGGCCACCATATTGCCCACTCCATCGGTAGTGAGCTCGGAAGCCATCAACACCCGCAGACCGGTGCGGGCCAAAATCGCAGCCGCATTGGGAATGCGACCGCCGGGCATCGAGCCAAGTGGCTGTCCATCGGGCCCGAAAACGATGTTCAGCGAACACTCGCCGATGCAGATTATCTTTTTCATGCGCGGAATTTGCCGTAAATCTTTACAAAGATAATCAAAATTCCCCTCCGCAGCAAATAAATCCCCCGCTACCCGAAATTGAAAGCAAGCGGCCCCCTTTCTCTGACTCGATAAGCGCGAACGATTATCTTCACCGTGGGTATCCTTCCAGGGGCCGGAGGCCCATTTCTTTTCGCAAGGCGTTTACATTTTCCGGATCCTCGATTGTCCAAAGCACCATTTCTTTGGACGAAGGATCTTTCAGGACGCTCTGAGTGCCATAGCGTTGCGGCTTTCCTGAATACATCTGATGCCTGTCGTACATTTTGGCGAATAAGTCCTTCGGAATCTCATCGTCCTTTACCGCAACCTCAAACATAGGTATATATTTAGCAATTACTTCCGGAGCTGCATGTTGAATTACAAAGAATAAAGCCTGGTTGGCGGTCCCAACCTTGGAGCATGGAATCCAACCATATTGATCCAGCAGCTCTATTGTGCGAGCATAATTGATGCTGTCGTTCCTGTGTATTTCCTGCCAGATCTTACTCACACCATCTTTATTGCCCGGCTCCGATCGATAGAGTTTAAACAGCTGTCCACGAGGATTCTGATCGGAGTGATATATGTCGAGGAGAATATTTCGGAGATCAATATCGTAATTTGTCATTGTCTTGGCCAGGCGACGTTCGCTTTCTTCTTGAAGGGCATCCCAGCACTCCAACAAGCGACAATTCTCCAACAACTCCGTAACCGAAATGCGCTCATCGAAAAATGTTGAATCTGCTTCAAGTGCGCGGGCCACCAATTCCGCTGCAAGAGAATCATTTTCGCATTGCGCCGCCGCGATAGCAGCATTCATCGCCGTGCTGGACGTCATCCAGTTCAAATTGTTGTCATGCAGGGCAAGGTATTCTTGCAGAGCCTCAGGATAACGGAACTCCGAAAGCAACGAATCGACATGAGAACATGACACAGTCTGCGCCGACACATACTGTTGTGTGGCAATTAGAATCGCAACTAAAATAAATTTAAATACTTTCATATATCCGGTTTTGTGTTTTTGCAAAATTATAGAATTTAGAATTACATACTCTCAACAAATGTTTAGAAATAGAATTTGCTGTGTAATAATTCTATTTTCCAGCCTTTGTCTTGCATTGGGATATGCTCAAACTTTGAGCGCCTCAAAAGTGTTGTACTTTAAAAGCTACTAACCGAACAGCACGTTCCAACCTATACACGCTCTATGTCAAGCACACCCTCAACCTCCTCCACACGTCGCCGCCTCGTAATTATTGGCGGTGGTTTCGCCGGTCTGAATCTGGCAAAGGCTATTGATAAGAAACTTTGGGATGTTACCATTATCGATCGCCATAACTACCATTGCTTCCCTCCCCTTTTCTATCAGGTCGCCTCCTCCGGCCTCGAAGCCTCCGACATATGCTTCCCATTCCGTCGGGAGATCCGCTCCCGCAAGGTGAAAGGAACCAACTATCGGATGGGCGATGTAAAGGATATAGACTTCGAGCGCAAGGAAGTAAAGACCCAATTCGAGACTATACCCTATGATTCACTCGTCATAGCCGCAGGAACTACTAATAATTTCTTCGGCATCCCCGACTTGCACAAGCACGTCTTCACGCTTAAGAGTGTTTCCCAGGCCATACGAACCCGTAACGAAATTCTCGACCGACTCGAACGCGCATCCATAACCAAAGATCCGGCCGAGCGTGCACGCCTGCTGACCTTTGTAGTGGTGGGAGGCGGTCCTACCGGCGTGGAGATTGCAGGCGCCATGGGCGAACTGAAGCGATACGTGATTCCGCGTGAATATCCGGGCATCGACCGCGATGAAGTGCGGGTGATACTCGTCGAAGGAACTGATTCTCTTCTGCGCACCATGAGTCCGCGTTCAGGCGCGGATGCCCTGAAAGCACTGGGCCAGCTGATGGTGGAAGTTCAGTTGGGCAAGAGCATGAAGACCTATGATCAGGGCGTCGTCACCTTCTCCGACGGGAGCACGATCGCCACAGAGACCGTCGTATGGACAGCGGGCGTAACAGGCGAATCCTTCAACACTGAAGGCTCGGACGTAACCCCCGGGCCGGGCAACCGATGGATCGTGGACGAATACAACCGCGTCACAGGTCTGTCAGACGTTTATGCTATTGGCGACATCTCGCTGCACATATCCGAAAAATATCCCCGGGGATGCCCGCAGCTTGCGCAAGTCGCTATACAGCAGGGCAACACTTTGGGGCATAATCTCAACACAGGACGCTTCGACAAAGCGTTCGAGTATCGCGACATGGGCTCCATGGCCACCATCGGACGCAATCGTGCCGTCGTGGACATGGGCAAGACGCACTTCTCCGGCTGGATGGCATGGATGGTCTGGATGTGCGTGCATCTGATGAGCCTCCTTGGCATGCGCAACAAGGCTGTCGTGCTCCTCAATTGGATTGTAAGCTACTTTACCTTCTCGGCCGGACTGCGGCTTATGCTCCGACCGAGCAAATATCCATTACGAAGTTACTGGGAGGATGGTCAATGAACGCACTTGAAACATACCGAAAGATCTACGAGGCTTCGTACAAGCGCCAGCGGGCAATGCGCACGCAATGGTACTTCGAGCGACTGCTCCGAAGCGACGATGAAGTGCGGGTAAGTTCCGATGGCCGTGCCGGAATGATCGCGCGGAGCTATCCATTCCTGTTCTGGGGCAGAGAACTCCCGTTGGTGAACATATCACGTGCCACGACTATGCCCGGAGAGCGCGGGAAAGGCTGCATGACAGAATTGCTCCAAGACGTCCTTCGCGAGGAAGCTATGCGAGGCGTAGCCTTTGCCGCCGTAAACCCACCCACACGCCGACTATACTTCTTTTTCGATAAATTCGGCTTCTCCACCGTGGGCTACTACGCCGAAGAGCGCTACACAGCAGGCTATCTGTTCTCCGCGCCCGAGGGAGTAGTAGGCTGCGAACCTAATCCCTCAATCCTGGCTGATATTGCACGCGGACGCGACATGTCCATACTCTTGTCCGACCATGACTTCGAACTGTTGTGCGAACAGATAGGCATGGCCGATGGTTCCGTAATAGCTGCCGGCGACGATGCCGGCAAGGCCATTATGTTTGCGGGGCGGCATCCCGAACCCGGCGAACCGCTGACCGTCCATGGTCTCTACAGCTCTTCTCCGGGCTGCACAACGGGCATAATGGAAGCACTGCGCACGGAAGCCGGAGCGGAATATTCACTCACCGTTCGCACCGATGCGGAAGGAGCTCCCAAAGCACGTCTGAGGTCCGGAACCATGATGCGCATCCTCGATGCATCTACAGTTCTGAACGCTCTGGCCGAAGCACATCCGTCTTTACGCATTCGCATCAGGCTGCACGACCCACTCATCGACGCCAACAATGCTACATTCCTTCTGGCAGCCGGCCATGCAGTCCGCGATAACAGCCCTGTGCGCCCCGACCTCGATGTGATCACGTCCACACTTTGCGCCATTCTCTTCAGCGAACCCCGGATAGGCGACATTTTCGAACTGCCCTCACGTCGTCTCGCGCCGATAGTTCTCCCCGGATAAGCATCAGCGATACTGCAAAAAGCGCCACCCCGGCTATGTGCGGGATGGCGCTAATTTATTTTTGTGATGCGCTGATCAGAATAGGCTCCAGCTTACGGTGAGGCCGGCCATTACGATAGCCACCATGCTCATAAGCTTGATAAGGATATTCAGGGAGGGACCGCTGGTGTCCTTGAAAGGATCGCCCACAGTATCACCTACCACGGTTGCCTTGTGCACTTCCGAGCCCTTGCCGCCAAAGTTTCCTTCCTCGATATACTTCTTGGCATTGTCCCATGCGCCGCCTGCATTAGCCATGAAAATAGCCAGTACAAAGCCGGCCGAGAGACCGCCCACGAGAAGACCTATCACACCGGGAACACCGAACACAAGACCCGTGACGATGGGTGCGAGGATAGCCAGCACCGAGGGGAAGATCATTTCCTTCTGGGCACCCTTGGTGGAAATCTGCACGCAGCGTGCATAGTCCGGCTCGGCCTTGCCTTCGAGAATTCCCTTTATTTCGCGGAACTGACGGCGCACCTCGTCGACCATATGTGAGGCTGCACGCCCCACGGCATTCATCGTAAGGCCACAGAAAAGGAAGGACATCATGGCGCCGATAAACATGCCCGAAAGCACCTTGGGGCTCATGAGATTGACTTCATAGAACTGCATGAAGTCCGTAAACGTTGCCTCGTGCAGGGGCACCATACGATCGCCCAGCGTGATGAATGTCTCGCCCAGACGATCGAGACCGATACGGATTTCCTCGATGTATGAAGCAAGCAGTGCGAGACCGGTAAGCGCTGCAGAACCGATTGCGAAGCCCTTGCCCGTGGCAGCTGTGGTGTTGCCCAGCGAATCAAGTGCGTCCGTACGACGGCGAACCTCCGGACCGAGGCCGCTCATCTCGGCATTACCGCCTGCATTGTCGGCGATGGGGCCGTAAGCATCCGTGGCAAGTGTGATGCCGAGCGTGGAAAGCATACCCACGGCAGCGATACCGATACCGTAGAGGCCAAGAGCCACATTGGAGAAGTCAAAGCCTGATGCAAACCAGTAGCTAAGAATGATACCGGCAACCACAGCGATGACAGGCACTGCAGTAGAAACCATGCCGAGGCCCACGCCGGAAATGATCACTGTTGCAGGACCCGTCTTGCCGCTTTCAGCCAGCTTCTTTGTAGGACGGTAGCTCTGGGAGGTGTAATACTCTGTCGAACGTCCTATAATAATACCCACGAGAAGTCCAACGACAACCGAGCAACCGATGAGGGCCCAGTTCTGAAGCTGCAGGAGCCACAGAATGAAGAATGTGGCGCCCACAATGAGCACGGAGCTTAGATTTGTACCAAACGATAGCGAGCCCAGAAGATCCTTCATCGTAGCGTTTTCCTTCGTACGCACGCTGAAAATACCGATGATGGAGAGGATGATGCCGACTGCGGCAATAAGCATCGGTGCCACAACAGCCTTGTACTGCATTGCGGTGTCGCCGGTGGTGAGATAAGCAGCAGCACCTAAAGCCGATGTCGCGAGGATGGATCCGCAATAGCTCTCGTAAAGGTCGGCACCCATACCTGCAACGTCGCCCACGTTGTCGCCCACATTGTCGGCGATTGTGGCCGGATTGCGGGGATCGTCTTCAGGAATACCGGCTTCAACCTTGCCCACGAGGTCGGCGCCTACGTCGGCAGCCTTAGTGTATATACCGCCGCCCACACGAGCGAAGAGAGCCTGCGTTGAGGCACCCATGCCGAACGTGAGCATCGTGGTTGTGATCATGGCCAGCTTGGCAGTGCCGGGCAAATCAACCAGCCAGTCAAGAAGCAGATACCAGAAGGAGATGTCGAGAAGTCCGAGACCAACCACAACAAGACCCATCACAGCGCCCGAGCGGAAGGCGACGCGCAGACCGCGGTTGAGCGAATTACGAGCGGCATTGGCCGTACGGGCGGAGGCGTAAGTAGCCGTTTTCATGCCCAGGAATCCGGAAAGGCCGCTGAAGAAGCCGCCGGTGAGGAATGCCACGGGCACCCACGGATTCTGAAGCTGGAAGCCATAGGCCATAATTGAAAAAAGAATCACGAGACACACGAAAGCGCATCCCACGATCTTGTACTGTTGTTTGAGATAGGACATTGCACCTTTGCGCACATGCGAGGCAATGCGTTGCATCGTGTCGGTGCCTTCGCTTTCACGCATCATCTGACGGAAGAAATACCAAGCCAGCAGAAGCGCGATAATCGATGCAGCAGGCACGAGCCAAAATACAGGATTTGTCATGGTTGATTTTTAAGGATTAGAAAATTTGAGCATAAAGTTACGGCTTTTTTTTGAAACAGGCAAACAGCACGTCACTTCCGAAGACTATAATGCGTTAATAAATATTTAAATCATAGCGAGTGGGGAGATTATTGCATATCTTTTATTAATTTTGTGCCTTGGTATGGAAAACTTTGTCCTGACACTCGACCGCGGCAACTCGGCTGCAAAACTTGCCCTCTGGGGTGAGAATGGTCGTATTGCAAGGCATCTGCACACCCGCGACAGCTCGGAAACGGCTGAATGCGTGCGCCTTGTGGAGGAAGCCGCTGCCGAAGGCAAGCTTATCGGTGCAGCCTTTGCGTCGGTGGTGAAGGACGGAGGTGACGCTGCCATCATGGAAGCTCTGCGCCGCGTGGTTGCTCCCGGAGGACTCTGCCTTCAGCTGACCGTCGACACACCGATGCCCATGGGAGTTCGCTACAGCACTCCGGAAACCCTCGGTGCCGATCGCCTCGGAGCGGCCCTCGGAGCCCTGGCCGTGTACGGCAAGGGAAGGCCTATGCTCGTCGTAGACCTTGGCTCGGCCATAACCTACGACCTTGTGGATCCCGAAGGAACATATCTGGGAGGCAACATAGCCCCCGGAATTCGCGCTCGTTTCCGCGGGCTGCATGAAGTGGCTCCCGCGCTGCCTCTGCTAAGCGGAGCCGAGGACGGAGAGACGCCCGTATTCGGGCACTCCACCGAGACGGCCATCCGAGCCGGCGTGATCCGCGGCGTAGGAGCCGAAATTCTTTTTTACACCGGCCTTCTTGGCCCGGAGGGAATGGCTGTTCTTACCGGCGGCGTAGCCCCTCTGCTCGACAAGGCCCTCGGGGGGATACCTGGCACACGGGTTTGCCCCGACTTAATTCATCACGGACTAAAACGACTACTGGAATATAATGAAACTCTCTGACTTGCGCACCTGCGTGGCCGCCCTGCTGCTCCTGCTCGGCACCGGCCTCTCCATGAAGGCCCAGAACGGCACCATGAGCCCCTACTCCCGCTACGGCTACGGCATCCTGCGCGACCGCGCCACCTCCACGCAACGCTCTATGGGCGGCGTGGGATATGCCATGAGCAACGGACGACAAATCAACGCCATGAACCCGGCCTCGTACGCAGCCGTGGACAGTCTCACCTTCCTTTTCGACCTCGGTGTGGGGCTGACAGCTCTATGGCAGACGGAAAACACCGATGCAGGTGAGAAAATTTCGGACAATAATTTCGGTGGTGGTCTGGACTACATGACCATGCAGTTTCCCGTAGGACGCCATATGGGCATGAGTGTGGGCCTTGTGCCTTTCTCCTCGGTCGGATATTCGTTTGGCGATGAGATCACCAACGGTATAGCTACCCGCGAAGGCTCAGGAAGCATAAACGAGTTCTACATAGGCGTGGCCGGAAATCTGTTCCGCGGATTTTATGTAGGCGTGGACTTTTCCTATATGTTCGGTTCCGTGCTCAACAATTCATATGCCATCGTGGGCGCTTCCAACTCGCAGGCCGTGTTCCAGAAGGAAATACGCGTGAACGACTGGAACATGACTGCCGGCATCCAGTACGGCTTTGTAACGCTGCCGGGGCAATACATAAACTTCGGCCTGACGTACCGTCCCGGAAAGACCCTTCTCGGCTCGGCCAAGACCTACTACTATGTGGAGAATCTCAGCAGTCCCGAGGTCGAGGACGAGCACCGTCTCCGCAACAACTACACTCTTCCCGACACGTGGGGCGCAGGCATCAACTACCGTATCGGCAGCCGATGGATGTTCGAGGGCGACTTCACATATCAGCCCTGGTCGAAAGCCAAGTTCCGTGGCTTCCTTTCGGACCAGATTTCTCACGACCTGGCCAACCGCTGGAAAGTTGCAGCCGGCATGCAGTTCGTTCCCAACGCCCGCGGCAATTATGGCAGCCGCATCAACTACCGTCTGGGGGCTTTCTACAACCGTGACTATCTGATCGTACGCGACAATAACGTGCGTGAATTCGGCGTAAGCATGGGCTTGGGCTTCCCCGTGCCCACGTTCAAGACCACCGTAAACCTCGGCCTTGAATGGATGTGCCGCGAGTCGTATCCTCGCGACCTTATCAAGGAAAATTATTTCAACATCACTCTCGGCATAAACTTCAACGAGATGTGGTTCCGCCAGAGCCGAATCTACTAAGACAAGAGCATCCGAGGCCGTGAGACGTCTTCCCGTGATAGCACTGTCGTTTGTGCTGCTTGCGCCTGTTTTGGGCGGATGCGGAGAGGAGGTGAAGCGTTACGTGGCGAATGCCGGTTCGTCCACGCCCACGATGGCAACGCTCGACGTGCAGACCTTCATAAGCGATTCAGGCTATACACGTTACCACCTGAGCACTCCTGTCTGGTATGTCTACGACGACACGTCCGAACCATACTGGCGCTTCCCGGAAGGCCTCGAGCTCGAACAGTTCGATGACTTTCTGCGCCCGGTGAGTACGGTGGTATGCGACTCGGCCATCTACTTTTCCCGCAAAAGACTCTGGCAGCTCGACGGTAACGTAGTGATGGTGAGCACGGACGGTGACTCATTCCTCACGGAACAGCTTTTTTGGGAACAAGAGACGAGGCGAATACGCTCCGACTCGTTCATCCACATCGTGCGTAGCGACCGTATCCTCGAGGGCTATGGTTTTGAGAGCGATCAGGCGATGGCAGATTATCTCATCTACCATCCCACCGCCATCCTGCCGGTGGAAAGGCCTGCTCCACACAGCTCCAACGACAGCACCGAGGCAGGAAAGGAACACACAGACAGCACACGACACACGGCTGCACCGCGCCCCTCCGAACGCAAACCGCGCAGAGCCGATGTGCAGGAGCCGGATGTGACCGTTGCAAGAGACGACTCCGACACGAAAACACGACGTTTACGTCATCGTCCTGCAGCCGGAACAATTCGGTCGCACGACAATCAAGAAAAGACAATCCGATAACAATAACCAAGATAACACCGCAGAATGTCCGTCTGGATAACCATCACTATTGTATCTCTGATTTTCTCGGCCCTGTTTTCGGGCATGGAAATGGCTTTCGTAACGTCCGACCGCGTGCGTGTGCAACTCGATGTGCAGCGCGGCGGCTTCGTGGGAGCCATCATCAACCGTTTCTATTCTCATTCCGAGCTGTTTATCTCCACAATCCTCGTGGGCAACAACATTATGCTGGTAATATACGGCATGGGCTTCGCGGCGCTTATCGAGCCCTTTTTGGCTCAACACATCTCCAATGAAGCCCTCCTGCTTGTATGTCAGACGCTGATTTCCACACTGGTGATTCTTCTTGCCGGCGAATTCGTGCCCAAGACTGTCTTCGGAATAAATCCCAACAGCAGTCTGAAAATCTTTGCTCTGCCCATTGCATTTTTCTATTACCTGCTCTATCCGATATCGCAGTTCACGGCCTGGATTTCGCGTATGCTCATGCGGCTCGCGGGCATCAAGGACGCCAAGGGGCAGACTCCGGGCTTGCTGTCCATCGGCGATCTGAATGACTATCTCGAGGAAACGATCGACGATGTGGAGGAAACCAAGGGGACGGTTGAAAACGAAGTAAAGATATTCCAGAATGCTCTCGACTTTTCGAGCACTCACCTGCGCGACTGCATGATTCCGCGCAACGAACTTGTTGCCGTGAACATCGAAGGCACTACGCGTGAGGACCTTTCCGCGCTCTTCCAGCAGAGCGGGCGCTCGAAAATCCTGGTATACCGCGACGATATCGATTCTATCGTGGGCTATATCCATGTAAGCGAGCTTTTCACTCCGGAAAAAGACTGGCACGAACAAATCAAACCGGTACTCTACGCTCCGGAGAATCTGCTGGCCAACGTGATGATGCGCCGGCTGCTGCAACAGAAGCGATCCATCGCGATCGTTATTGATGAATTCGGAGGCACGGCCGGCATGCTGACCCTCGAGGACCTGGTCGAGGAGATTTTCGGTAATATCGAGGACGAGCACGACAAGTCAGGCCTTACCGAGAAGGAAGTGGCCCCGGGCATATACGAATTCTCGGGCCGATGCGAAATCGCAGAACTCAACGAGCGTTTCGGACTGGACTTCCCGGAAGATGATGCATACCAGACAATTGCGGGCTACATTCTTCACGAAACAGGCACAATCCCCGATGAAGGCGAGACAATAATGCTGGGCGATCAACGTTTCGACATCCTTCAGAAAGCTATCAATCGCCTGGAGCTTATCCGCTTCACCCGCCCCACTCCACC